>MHXM01000173.1:11400-12853 GCA_001825565.1 Desulfuromonadaceae bacterium GWC2_58_13
GATGAACTTCGATCCCAAACCCGGGGCGGTCGAAAGAGAAACCGGCACCCGCCCGTCGCAATTGCGTCAATGGCCGGTACAGATGCACCTGGTGCCGCCCACCGCGCCGTTTCTCAACGATGCCGATCTGTTGCTGGCGGCGGATTGCGTCCCCTTTGCCTACGCCGATTTCCATAAGGATTTTCTGCGGGATAAGGCGCTGCTGATCGGCTGTCCCAAGCTGGACGACGGCCAGGCCTACCTGCGGAAACTGACCGCCATGCTGCAACACAACAACATCCGTCGCTTGACCGTCGTTCATATGGAAGTTCCCTGCTGCTCCGGGCTGATCGCCATCGCCCGCCAGGCCTTGGCCGCCAGCGGCAAGGTCATTCCTTTCGAGACGATCCGTATCGGCATTCAGGGCGACCGGAAGTAGCTGGTCGGGTAGGTATATTTGCGTTGCCGCAATGACGGGTCGGAATCTTTGTTTCGACCCGTTTTTCTTCATGTTTCTTGACAGTTGGGAACCGGCATTCTATATTTTCGACCGGTGGTGGCTGGTGGGAGAAAAAATCTGCCGGCCCTGTTTTGAGAAAGATGTAACGAATATGCATGATGAACGGGTTGGTGGCTTGAAAAAGGGTCTGGTCCAGGTGTATACCGGCAACGGCAAGGGTAAGACCACGGCGTCGCTGGGATTGGCCTTTCGCGCCGCCGGCCACGATTTCAGGGTTTATGTCATGCAGTTCATGAAGGGGCAGACGGTTTACGGCGAACTCGAAGCCGCCCGGCGTCTCGGTCCCAATATCGTTATCGAACAGGTCGGTCGCAAAGCCTTCGTTACTCGCGAACCCGAACCGCAAGACCTCGAAATGGCCCGGGAGGCTTTTCAGCGGGCCAGGGTTTTGGTTGCCTCTGGGGATTACGATCTGGTGGTGCTGGACGAGTTGAACTGCGCGGTCGACTACGGACTTATACCTCTCGAAGAGGTGAAAGCGATGATTCGCGACAAGGCTTACCACACCGAACTGGTGATGACCGGCCGCGGAGCCCATCCCGACATCATCGAATTGGCCGACCTGGTCACCGAAATGCGCGAAATCAAGCACTATTACAATGAGGGACAACCGGCCCGCAAGGGGATCGAAAGCTAACAAAGTTCCCTCAATGCCGCAACAACGCAACATGCGCGGAGCCGTAAATTGCCGTTGACAGCCGGTGGGCAAATTGGTATAAGTTGCAGTCTCAAAAGGGCGTTTAGCTCAGGGGGAGAGCACTGCCTTCACACGGCAGGGGCCACTGGTTCGATCCCAGTAACGCCCACCATAAAATCAAGGGGTTAGCGAGTGATCGCTGACCCCTTTTATTTATTGGTGTTTGCGGCAAGAATTTTTTCGTATCAGTCGGTTCTGCTGTCTGCCGGTGGTGAAGTCTCTGCTTTTGCATGGACAAGACTATTGGCGTGATCGAC
>MHXM01000174.1:0-291 GCA_001825565.1 Desulfuromonadaceae bacterium GWC2_58_13
CAGATGGGGATAGAGGATCCGGGCGGCTTCCATGAAGGTCTCCAGCACCATGGCGGCTGAGACCAGAGGATGCTTGAGAAACTTGAACGGCCGGTGATCGGCGATCCAGAGATCTTTCTCCCGGGAGAAAGTTCTGCAGGCCTCCAGTTCTTCCCGGCGGAGGTCAAGGCCGGAGATCTCTTCGATCATGGGAAAGTCTTCGGGCCGCAAGGAAATGGTGCCACAAGCCAGCTCGCCACGGAGTGAAGGACGGATTGTGTCTATACGCGGCGCCGTCTTCACGGCTGGCAG
>MHXM01000174.1:332-11399 GCA_001825565.1 Desulfuromonadaceae bacterium GWC2_58_13
GTGGATGTACCCCACGCCCTTGCGCCTCAACAGTTCCCGGATCTCCGGATCCTCTGCCATGCCCGCCCCTTCGATGGGGGGAAGCATCAAGGCCTTGATGCGGATGTCGTTGTTTTCCCGATGGAGGTTTGCAAGTAGCGCGGACATCATCCGGTTGGCTGCAGCATAGTTGGTCTGACCGGGATTCCCCTGGATCGCTGCGGCCGAGGAAAGGCCGACGAAAAACCTCAATCCGGCTCCTAGCGCTGCCGAGAAAAGATTCCAGGCGCCGAGGAATTTGACGTCGGTGACCAGGGAAAAATCATCCGGGGTCATCTGGCTCAAGAGACCGTCTCTGAGGACACCGGCGCCGTGAATGATCCCGTCGATCCTGCCGTAACGATTGACCACCTCACCCAGGATCGCACGGACCGCTTGGGAGTCGGTCACATCGCAAGGATGGTAGCTGGCCTCGATCCCTGCGGCGTGCAAATCAACCAGGGTCCGTGTAATTTCCAGGGCCCTGGGGTTGGCAGCGATCGTTTCGGCAGAGGAATGTCCGAGGTGCAGCCTGGCCAAATCGAGGCCGGGAGGCAAAAACGTTCTCCCCAGAAAGACCAGGCGGGGCGTGAAGGGCACGAGACTGCGCGCCAGATCGGCGCTGATCCCGGTTGCTCCCCCGGAGATGACGACAACGTCTCCTGGGCTCAGCTTCAGACCAGGAGAATTCCCGCAGAGCGCCGGGGCGACGCGCCCCTCCGAGGTGAAAACCCGGCCGTCACGATGCACGGTCTCCACCGAACTGCAGCCTCTGTCCAGAGCACCGTGCAGCGCCGCGCGCAGGTCGGTATCTCTCTCGAGCGCCAGGCTGCGGAACTGGACCGACGGGTATTCCTGCGCGGCGCTCAGAAATAGCCCGAGCATCCCTTCTGCCAGTATTTTTCCAAAAGCGTCGGTCTCTTCCCCAGCACGGAGGAGTACCAGAAATTTCTTTTTAGGTGATTGCAGAAAGGCCTGCAGGGGGAGAAAGAGTCCCCTGAGCAGCCGCGACACATCCTCCATGCTGCTCAACTTATCCGAACCGCCCTGCGGCAAGGTGATAACCATCCCGGCGAGGTCCGTACGGCCGGCGATGCTCTCTGCAGCCCTGCCGGACCCTGCCTCCGTCAGGAGCTCGCCCCTCCCCTCCTTCGGTGCCAAGTCCTCCGGACGGAACAGCATGGGCAAGGTGTCGACTCCATAATCCCGGCGGAGGATCTCCATTGTGCTTCGCCCAATCCTGTCCTCCTTGTCCGCTGAGAGCAGGAGGACTGCCTCGCCCGGGCTCAATTCCAGAGGGACAGAGGCCGCCGACTCTACAGGGACGTGATTGAATACGATCCGCTTCAAGCAAGCCTCAGCCTTCGCGGGTTTCCGTATCTCATCCCGGGCCGCCTCGGAGGCAGCAGCCCTGGTGCCCGGCTGGAGGCTGGCGCCGTCCTGTCCGGCGATTATCCCGGAGATCCGCCGGGCGATGTCCTGCACGGTACGGACATCGATAAAGTCTTCCATTTCGATCGTGATCCCGAATTGACGTTCCGCCGCATCCATGATGATGGGGAGTCGGCTGGAGCGGATGGAGAGATCCCTTCTGAGATCCATGTCGGGTCGGATCTCGTCTCTCTCGAAGCCGGTGGCATCCATGATGATGTGAATCAATCGTTCGAGAAGATCCTCATCGACAGGCGTTTCATTGCCTACAGGTGACGACTGCCCGATGCCGGCCGCGGCGGGGTCGACAGCGCTGGTTTCCGGCGGCAGACCGGCACCTCTCTGTCGGGCGATGATTCCGGCGATCTTTCGGGCGATGTCCTGCACGGTGCGGACATCGATAAAATCCTCCATTTCGATGGTGATCCCGAATTGGCGTTCCGCCGCATCCATAATGATGGGAAGACGGCTGGACCGGATGGCGAGGTCCCTTCTGAGATCCATGTCGGGGCGAATCTCGCCCCTCTCGAAACCCGTTGCATCCATGATGATGCGAATCAGCCGCTCCATGAGATCCTCCCCCACGGGTGGCTCACTGCCGCCAGACGATGCCTGCCCCTGGCATGCCGCGGCGCTGGGGGAGGCGTCGGGCGTTTTCCCCGGGGCGCCGAGGGAAAGCCACCGGGGTTCTTCGGCAACCTGCAGATGACCCTGAACGAAGAGCTGAGCCAGAGCGGTCTTCCAGGTCAATTCCTCGGCGGCGGGCAAGCACGACTGAATGCATACCGGTTCAGGAAGCGTGTCCTCGATGAGATTGCTCAGTGCTTCACCGGGTCCCACCTCCATAAAAAGCCGGATACCGAAGTCGTGCCAAAGGGTCTCGACATTGTCCTGCCAATGGACGGAAGATTCCAGGTGAGACATGAGGATCCGTTTGATCGCAGCGGGATCCTCCGGATAGGGTGCCTTGGTTGTGTTGGAGATGACCGGAATCTGCGGGGAATAAAAGGGCATTGAGGCAACGTATGTTTCGAGCTCATCATGAATCACGCGCATAATGGGCGTGTGGAAGGCCATGCTGACTCGCAAAAAGGTGGATCGGTAACCCAGCTCTCTAAGTTTGTTGCCAAAACTCCTGAGTTCCTCGGTTGCGCCGCCCAGAACGACCTGTTTCGGTGAATTGATATTGCTGATATGGATAGCGTCCCGGCCCTGGAGCATCTCCTGCAGCAGTACCAGGGGGGCGTCCGTGGCCGCCATGACTCCGGGGTCGACGTTGGCGACGGCGGCCTTGTCCATGCAGAGGGCCCTCTGGTTCACAATGCGAAACCCGTCCTCCACGGAAAAGACCCCGGCCAGGCACAAGGCGGTCAACTCGCCCAAACTATGGCCGGCCATCGCAACCGGCTGCATCCCCAGGCTGATGAGGTAGCGGGCCATGGCGTGTTCCATGGCGAACAGGGCCGGTTGCTGCCACCGGGTCTTCTGCAGATTCTCCTCGCGATCATGGAACATGAGGTGAAGGAGGTCGAAGTCCGCTGCCGCTGCCGCCCGATCCATCCACTCCTTGATGACGGGAAAGGACTCGTAGAGCTCCCGTCCCATCCCTGCATACTGTGACCCCTGTCCGGGAAAAACGAAGGCGAGCGGCAAGACGGGTATATCTTCGCGGCGCAGGAAAATACCCTGCTGCGCCAGGGTGCGCAACGCCTTGGACGAGCCGCTTCCGGCTTCGGTCTGAGGGACCGACCTTTCGATGAGCGTGAGGGCCTCGGTTACAGACTCTGCCACAACCGCCAGGCGGTAGTGGCAGCCGTCCAGTTCAGTCCGGAAGAAGGAGATGTCCTGGATCGTAGTTGGACTGATGCTCATCACCGCTGCGAGGCTGGACTCCCGGTCCGGGCAGACCATGACTGTATCCGTGTCATCCATGGCCTGCTCCACCTGCACCACGTAGTTGGAGCCGCCGAAGCCGAAGGCGTTGACCTGAAACCTTCTTGGCTGGTTGCCCCGGCATTTCCAGTCGACAGGCTCGGTGTTGATGAGCAATCCCGATCCCGGCAGACCCATCTCGGGGTCTGGGTGTTCATAGTTGAGGGTCGCGGGAAAAACCCCGGCCTGCATGGCCATGGTTCCTCGAATCAGGCTGTTGATGCCCGAGGCGCCCAGCGTGTGCCCGATCTGGGATTTGAGCGAGGTGAGCACAGTGCGTGTGGAAGGCGTGAAGAAGGTCTTCAGGGCACGGACCTCCTGCGCGTCCCCTTGCCGGGTGCTCGTGGCATGGCATTCCACCAGGTCCACGGCATCGGGTCCGTAGGGCAGCCCCTGGAACGAGGCGCGAATGGCGAGTTCCTGAGTGACACTGGCGGATTCGACCATGCCCAGCCAGCTGTTGCTGGCGCCCATGCCGGTGATGACAGCCTCGATGCGCGCCCCTCTGGCGCGCGCCAGGTTTTCCCGCTCGATGACGAGCATTCCTCCGCCTTCGCCAAGGACCAAGCCGTCTCTTTGGGCATCGAAGGGGCGAGAGGTCTGGTGCGCGGGCATCTGCCGTCCGGACAACCCGTAGAGGGCGCCGACGGCGGCGAACTCCAGGTAATGCAGGTGGGTGAGATCCTCTTCGCCCCCACCAACGACGGCAGCGTCGATGACGCCGTTGCGGATCATCTGCATGGCGCTATAAAGGGCAACCAGTGAGCTCGAGCAGGCCGCGGATACGGCAAAGCTGGGTCCCTTGAACCCGTACCGGTTGCAGATGAAGCCGGGGGCTGCACAGTTGAGTCGGCCCAGCAACGTCGTGTCATCCGGGGCCATGCGCCCGGACTTCACCTCCTGTTCGATGGCGCGTTCTTGCTCCGGCGTCAGGGGTACCGCCCTTTTGATGGCGGCGAGGATATCGTGAACGTAGGCCCTGATGATGGTACCGTTGAGGGTTCCCGCCGCCTCTCCCGAGTTTTGGGCGATGATGACGGCGATACGTTCGCGGGGGATACCTGACTCCAGGAGGCCGGAAGACCGGATTGCCTGGTCCGCCAGCCACAGAGTGAGTTTGGTGGCGGAGGTCATGGAGCGGAAATCCTGGGGTGGGATTCCGAGTTCCGTGCGGGAGACTTGAAAATCCAGGAAGGCGCCGACGTTGCAGTAGGTCCGATCCGCGACCTGTGGCCGGGGATCATAAAAATAGCTGTGATCCCACCGGGACGGCGGCACCAGCGTAATCCCGCTCTGCATGGCCAGGCTGGCGGCCCATACCTCCTCGGGACTCTTTCCCAGGGCATTGATAATGCTCATCCCGGTGATGGCAAGCCTGCCCTGCGCGTCCACGGAGGAAGGAACGCGCCTGCGTCCTGAGCCGACGGCAGGGGCTGGAGGAGCCATGGGCAGCGGCGGAGCGGCTTCAGGTTCCGCAATCGTCTCGAACTCCCCGACAACGGGATGTTGCAGCAAGAGCGGCCCTTCGGCCAGTTCACGGTGAAAGGCCTGCAGCTTCCGGACATCACGGATGAGGCCGGCGCAGGCCCCACTCATAAACTGCCCGCGCTCCAGGCAGACCTGTTCATCCAGCGGCGACTGGCCAGACCTGTCCACACCTCGGGCCGCGATGAAAAGGCTCCTCGACGCCATTTCCTCCATTCTCGTCCGGAAAGAGGATTCGCCCTGATCACCTGCGGCAAACTCCCTCTCCAGGGATAAAACAGTTTTCGTTCTCGGGGTCCGCAAAGACCGTACCCGAAGTCCGGTCTCCTGGCCTGAAACAACGGTCCCTCCCGGCGGCGATCCCAGGACCAAACGCTGATAGAGCGCCGTCAAGGCGCCCGTTTCAACGATCTCTCGGGTAGCCAGGTAGGCGGTACCCATCTGGATGGCGTCGGCGCCGAGCATGGCGGCCATAAATGCGGTCTCCCGATTAAAAATTCCCCCGGCAAGAATCATGCAGGAATTTAGAAACAGGGAGGGCATGCGCCGCTTGAGATCCAGCACCGCCTGCGCCAGGGTGAGCGTGCTGTGCCGCCCGACGTGGCCGCCGGCCTCATACCCTTCGCAGACCACGTATTTCACGCCCGCCTCGAGGGCGAGGCGCAATAGCGCTTCATCCGGCGCGAGATAAATGACCTCAAGGCCGCATTCGATCAATTCTCTTAAATGGGAGAGATCTCCGCCTGCGATCACAACAAAACGCGGTCTCTGCTGCTTTATCCACGCCAGATGCATCTCCCGAAAAGGATTTTCCGCCAACGTGACCACGTTCAGGGCATAAGGGCGCCCGCCCATGATCTCCGGCATGCGTCCCAGTTTCCGGTCGAGGGTCTCCGCGTCCATCAGGCCAAGGGCGATGGTGGGCAATCCACCGGCGTCGGCAATGCTCGCGGCAAACTCCGGAACGTCGGTGATCCAGGACATGGCGCCCTGAATAAAGGGGTAGCGGGTGCCCATCTCTGCGGCTACAGGGCTGTCGAGAAAGCCATCCTTTTTTGCCTCGGCCTGGCGGCACAGGTTGCGGATTTCCTCCATGAAGGCGCGTACGGCCACCTCGGTGCCGGCTCCGAAACGCTCAATGAACGATGTAGCAAAGGCCGCTTCCACACCCAGGGGGATGACTTCGTCAGGTCCGAACCGGCTCTCCAGCGGGTGAATGGACCTGGCCTGCACCCGGTTTACAAAGGCGCGGCAGCACTCCTCCCGGTCCTTTGCTCCGAACAGCGAAGCTTCGAAAGAAATGATCTCCTTGAACGCCAGAGAGTTGCCCTTGTTGAAAAGGCGACAGGGAACCTGCAGGTTCACGCCAACAAGGTCGGTAGCATCCAGGCGGAGCCTGGCAAGCCGCTGGCGCTGAGTTTCATCAACGGCAACCAGATCGGTCAGCCAATGGACGCTCTCGAAAACGATCCCGGCCGCTCCGGTCGACAGGAACGCCGAGGCGGCCTCGGCGGTGGCGACGCCCCCCCAAATGAGGATATCGAGGGGCTTTGCCGGTGCGGGCAGCATCGCCTTGAGTATCGCATAGAGGACCGTGGTCGTCTCTGCGCCGACGAATCCGGAAGCTTCGCATCCCTTCAGGACGATGCGCCCAACGCCCGGATTGTCCTGGATCAATGCGGCCAGGAAATCAATGTCGCCCGTGATTGGAAAGCAACAGTAGGTTGCCGATAGTTCCCGAAATCTCTGAAAAAAGAGGGAAGGATTCCCTTGCATGAACAGGGGGTGGCATTCTACCCAGAGGTTCTGGACTCCGGTCTCTTGCAACAACGGTCCAAAGGCTGGATCAAGGAAAGTCGGGAGAGAAATCTTGATATCCCTGACCTGGCCGGCAGGGTCCGCCTTTCGCAGGAAAGAACACAGCCCGTCCACCCCCATCATGGAAAAATCGAAGACGGCTCTGCTCCCGGTTCGCTGAGCCATTTGCATCACCACTGGGGTAATCTCCTGGCACCGCCAGACGAAGCCGATGCGGGAAGCCCGATGCTCAGCCACTAGGTCAGAACTTTGCTGCAAAGCCATTCTTTCTCCTGTTCATGACAATTCGCCAGTTGGTTCAGTGTCGTCCGATACGCCCAGACACCAGCGTGACCGTCACTGATTCAAACCCAGGTACCATTCTGTAACATCACTGCCGATTCCTAACTGAGTCAACTGACGCAGGTCCGTTTCCAGTACGTCGGGCGTGCTGTACTCCAGAATGCGGTATTGAGGATCCGTCCAAACTCGCCGCTTCCGACCCCAAACCTTCGTTTCCTGCGGCACGGTGAGGCGGATGCGGTGAGTCAGGTTGATACCTGCGAGCGTCGCTGTTTCTATCACCATATCAGTGCAATTGTTGGTCCTCACGCCGAACTGGTCGTACTTCCTCTGCATCACATAGTCATAGATCAGTTTATACTTCAGTCGCGTAATCGGCATTCGCCAGACGAACGTGGGGGGACGATTGGGCTTGCCGGTCTGAAACTGGCCATCGAACCTCGTTTGCCACAAGTAGGCGATAGGATTGGGATGCCCCTCCCGAATTCCCTGAAACACGCCGTCATGATAACGCAGTTTACTCTGCCCTAAATCCCCGGTATGCCCACATTCCAGACGATCCTGGGGACCTTCCAGGATGAGCCAACTATGCCCCCACGGACGCTGCCAAATAGAGAAGAGCAGCGACCTCGTAGTGCTGTAGTCCCACTTGGCGGCTTCGTTCAGGAGATAGAGGTAATATCCCTCGTCCCCCACAGGTGTTCCAGTATCGGGATCCAGATCGGCATCGGGGGTAAAACGGCACCCGATCGCGAAGGGCTGAACACTCCAGCCATCGGGTTGCATCGGAGCGAAGAGCCTGGGCTTGCGGCAAGTACAAGTACATTTGATCGCAACCCCCGCCAGCCATCTCAGCACTGCGAGGAACGTCTCTCGGTAGCCCCCTTCGGTTACTTTTTTCTTCATAGGGTTTTTCTGAATATTCGATATTTCTTGTATCTTTTGGCGCCCGCTTCCTCGATCAAGGAGTTGATCGACTCGTTGTCCTCCAGGGTCCAGCCCATCTCCAGATTCCGATAGTTCTTTTTCCCCCTGGCAATCTCATAGATGTGGTGAAAGGCCAGCATGGGAAACCCCAGTTGTCGATACTTCTCCTTGATCCCGAACATCAACAGCCTTAATCCTTTGATTTCCCGCCGATAGAGGAGCGCCTTGAACAGACCCGACAGGCCGATCCGACCGTTGAGGCGTTTGAGCAGAGTGTTGACGTCAGGAAAGATCACGCAGACCGCCGCCGGTTCCTCGTCATAATACATGAAGAACACCAACTCCGGGTCGGCAAAGGGCTGCACACTTTTTTGGATGCCCCGCATCTCGTTATCGGTCAGAGGCACGAAACCCCAGTTGCCGGACCAGGAGTCGTTGTAAATTTCCCTGATCAGGGCGAACTCGGCATCCAAACGCTTCGGATCGACTTGCCTGATGTGGACACCCTTTTTTTGTGCGGTCCGCTGCGCAAGACGCTCCATCCAGTCCGGAAGCCGGTACTCGCCATCGATCAGGAAGGCCAGCAGGTCCTTCTCCTTGGTCAAACCGCACGACTCAACCAGCCCCAGGTAATACGGCGGGTTATAAGCCATCCCCACAACAGGTGGATAATCGAAGCCCTCGATGAGCAATCCCGACTCGTAATTCATCGACGGACTGAGCGGCCCCCGCAGGAAAGTCATCCCTTTCTGGCGAACCCACGTCTCCACGGAAGAGAAGAGTGCCGCCGCGGCCGCCGGATCGTCAGCACATTCGAAAAATCCCCAGATACCCATCTTTTCGTTGTGGACCTGATTATAATGGCGATCTATGATGCCCACGATCCTTCCCACCGTTTCAGAACCACGTCGGGCCAGGAAAAGGATGCGCTCGGAAAACTCCCAGAAAGGGTGGCTGTGGGGGTCCAGGATCTGGCGAACCTCTTTCTTGAGGGGAGGAACCCAGTGGGGGTTTGCAGCATAGATACTCCACGGCAGGTCAATGAATTCCTTTAATGCCGACCTCCCTTCCACAACGATAATATCTATTCCGGCCATAATCGCCCTTTAGAAAAGGTTCCATCCGAATTTCATTTCTTTAATTTTATCACGCCGGCAACGTATAACCAGTACGCTTCAACATGCCAGCCTTAAGTCCGGCAACCCGGGGCGTTACGGGGCGGTTGCAATTTCGCCGAAGGGAGTTTATAAATTGCCATGCGCCCCGTCTTGAAACCTTACGACCTGCTGACCATTGCCTTTCTGATCCTGCTCTCCTGTCTTGCGGTTTTCTCCGCCCCTGGGAACCCGCAGTGGACCACACTTCTGGCGACCTACGCCGTGCTGGCGGTTGCGATTCTTGCAACTGCCGTTTATCGCACGCGGGTGGGTCCGGCCAAACAGGGCTTCCACCTTTCGGTTGTCGTCTCGGTGATTACAGTTCTCCAGGTTTTCAATAGCCTGGGAGTGCTCATCGCCAGCCTTCATGCGTCAACCTTCGACCCTTACCTTATCGCCGTCGATCATGCGCTCTTCGGCGTTCACCCCACGGTGTGGATGGAGCGGTTGATCAGCCCTCTGCTCACCGGCCTGCTCCAGTTCGCTTACATCAGTTATTATTTCATCCCTCTCTCGCTCGGTATCGTGCTCATTGCCAAGGACAGGTTCGGCGCATTCGAAGAGGTTCTGTTCGGCATCCTGCTCTGCTTCTACCTCTCCTACCTCGGCTATCTGTTCTTCCCGGCAATCGGCCCCCGCTTTACACTCAGCCAACTCCAGACCGGGGATCTGCAATTTTCCCCATTCATTAAAACAATCCAGGAGGCGTTGAACGGTCTCGAAAAAAACAAGACCGATGCCTTCCCGAGCGGCCATACAGCCGTTTCGCTCATGTGCCTCTATTACGCATGGAAAGAACGGGAGAGAATACTTTTTGCGGGATTGATCCCGGTGGTGACGGGACTGATCGTCGCGACGGTTTATCTCAGGTATCACTACGTCATCGACGTTATTGGGGGGATAGCGCTGGCGGGCTTGACAGTTGCCCTGGCACCGGGACTGCGGCGCCTGCTCTCCGTAACGCGCGGTCAGTCGGGTTTTGAAGAGGACAGCCCCGAGCCCTCGCGAGATGATTCATGAAATTTTCTTTTCGAAGATACGGTATTTTTTATAGAGCTTGCCGCCCATGAGTTCACAGCCGCGCCGCATCAGGACGTTGTCCTCGAGAATCCACGACATTTCCGCCCGTTCATAGCCTTTCTTCACGGCCGCCTTGAAGGATTCGAGATAGAGCAGACCCTCTATGCCTTTTTTCCGGTACTCCTCGGCCACCCCCATGACCATCACCCGGATGGCGCTGATTTTCCGGGAATACCACAGGAATTTCGCGATCCCCAGAGGCCCGAGCGTCCCGTTGATCTTGCCCAGGACCTGGTTGTAATCGGGAAGTGTAACGATGAACGCCGCCGGCTTGCCGTTTACCTCGGCCATGATCATCAGTTCCGGCACGATGAGTGGCTTGAGCCTTTTGGCCAGGGATTCGGTCTCCGCGTCGGTCATGGGCACAAAGCCCCAGTTGTGGTTCCAGGCGGAGTTGTAAACCTCCTGTACCGCTGCCACCTCCGACTGGAACTGCTTCATGTTCGCAGGCCGCACGGTGAGTCCGGGGACTCGTCTCTTTACGGCCCCTGCGAGTTTCTCCAATCTGCCCCCCGCAGCAACATCCCCGATGACAAGGTTGTAGGCGTAGAGGTCCCGTGCCTTGGTCAAGCCACAGTGCTCCATGTAGTCGAGGTAGTAGGGCGGCGTGTAGGTCATCATGATCATCGGCGGGGAATCGAAGCCTTCGAGAAGAAATCCGCACTCGTCGTTCATCGACGGGTTCATCGGGCCCCGCATGATCTTGATGTCGCGCTCCTTGAGCCAGTTTGCGGCCGTGTCCAGAAGTTCCCGGGCAATGGCACAATCGGGAAGACATTCGAAGAAACCGAAAAACCCGACCGGTTCATCATGGAATTTGATGTGGTTGCGGTCGATAATCGCAGCGATCCTGCCGACGGGTTCTCCGTTCTTGCGCCCAAGGAAACAGGCGGCTTCGGCGTGGTGAAAAAAAGGGTTCTTCTTTTCGCTCAGGAGG
>MHXM01000175.1:0-4682 GCA_001825565.1 Desulfuromonadaceae bacterium GWC2_58_13
AGGCCGCAAAAGACCGACCTTGAGACCTTCTTCGCGCGCCATCCGAATAGCGGTTTTGGCAATACGCGCCGTCGAGCCGAATGCGGTCACCACCAGATGGGCGTCGTCCAGACCATTCGTCTCGCAGCGTACCTCGTTATCTTTAAGTTCCTGGTATTTGCGGTGCAATTTCCAGTTGTGCCGCTCAAGTTCGCCATCCCCCAGGTACAGGGACTTGACCACCCGCTGCGGCCGGCCGGCCTTGCCCGACACGGCCCAGTCCTTGGGCGGCAAATCATCGGGACGAAGGTAGGTGTTCGGCACCAGGGCCTCTTTCATCTGCCCGAGTACCGAATCACCGAGGATCATCGCCGGTATCCGATAGCGGTCGGACAGGTCGAAGGCGAGCATGGTCAGGTCGTACATCTCCTGCACCGAATTCGGCGCCAGCACGATAATATGATAACCGCCGTGCCCGCCTCCCTTGACCGCCTGAAAATAATCGGACTGGGAGGCATCGATACCACCGAGCCCCGGTCCGCTGCGGGAGATGTTGACGATCAGGCCGGGAAGTTCGCTGCCGGCCATGTACGAAATCCCTTCCTGCTTGAGGGAGATTCCGGGACTGGAAGACGAGGTCATGGCCCGGACCCCGCTGGCGCTGGCTCCAAGGAGCATATTGATCGAAGCGATTTCGCTCTCGGCCTGAATGAAAACACCGTCGAGCTTGGGGAATTCGCGGGAAATGTATTCGGGGATATCGCTCTGGGGAGTGATCGGATAACCGAAATAATAACGGCAACCGGCTTCGATGGCACCCATGGCCACAGCTTCGTTTCCTTTAACCAACAGACGCTTCTGCAAAACAACCTCCGAACCACCCGCCATCGCACGCCAACAGCCGCCGTGCCTAACAGTCAGGGGGTGAATGTGTGTCCGTTATTTTTTGATTTCCCGAAAAATAGTGATCGCCACATCCGGGCACATCTGGGCGCAGAGGGCGCAGGAGGTGCATTTTTCAAGATCTTCCTCGGAGATGACGGCGGGTATGAAACCCTGCCGGTTAATCTTGTCGCTCATCTTGATGAGGCCGCGCGGACAGGCCGTGGTACAAAGCGCACATCCTTTGCAGCGCAGTTCGTCGATTACTACTTTCGGCACGACTGAATATCCTTCCCGACAGGTTTCCGATCCATTTGACCGGTTGGCATTTTGCTCATTTTTTTGAAACTAACAAACATGAACAAATCGAGTCAATGAAAAATTCCGCATAAAAAGAGGCGGTCCGACCGGACCGCCTCTTTAACCAAAATGAAAAAAAACCTGGTCAGCTAAAAAATCGTTTCATCATTTCATGCCCCCGGTTGAGGTGAATTCCGGTTGCACTGGCCTGTTTCTCACTATAACCGCTGACACGGCCGACGGCGGGAAACTCCCCGCCAGATCCGTAGAGGATGTAAGGTACCGGGTCCAGGGTGTGAGTCATCTTACGCACCGGAGTCGGATGGTCGGGAAGAACCAGCACTCGGTAATCGCCAAGGGCCGGCAGCCCGTCGACCACGGTACCGACCACCTTTTCGTCAAAGGTTTCGATGGCCGCGATTTTGTCCTCGAGGTTGCCGGCATGCGCGGCCTCATCGGGGGCTTCGACGTGCAGATAGACGAAATCCCGGGTTTTCAGGGCATCCAGCGCCGCCTCGGCCTTACCGACGTAATTGGTGTCGATGTAGCCGGTAGCCCCGGGAACCTCAATCACATCGAGACCGGCGCAAACGCCGATCCCCTTGATCAGATCGACCGCCGAAATAACCGCGCCGGTAATACCGAATTTTTTCCGCATGCTTTCCATGTGGGGTGCCCGGCCGTGTCCCCACAACCAGATGGAATTGGCCGGCAGTTGCCCGGCCATCTTACGCCGCAGATTGACCGGGTGATTATTGAACAACATCTGTGACGAGGTCATCAAATTGATCAGTTCGTCGGCCCCATCCCCTTTCGGGAGATGATTTTCGATGCTCTGATGGGTCAGGTCGTGAGGCGGAGTGAATTGCAGCCGATCGCGCCCATTTTTCCACACCATCAGGTGCCGATAGGAGACCCCGGGATAAAATCGAAATTCGCCGCCGCCGAGCTCTTCTTCCAGGCAGTCGATCAGCTCACGGGCTTCCTCCGTGGCGATGTGGCCAGCCGAAAAATCTTCCATGTACAGCTTGCCATAATGGGGGAGTATGGTGACCAGATTCAGACGAAAAGCCACGTCCTCGGAGGCGAGATCGACCCCCATGCTGGCCGCCTCCAGGGGCGAACGCCCTCCGTAACAAACGGTAGGGTCGTACCCGAACACCGACAGGTTGTCCACATCGCTTCCCGGGTGATACCCCTTGGGGACGGTTTCCATCATGCCGGTCTCCCCGGCTTTGGCCAAGGCGTCCATGCGCGGCGTTCTGGCGAACTCGAGGGGAGTTTTTCCGCCTAATTCATCGAGCGGTTCATCGGCCATGCCGTCGCCCAGCAAAACAATATATTTCATGATCTCCTCGTATGATTCACTCTGCGCCGCGCTTCAGCGGCGGGGATGACACTGTTCATGGATTTTACGCAGACGTTCGCGGGTCACGTGAGTGTAGATCTGGGTCGTCGAAATATCCACATGCCCCAACATGGTCTGCACCGAACGCAGGTCCGCGCCGTTTTCCAGCAGGTGAGTGGCAAAAGAATGCCGTAGCGTATGCGGCGAAATATCTTTGAGTATGCCCGCCTCAAGAGCACGGCGCTTAATAATCTTCCAGAAGCCCTGCCGTGTCAACCCCTTGCCGGCCCGGTTGAGAAAAATCTGCGCCGCCCCTTGATCTTTGTCCAGGGCCGGCCGACCTAAAGTCAGATAATGGCGCAATTCAACGATGGCGGTCTCGCCGAGAGGAACGATCCGTTGTTTGCTGCCCTTGCCAAATGCCGTCAGATAGCCGACATCGAGCTGCAAGTCGCGTCCTCGAAGACCAACCAGTTCGGAAACCCTCAAGCCTGTGGCATAGAGTACCTCGAACATCGCCCGGTCGCGCAGGCTGAGCGGATCTTCTCCGACTGGAGCCGCCAGCAAACGATCGACTTCGGCCATTGAAAGGGCATGAGGAAGCGAGCGGACACTCTTCGGAGCCTCGATCAGTGCGGTAGGGTTGCTCGCCGTGATCCTTTCGGCCAGCAGAAATTTGTGAAACATGCGCAACGACACCAGCGCGCGAGCCCGACTGCGCGGCGACAGGCCATCTTGTTTGAGCCTGGACAGGAATCGCAACACCGTGGCCGGAGTGACCTGGCCAAGGGTCGAGATTCCCTCGCCGCCGAGGAACCCGACATACCGGGCCAAGTCGCGCCCGTAGGCATCGAGCGTATTCATAGACAGTCCTTTTTCCACCAGGAGAAAATTTAGAAACTGGTCAAGAAAGGAGTCCATAAGTACCCGGTTCCACGTAGATAATCAACTGAGTTTTTCGCCGGAGGATAGTCCGTCGAGCCCGGCCAGCAGGCGCTTGCGCAAATCTTCGAGTTTATCCTTGAAAAGCACCTTCTGCCCAAAGATATCCTGCACATAAAACGTGTCGGAAACCTGATCGACTTTGGTAGAGATCTTGGCCACGCCAATGTACAAACCAAGCTCCTTGAGCGTTTTGGTGATCTGGTACAGGACACCAACCTGGTCCTGCGCATAGATATCGACCACGGTGTATTCGTCGGAAACCTCGTTGTCGATCTCCACCCGGTTGGAAAACTTCGGCCGCGGACGGCTCGGCATCAGAGATGAGCGGTGACGCTTTTTAACCAGTTCGTCGACCCGCACCCGCCCCTGGATAACCGAAACGAGGTCCTCCTCGACCTTGAGCCATTTGACGTTGCTGTCGATGATATCACCGGAGGTGCTGCTGACCTGCAGCACATCGATGGCGATGCCATTGTTCAGGGTGTTGATCTGGGCGCCCAGAATGTTGATGCCGTTGGCCGCCAGCACCCCGGTGATTTTAGAAAAAAGACCGGGGATATCGACGGTAGAAATGGAGATTTGCGAATATTTCCCCTGGGGTTCGTGCTCAACTTTCATGGCCAGCGGGCTGTTCTTGCGACTGAAAACCAGGCGCAGATGTTCGGCGATAACGGCGGAACGGTTCGACAGCACATAACGGGTGGACATTTCCTTGAGAGCGTCCTGTATCGCCCGTTTGCCGAACTCGTCCTCCAGCAGTCCCACCACCTTGCGCTTGCGGTTCCGTACTTTTTCCGAACGCTGCTCCAGTTGAAAATTGCCCCGTTCCAGAACCTGGTAGGTTTTTTCGTACAGCTCCTTGAGCAAAAATCCTTTCCAGTCGGACCAGACATCGGGACCGACCGCCCGGAGATCGGCGAAGGTCAACAGGTAAAGCATATTGAGATTCTCGCTCATCCCCATGCTTTTGGCGAACTGCATGATGAGATTGTCGTCGTGCAGATCGCGACGTTGGGCGATATGAGACATTTCCAGATGGTGGCGAACCAGAAATTCAAGGCGGGCGCTGTCTTCCTTATTCAATCCCATGCGACGGGCGATGGTCGGAATCATATCGGCGCCCTTGTTGCAATGATCCTTCCCCTCGCCTTTGCCGATATCGTGGAGCAGCACGGACAGCAAGATCAATCCGCGTTTTTCGATATCGTTGGCCACTTTGGGCAGCAGG
>MHXM01000175.1:4689-11361 GCA_001825565.1 Desulfuromonadaceae bacterium GWC2_58_13
TTTCGCGATACTCGCCCAGCCAGAGTTTGGCGATTTCTTCAACGGCGAACAGCGAATGAATATCCACCGTGTAGATGTGATAGGCATCATGCTGAACCTTGCAGAAAATCCGCCCGAATTCGGGGATGAACCGATTAAGGACCTGCAGATGATGCATGTCCTTAAGGGTCTCGGCCATCCCCTGAGGTTGCTTGAGAATAGACAGGAATCCCTCGTTCATGGCCTTGGTACGACGGACCCGGTCATTAATAAGGTGCAGATTGTCCCGAATCAAACCCTTAAGGGGAACACTAAGCTTTACGCCCTGACGCTGTGAAAGCACGAACGCCTTCATGATCCGGGTCGGATCTTTTTCAAAAATATCGACACCAGTCGCTCGCAACTCGCCACGCAGAATATAAAAACCGTCATCAACGCTGCGGCGGGTAAAATAACCGATAATTTTTCCGCCCGGGTCGCTAAGATGCACTGCCTTGGTAATCAGGGTCGAAGCGATATGTTCGATTCCGGTGGCGTGAGAATAAAAATCCTGCATGAACTGCTCAACGGCAAGATCCTTGCGATTGTCCACATACCCGAAAAATTGGGCGATCTTTTCCTGATGGTCAAAATAGATCTGGTCGTTTTTTCGGGTCGACTGAAAATGCAGTTCATTACGAATCCGCCAGAGATAGTCGAGAGCGTCCTCAAAGGCTTTCCCTTCCGGCTCGTTCATCACCCCTTTGATGATCAGATCGCGCAGGCTTCGGGCTTTAAACTTGACCCGGGCAACCCAGAGCGCGGTATGCAAATCGCGCAGACCGCCCTCGCCTTCCTTGATATTCGGCTCAAGGAGAAAGACCGTCGACCCGTACTTGCGCAGACGCCGTTCGTTTTCTTCCATCTTTTCCCGAATAAACGCCCGGGTGTTCTGGGACAGTACGGTTTGAAAAACACTACGGTCGTACTGACCGTACAGATCCTCGTCCCCGACCAGCAGGCGTGAGTCGAGCAGCGCGGTGCGGGCGGTGATGTCCTTGGCCGCCATATCCAGACAGTCTTTTTCGGTCCGCACACTGTAGCCGATTTCCAGCCCGAGATCCCAGAGCAGGTACAGCATGCGTTCGGAAAGGCGCTCGGCAAAGGGGCGGTCCTTGCCGCTGTAATAAAACATAATGTCGATGTCCGAATGGGGATTCAGCTCCCCCCGCCCATAACCGCCTATGGCGATCAAGGCGCAGGATCCGACCTCTTCGCGGGGGACATCCGCCAGGATGCTGCAATAGAGATTGCGGATCAGAGTATCGACCATCGAAGTCAGGCTTCCAACCACCTGATGGCCGGAAGCCCCGCCCCGGTGCTCCCGCAGAATCAGTTCGCGGTGATGCTCAAGGTAGGCGCGGGCGCCGTCCAGCAGGAGCTTACGTCGTTCGTCATAAGGGATAGCCGGATCGGTCAGAAGTTCACGAGAAAAAAACGTCGGGGTCTGGGTCGTGGATTCAGGTTTCATTTGTTGGCGATCAGTTTGAGGTCGGAGGAATAATTGCGGACTCCCTTGACAATGGCGGAGCCGGTCTTTTCATGAAACTTGGAAGTGGCCAGTCGGGATTCTTCACGATGGTTGCTGATAAACGCCGCCTCGACCAGCACCGAGGGCATGGTGGCGCCGACCAGGACGTAGAACGGACCCTGTCGCACGCCGAGGTCGCGGATGTCCGAATAGTGCCGCTTGAGGTCGCCGACCATGGCTTTTTGGATCTCGGCCGCCAGGCGGCTCGATTCGTTGATTTTAGCGTTGGCCATCAGGTCGAAGAGAATTAGCTCAAGATCGCCGACCTGCTTGAGCGAGGTGCCGTTTTCACGGGCCGCCACCGCCGCCGCCTTATCGTTTTTCGAAAAGTTGAGGTAATAGGTTTCCACCCCGTAAGCATCCCGATTCTGGTTGGCGTTGGCATGAATGGAAATAAACAGATCGGCGCCGACCTTATTTGCAATCGCCGTGCGTTCTTCCAACGGCAGATAGACATCACGGTTGCGGGTCAGGATCACTTCGCAGCCGAGCTCGCTCTCCAGTTGTTTTTTCAACTGTTTAGCCATGGCCAGGGTGACATTTTTTTCGAACAGACCGGTGGCGCCAACGGCTCCGGGATCCTTGCCGCCATGGCCGGCGTCGACCACGATGCGCCGCAGGCCCGGCTGGCGGCTGGCCGCCGGAATGTTCACCTTCACCGGCGCCTCAACCGGATCCCGGTCGAGAACCTTGGCGATATCGTCCTTGGCGACGGGAGGCAGGGAGCGAAGCTCCGGCACCTGGGAGGAAATCGCGGGGGCCCCTTCGCCGAGAACATCAATAACAATGCGAAATGGATCCTGCAACGGAAAAACCTTGTAGTTATTGAAGCTGACCAGGTCGAGCACGACCCGCACAGTCGAGCTGTCGGAACGTCCGGTCCGCACCTGCCGCAGCAGGCCGTCCTGAACCTTGGTCGTTTCCACCAGGTCGGCGGCCGGAACGGTTTTCTTGATGTCGACGTAGATCCTGGGATCGGCTTTTTCTTGCGGATTGGCCGGCAAAAAATTGGCTCGGAACTCAGCTTGCCCATCGAAATCCATGACCACGCGGGTATAGCCGGGGTTGGACCAGAGCCGGATTCCGGTCAGCACCGCTTCTCCCGCGGAGGCGGCCGGCATCGACGAACTGACTTTGGGCGCCGGCAAAGCCCGAGGCGCCGGCGCGTACGCCACCAGCGAAACGGCCTTCCCCTTCGCCTTGGCGATCATGTCGCCGGCGGGGTAACGATCGACAATCGCCTGGTAGCGCACAAAGGCCTCGGCCTTGTGATCGAGGATCTTTTCGTAAATCTGGGCGGATTCGAACAGGGCATCATCGGCCAGCGAGTCGCGGGAGTAGGTTTCCGTCAGGCGGTCGTACAACTCAGTAGCCCGTCGAGCATCGCTGGCCACCCGGGAGATATCGTACAGGCCGCGGCAGGCGCGCCCGGCCATGAGCAACCCGTCTGGCGCCTTGCTGCTGTCGGGGTATTTGTCGACCAGAGTCAGGAAGGCTCCGATGACCGATTCCCAGTTATCCCGGTACAGTTGTTTTTGGGACGATTCAGTCAGCGACCGGTAGCTGTCCTTGGCTTTCCGATAAGCCGAATCGGCATCGGCCAATACCGACAAAGGCATCAGCAAAAAAACCAGCAGTGTCATTATGCGCAGCAATTTCATCCGTTACACCAAGGTTTTCAGCTCGTCGAGCAGATTCAGGGCTTCCAGCGGGGTCAGGACACTGATATCAATATCCCTAAGTTTTTCCCGAAGGGAATCCGGTGCCGATTCAAACAAAGACATCTGCGGAGACGCCACCATTTTTTTTCGGGTTTTGCTGCGGGCCAGACGCGGTTCACCCTCTTTTTCAAATTCGCCGGACTCGAGATTTTTCAGCACTTCACGAGCCCGGTCGATGACCGGTTGTGGTAACCCGGCCAGGCGGGCGACCTGGATGCCGTAGGAGTGGCTGGCGCCCCCCTTGACGATCTTTCGCAGGAAAATGATCTGGTCGTTCCATTCCTTGACCGCAATGTTGAAATTTTTCACCCGTGGCCGGGTCAGGGCCAGATCGATCAACTCGTGATAGTGGGTGGCGAACAGGGTCTTGGCCGCCACCGCCGGATTGTCATGCAAATACTCGGCCACCGCCCAGGCAATACTGATTCCGTCGAACGTCGAGGTGCCGCGCCCGATTTCGTCCAGCACGATGAGACTGCGGGGAGTGGCATGATGAAGGATGTTGGCGGCCTCGGTCATTTCGACCATGAAGGTCGACTGGCCGCGGGCCAGATTGTCGCTGGCGCCAACCCGGGTAAAAATCCGATCCACCACGCCGATCCGGGCGATTTTGGCCGGCACCAGGCTACCCATCTGCGCCATCAGGGAAATCAACGCCACCTGGCGCATGAAGGTCGACTTACCGGCCATGTTGGGGCCGGTAATGATCAGAATCTGATTTTCCAAGGTATCCATGACCACGTCATTGGGGACGAATCGCTCGGACAGGCTCATCGACTCGATGACCGGATGGCGCCCTTCGATGATGACCAGATCACCGCTGTCGTCCATTTCAGGGCAGATATAGTTACGGTCATGGGCCAGATCGGCCAACCCGGTAAAGACATCGATCTCGGCCAGGGCATCGGCGGTGGCCTGAATCCGCGGTCCCTGCATCGCCACCTGTTGCCGGATCCGCTGAAACAAATCGAACTCGATCTGCACCAGTTTTTCTTCGGCCCCAAGTACCTTTTCCTCGTATTCTTTGAGGGCCGGCGTGATGTAACGCTCGGCGTTGGCCAAGGTCTGCTTGCGCTGGTAATCCTCGGGCACTCGGGCCAGGTGGCTGCGGGTGATCTCGATATAATAACCGAACACCTTGTTGAATCGCACTTTTAACGATGAGATGCCGGTCCGTTCCTTCTCCTGGCATTCGAGACGAGCGATCCAGCCCTTTCCTTCGCGACTGATGCCGCGCAGCTCATCCAGATCCGAATCATAACCGTCGCGAATCAGTCCTCCCTCCCGTAACACGAAAGGCGGATCATCGACAATCCCGTCGGCAATGATTTGCAGGAGATCATCAAGTGGATCGACAGCGGCTCGCAACGCCTTCAGCCGAGAACTCTCACAGGAGGTCAACAGGTCGATAACAGCAGGTAGGCGGCTCAGGGACGTCCGCAGCGCGACCAGATCCTTGGCATTGGCATGGGCCATGGAGATCTTGCCATTGAGCCGTTCCAGGTCGTAAACCCCATCGAGGGCCGTGCGCAGATCATCCCGCGACAAGCTCTTTTCAACCAGTTCCTGCACGGCACGGTGGCGGTCGCGAATAGCTTCGACCCGAACCAGCGGATGGCTGATCCAGTGCTTCAGCCGCCGTCCGCCCATGGCGGTCACGGTGCGGTCAAGTACCCCGAGCAACGAGCCCTTGCGCCGACCGTCGTGCAGGGTGGCCGTGAGCTCCAGATTGCGCCGGGTCGCTTCATCGAGTACCATGTAGTCGCGGGTATGAAAGGTTATCGGCGGCCGCAGATGCAAAACCGATCCTTTCTGCGTTTCGGTCAGATAGTGGAGCAGCCCGCCGGCGGCCCGCACCGCACCGGTCATGCCGGCGCAACCGAACGGCTCAAGACTGGCGCAACCGAAATACTGGAGCAGGCTCTGTTCGGCCCGATCGGGTTCGAGCACCCATTCCGGCAACAGGTCAATCCGCCGTTCCGCAAGGGCGGCAGCCAGATCCTTGCCGGCCCGTTCCCCCTCATCCCCCGCCGACAACAGGACCTCCCGGGGGGCAAAAGTGCTCAACTCGCCACGCACCCCCTCGAGATCCGCCGATTCGGTTACCCGGAACTCCCCGGTGGTAATATCCAGCACGGCCACGCCCCAGCGACTTTCCTCGCCGCGGGCAATGGCCATCAGATAATTATTTTCCTTAGGCTCCAAAGTGTCGGTATCGACCACCAGGCCGGGAGTAACGACCCGCACCACTTCGCGGCGCACGATCCCCTTGGCCTCCTTCGGATCTTCGACCTGCTCGCAGATAGCGACCTTGAAACCGTTTTCGACCAGGCGCGAAATATAGGGTTGACAGCTGTGATAGGGGATTCCGCAGAGGGGAACCTCTTCGGCCGCCCCTTTGTTGCGCGAGGTCAGGGTGATATCGAGAACCCGGGATGCGGTGACCGCATCGTCCATGAACATTTCATAAAAGTCGCCGAGACGGAAGAACAGGATGGCGTCAGGATACTGATCCTTGATTTCCCAATACTGGCGCATCATCGGGGTGGTGCTGGACATGCTGATAAAAACCTCGTATCCAAGCGTAAATGCGGGCGTTCCCGGGAACAAAAGTATATATTAAATAGGCTCGGAATTAATCCGGCTATGTTAGCAGACCCCCCAGGGCATGTAAACATTTTCCCGGGAAACAACGACCGGACGGCATGCAAAAACCTTGACCGACTCAAACAGGAATGCTAATAAAGCGCCTGTCAGGAGGCATCATGAGTTCAACGGACATTTTCGAAAAGAAGAATTACGATATCAGCTCCCTCGACGACGAGATTCGCGCCGATGGCCTGTGTGACCAGCTTTTAAAGCAGTGCTATCTGTACTTGATCGACATCCATCGCCTCGGTGCCGAAGAAGCCAGCCGCCTCTGTTACGGGGTCAGCTATTTCCTGCGCGAATATCTCATCCCCGACCGCCGGGCCAACCTGTTCGACCTCGCCCCGCTACTCATTCGTCAGTTCGCCGGGAACTGGTACATCATCAAAAATATGGAGCCCAACCTGGCCGAGTTAACCGGAATTCTTGAAGGAGTCGTGGCCTTTTACGACTACCTCAACCACCTGCAACTGATTTCCCGGCAGCTCCTGGAAGAAGTGCAACATAGTTGCGCCGAACTCGACTATTACCAGGGTCGCATCGAGTCCTTTCTTGCCATCGAAAAAGACGGCTATTTCAAATGGGACGACGAATGTCCGCTGAAAAGCTGATGTTCCGCGCAGCTGGAGCTTGAACCGATGTCACACCCCACCGCCAAAATCAGAGCCGCCCGCGCTTCGATCGCCACCGCCAGCGGCCTTGCCGTCCTCAAGCTGATCACGGGTCTGACCACCGGCTCGATGGCGGTGCTCT
>MHXM01000175.1:11383-18729 GCA_001825565.1 Desulfuromonadaceae bacterium GWC2_58_13
CGATCAACCGGCGGACCAAACCCATCCGTTCGGGCACGGTAAATTCGAGACGGTCGCCACCCTGGTCCAGGCGCTCGTCATCACCCTCTCCGGCTCATGGATCATCTTCGAATCGATCCGCCGCCTGCTCAACGGAGTTGAATTGTCGCGCCTCGGCGGCGGCATGGCGGTACTGCTGTTCAGCACGGCAGTTTCGTGGGTTATCGCGCGCCACCTGCGCAAGGTCGGCAAAGCAACCGACTCTTCGGCACTGCAAGCCGACTCCCTGCATTTCGCCATGGACGTCTACACCAACCTGGCTCTGCTGGGCGGCCTGGTGCTGGTTTCCTTACTGGACCTTCCCTGGCTGGATCCGGCCCTGTCGATCCTGGTCGGTCTCTATATTATCTCCGAAGCGGTCAAACTGCTCAGGCACGGCCTGCGCGATGTACTTGACGAAGAACTGCCCGAATCCATCCGGCAGGAGATTACCGGGCTGATCGAAACCCACCGAGGCGACCTGATCGGCTATCACAATCTGCGCACCCGACGAGCCGGGTCCCAGAAAATCATGGATTTTCACCTGACCGTCTGCAAGCACATGACGGTTGAAGAAGCTCACGATATCGCCGACCAGCTGGAAAAAAAGATCGAGCAGGAAATCCTCGGGTCGGATGTCACCATTCACATCGAACCTTGCCAACGTCTCGAATGCCCGGGACGGCAGATCTGCCATTTTGAAAAAGACTAGGGGCGCCCGAAGCGCCCCCGAATGACCTATCTGAATTCTGAAATGCTCAACCCTTCAATCGGCGCAAATCCTCGATAACCTTATTGCTGGCCTCCCGACGCTGTTCCATTTCATCGAATATCCGCTTGATCATATCGCTGACCGAAGTCACTGCCGCTTCGATGCTCAGGGTATTGCGCTTCTGCCGCTCGGTCGCCAGAGCCATGTCGTCGGCCATGTTCTTGACCTCTTCAATCGACTGCACGATGTTGCGGGTTCCATCGGCCTGTTCGGATGATGCGGTCGTAATGTGGTTGGACATTTCACCGACTTTTTCAACGGACAAGGTGACCGACTCGACGCTGCGGGCAACTTCCTGGGTGGCGCTACGGATATCGTGGGTCATCTCCATGGCCGTACCGGCGCTCGCCAGAATCTGGCCGAGCGACTGTTCCATGCCGGTTCCCAACCCCATGCCTTCCTGAACCAGCTTGCGGGTCTTGGTGATGTGAGCCACCGATTCGCGGGTATATTCCTGCAGTTCTTCGATAATCCGGGTAATGGCGCCGGTCGACTGGGCGGTTTCCTGGGACAAGTTCCGCACTTCGTCGGCCACGACGCCGAATGAGCGCCCGTGTTCGCCGGCCTGCGCTGCAATTATGGCGGCATTGAGAGCAAGCAGGTTGGTTTTCTGGGTCACTTCGGAAATCACCGTGGTAATGGTGTTGATTTCTTCGCCTTTTTGAGACAGGCGTTCGATGGTTTTAACCGCTTCTTCGACGGCTTCGGAAATCCCCCGCAGACCGGCAATGACCCCAGCTACCGCACGCACGCCGCTTTCGGCTTTGTCTTTAACGGTTTCCGACATTTCGTGGGAGCGGGCGCCGCTTTCTTCAACCGATTTAATGGTGGCGGAAATCTCGGTCATGGCGGAGATGGAATTTTCCATGAAATCGGAAAGCTGTACCAGGTTATTGGAAACCTGGTCAATGGACACGGAAATCTCTCCAGCGGCGGACCGGGTCGCATCGACGGCTTCGCGCACGACATCCGCGGCACTGGATATGTCGACGATCGCTTCGGCGGTTGATTCGGTGGCTTCCTTGAGGGAAGCATCGAGTCGCGAATGTTCCGAACGGTTTTTACTGAATTCGGCGAAGGTATGCTCAAGTTCACTGGTCAGGCTTTCGACGGCCTCAAGCAGGTTGAGCTTGTTCAGCGACGATGCTACCTGATCGGCAAACAATTTTACCGTGTCGACATCCGTGTCATCCAATTGCTTCCGTCTGACTTTATTGTCTACGGCAAAAAAACCGATCACTTCGTCGCGCACAAGAATAGGACAGAGAATAAAATTTTTCGAGCGCAACTGAGAAATTTCGGAATACGGCGGTTTGAGATGAAAATCTTCCGGCATCTGGCTGATGTCGTCAATGAGAATAACCCGTTTTTCGACCACCACCTTGTACAGAGCCCCGGCGCGTTCATCCAACGGAAGTCTGATCCCGGGAACCGAGTCGCCGCCGCAGCCGCGACTGGCCAGAAAATCAAGGCCATCGTGGTTGGGCGTGACCATCAGGATATTAACGCGGTCATAACCGAGAATTTCGTGCAAACCGTTGGCGGCCAGACGCAAAATTTCATCGGCATTGACCGATTTCTGGATATGGGTATTGATCGAATGGAAGTCTTTGATGCTTTTGTTCAAGTCCCGGAACCGTCGTTCAAAGGTTTCCTTCTGCTCGGCGACAGCACGGTTTAGCTGATCGAGGCTGCGGGCCCGCTCGAGAACCTGCTGCGCTCCGCGTCCGATCAGGAATCCGGTTACTCCCAGAACCACGGCCGTACCCACCCCCATGTACAAAAACAAGGCGAGGCTTTCATTGGAACGAAGGATATCCTCCTTCACCTGCGCCCAGATCCCCTGCCCCGGCTGCCAGAACAACAGCAACCGCAGCATCTGCCAGCCGACAGGGGCACTGATGCCAAGACAAAGGCCGCTGAGGCCAAACAGCCAGCTACGGTCAATGCGAGTCGCCTGGTTTCTTGTGTTCATGCCAAATCCCCCTGAAGTAACAGCCTTTTAGTAACCAAGTGGTGCGAGTAGGTACCGTCTGTCAGACTAGTCAGCAGCCCCTGAGACGTCAAGACAAAACTAGCGGCCAACCAGGATCCCGAAATCGTCGACGGTACCGATCAACTCACCGGCACGGTCGGCCAGGGTGAGCATCTTCGATGGCCCCAGCGGCGGCCGCGCGACCGTGCAGGCGACCATTTGGACCAAGCGACACTTCACTGCAACGACATTCTGGCGGCCCCCAGGATACCGGCATTGTCACCGAGTTCGCCACGGACAATCCGCAAACGTTGACCCGGCACCTCGAAAGCCCGTTGCCGAATCTCTTCTTTGATCGATGGCAGTATCAGATCGAAGCTTTCGCTGGCGCCACCGGTAACGACAACCCCTTCCAGGTTAAGCAGGTTTGCCACCCCGGCCAACGCCTGACCGAGGGCACGACCCGCCTCTTCGAACACCGCCAGGGCAAGGGAGTCGCCACGGCGGGCCGCCTCGGCAACCTTGCGGCTGGTCAGCTCATCCGCGGGGAGGTTAGCCAGTAGACCTTTCTGACCGGCCGCCAGACGTTCGCGAACCCCCAGCACGATACCGGTGGCCGATGCGTATTGCTCCAGGCAACCCCGGTTTCCGCAACCGCAAGGACGCCCCTGGGGAACCACGGTAAGATGTCCAATCTCGCCAGCCGCGCCATCCGCACCGGTCCAGATTCCACGATTCAGCACCAGCCCGCCACCAACTCCGGTCCCGAGGGTCACCGTCAGAAAAGAAGAGAAGCATCTCCCCGCGCCGAACAGGGCCTCCCCCCAGCAGATCGCGTTGGCATCGTTGACAACCACCGTCGGCAGGTCAAGAAGGTTGCCCAGGTCGGTCGCCAAGGCGTGTCCGTTAAGCTCCGGAAGATTCGGCGAAACCAGAACCAGGCCGTCCTGATTGATAATGCCGGGAGCACCCAGGCCCACGGAAGCCACCCGCAGCCCCCGGGTACGCACCTCAGCCCGCAATTGGCCACAGAGCCCGGTAAGCTTTTCAAGCAGCGCTTGGTACCCGTGGTCCATTCGGGTCGATATTTTGAGCACCTCGCCTGTCTGTCCAGCCGAAGTCACCAGCGCCGCCCGGCAGTTCGTGCCGCCGAGATCGACACCGATGGTTGCTTCCGCCGTCATCATTTCTTCCTTTGCTCGGTGGCAATGGCCAGCTTCGAAAAACCCGCTACCTTGGCCATGTCCATCAACTCAACGACCTGACCATGCCGGGCCTCCTTGTCGGCCAGCAGCAGAAAAGTCATGGTGTCGGCGCGTTTTCCATACCCTTCGAGTTGCCGTTTCAACGCAGCAGCCGAGAGCTCCGACTCACCGAGAAAAATTTCGCCTTTTTGGGACAGATAGATCTTGATTTCTTCGGGTTCCTTATCGACCACCTGGGTGGAGGATTCGGGAAGCTTGATGGAGAGACCGGGGGTTTCGATGAAAGTTGTTGAAATCATAAAGAAAATCAACAGAAGAAAAACAACGTCAACCATCGGCGTCATATCGACTTTCGGTTCATCACGCCGTTTGCGCTGGAAAGCCATGGTTCAATTCCCTAAAAGGTCAACCAAGCGTAGTGAATATTCTTCAAAATCGAGAGCAATCCGGTCGACCCGGCTGGAAAGATATTTATGCAGCAGAATGGTCGGAATGGCGACCAACAGACCAGCCGCGGTGGTAATCAGCGCCTGGGAGATACCGCCACCAAGAGTAGCGGGAGTCCCGGCGCCATGGGTCGCAATGACGGTGAAGGCTTCAATCATGCCGAGCACCGTTCCCAGCAACCCGAGAAGTGGCGAAATAGTGGCGATCGTTCCCATCAGTCCAAGGTATTTTTCCAGGGGGGCGGTTTCCCTGCTGCCGACTTCCTCAACCACGGTTTTGAGATGATCGCGGGAGCGTCCCGTCGAACGCAGGGCCGCAATAAAAATCCGGGATAGTGGCGAGCCATTGCGCTGACAAACCACCAGGGCTTCCTCAATGTGGCGCTTATTCGCCAGACTTTCCACCTCACGCACCAAGAGGTCGGTCCCTTTTCGGATGCGATAAAATGTCCATACCCGCTCAAGGAAAATGGCCAGGGCCATCACCGAGCAGAGCAGAATCGGGTACATGAGAGGTCCGCCTTTTTGAAATATGTCCAGCATGAACCGGCCACCCTTTCGTTGGTGAATGACAAGTAGCGAAAATTACCTAATATTATGCTGTTTCGTTGCGGGAATCAAGGGAAGCATGAGAATAAACGAATAACCCTGAAAAACATCGTCCGAAGATCGACCATTCGAGAATGAGCAGATCTCGGCGCAACGCCGGAGAGCGCTGAATCATCGGCAGGGCCACGACTGAAAATTCAGTCGATTGGGATAATGCGACCCTCAATGGTTTTATTTATCTCCAGAATCCCTATCGTGTGCACCGGCTCGCCCCGACGATCGGCGGCGCTTCCCGGATTGAACAACAGCATGCCATGGGAGCGCCGGCAAGCGGGAACGTGACTGTGCCCATAAACCAAGCAGTCGAGTGACAACCCTTGAAATTCCCGCAGCAATCGCTGCTCCAACGTGGATGGAGATCCCCACCCATGGATCAAACCAATTCTAAAACCCGCCACCGTGAAAATCCGCCGAAGCGGAACACCGGCGACGGGAGGGTCCATGTTGCCACGCACCGCCTGAACGGGAAGACCGCCGAAAAGATCGAGAAAGGCCGGATTTACCACATCTCCGGCATGAAAAACCATGGAAACATCGGCAAACCAGTTTGCGAGCAGCCAATCGGCCAACTTGGCCCCCTGCCTCAAATCATGGATATGAGTGTCTGAAATGACACCTATTTTCAGCATAATTAAAATCAACCGTAACGATTAACAAAAAAATGCACAGGGAATATTTAACCTGCATTTTTCTTTCAAATCCATGAAATGTCAAATACTTTCCAGAAACACCCTGAGCATGGCGGATAACCGGCGAGCCGGATGGAAATAGGTCAGCCAGGGACACCCAATGACCGCTGCCGGAAATTTGTCCCACAAATCCATATTTGAACAAATTACGCGGGAATACGCTATCCGGCGCCATGGAAAGACCCTTAGACAAAACCAGCCATTTGGCACCCCTCTTGCTTTTTGAGGCGCCTTCATAAAAAAAACAGGGTTTGAATTCGTCGTTTATCCTTGACAGCCCGACACCTGTAGCTCTATTTTAATATTTACTGTAACTAAAATTTAAACAAGGCACATGCACCCAGAAATTATCTATTGGTTAGTAAAATTATGTCGGCAGGGCCACTGGAAACCTGGCTCTTATCGGTTATTTTTTAAAAGACAATAAACATTCAGACCCCTTGGGAGACTGCAAACATGACCAAAAAACAAGAAGCCCTGGATTATCACAGTTCAGGCCGTAAGGGTAAAATCGAAGTTATCACCACCAAACCCTGCGCCACCAGTCGCGACCTTTCCCTCGCCTACAGTCCTGGCGTTGCCGAGCCCTGCCTTGAAATTGAAAAAAATCCGGACCTGGCCTACGAGTACACCGCCAAGGGAAACCTGGTCGCGGTCGTCTCCAATGGCACCGCGGTGCTCGGCCTCGGCGACATCGGCGCCCTTGCCGGCAAACCGGTCATGGAGGGCAAAGGGGTTCTTTTCAAACGCTTTGCCGACGTCGATGTCTTTGACATTGAACTGAACACCAAGGATTCCGACGAGATCATCCGCACGGTCAAGCTGCTCGAACCGACCTTCGGCGGCATCAACCTGGAGGACATCAAGGGACCCGAGTGCTTCTACATCGAAGAAAAGCTCAAGGAGATCATGAACATCCCGGTCTTCCACGACGACCAGCACGGCACCGCCATCATCGCCAACGCCGCCATGCTCAACGCCATGGAGGTGACCGGTAAGAAAATCGAAAACATCAAGATGGTGGTCAACGGCGCCGGCGCTGCCGGCATCGCCTGTGCCAATCTGGCGATTAACCTTGGGATCCGGAAGGAAAATATCATCCTCTGCGACACCAAGGGCGTCATCTACAAAGGACGCACCGAAGGGATGAACACGTACAAGGAGCGCCTGGCGGCCGACACGAACGCCCGAAGCCTTGCGGACGCCATGGTCGGTGCCGATATTTTCTTCGGCGTCTCCGCCAAGGGGGCGCTCACCCCGGAGATGCTCAAAACCATGGCCAAGGATCCGATCGTATTCGCCATGGCCAACCCCGATCCCGAAATCACCCCCCCCGAGGCCAAAGCCGTTCGCGACGATGTGATCATCGGCACCGGACGCAGCGACTATCCGAATCAGGTCAACAACGTGCTCTGCTTCCCCTTCCTGTTTCGAGGCGCGCTCGACACCCACGCCAGCGCCATCAACGAGGAAATGAAACTGGCTGCGGTCAAGGCCCTGGCCAACCTGGCCAAACAGGACGTTCCCGATTCGGTGCGCAAAGCCTACGGTGGCGAAGAAATCAAGTTCGGCCGCGAATACCTGATCCCAAAACCTTTCGATCCCCGCGTTCTGTTGAGTGTCGCCCCGGCT
>MHXM01000175.1:18735-19005 GCA_001825565.1 Desulfuromonadaceae bacterium GWC2_58_13
CAGGCCGCCATGGATACCGGCGTGGCCCGTCGCCCGATTCAGAATATGGCGAAATACAAGGAGATCCTGGAAGCCCTGCAGGGTCGCTCCAAGGAGGTCATGCGTATCCTCATCAACAAGGCCAAGGCCAATCCCAAGCGGATCGTCTTTCCCGAGGGCGAAGAAGAGAAGATTCTCCGCGCCGCCGCAATCCTGATCGAAGAAGGCATTGCCAAACCTATTCTGCTCGGAGACCGTGAAGAAATTGAAACCCACATCAGGGAGCTCAAC
>MHXM01000175.1:19043-21031 GCA_001825565.1 Desulfuromonadaceae bacterium GWC2_58_13
AGATCCTCAAAGCGAGGTTTACGCGCAAGAGTATTTCAAACTGCGTCAGCGAAAAGGGGTCACCCTGGCGGAAGCCCGTCGGCATATGCGCAAAAACCGTAACTACTACGGGGCCATGATGGTCCAGTACGGCGATGCCGACACCCTTCTCTCCGGGATCAACCATCACTACCCGGAAACCATTCTCCCGGCCCTCGAAATCATTGGAAAGAAAGAAGGCCTCTCCAAGGTTCACGGCATGTACATGATGGTCACCAAAAAAGACGTGGTCTTTTTCGCCGACACCACCGTGACCATCGAGCCGACCGCCGAGGAATTGGCCGAAACCGCTATTCTTACGGCCGAAAAAGCCCGCCACTTCGACATTGAGCCACGGGTTGCGATGCTTTCATTTTCCAACTTCGGCAGCGCCGACCATCCGCTGACCCTCAATGTCAAACGGGCCACGGCACTGGTCAAACAGAAAGCACCGGATCTGATCGTCGATGGTGAAATGCAGGCCAACGTCGCTCTCGATCCGGAACTGGTCGAGAAACAGTACCCCTTCTCCAAGCTTAAGGGAAACGCCAACGTTTTCATTTTCCCCGACCTGCAATCGGGCAACATCTCCTACAAACTGCTGCACAAACTCGGCGGCGCCGAGCAGATCGGCCCGATCCTGATGGGAACCAAGAAACCGGTTCACGTCCTGCAACGCGGTGACGACGTGGCCGACATCGTCAACATGGCGGCGGTGGCCGTGGTCGACGCCCAGGAAGCCCATTAGTATCCGCAAAAACCGGTAACGACCAAGGGGGAGCGTAAATCGCTCCCCCTTTTTTATGCTTTCTCCTTCCCCCTCCCCGCCATTCCTGCTAGAATGCTGCGATTAAAATTGAGGAGCGCATACCATGAAATACATGAGTACTCGCGGCCGCATCCGCGACCTGACCTTCAAGGATGCCGTCATGATGGGCCTGGCCGACGACGGCGGACTGCTGCTGCCGGAATCCATTCCGGCCCTGACTCCAGGGGATATCGCCGCGTTGGAAAAACTGGCCTATCCGGAGCTGGCGTTTCAGCTCATTTCCAAATTTGCCGGGGATATCCCCTCAGCGGATCTCAAGGATCTGATCGACCGTTCGTACGCCACCTTCACCCACCCGGAAATTACCCCGGTGGTCCACCACGACGGTGTGCATATCCTGGAACTGTTTCACGGCCCGACCCTCGCCTTCAAGGACATCGCCCTGCAGTTTCTCGGCAACCTGTTCGAATACCTGCTGAAAGAGCGCGGCGAAAAGATGAACATCCTCGGCGCCACTTCTGGGGACACGGGTAGCGCCGCCATTTACGGGGTCAGGGGGAAAGAAAACATCAATATTTTCATCCTTCATCCTCACCAGAAGGTGTCCCCAATCCAAGAACTGCAGATGACCACGGTGACCGACCCAAACGTCTTTAACCTGGCGATCCGCGGCACCTTCGACGATGGCCAGAGGATCGTTAAAGAGATTTTCGGCGATCTGGCCTTCAAGGCTGAATACTCCCTGGGTGCTGTCAACTCGATCAACTGGGCCCGGGTGCTGGCTCAGGTGGTCTACTATTTTTACGCCTGGGGCCGGGTGCGCAGGCAGACCGACTGCCGGCAGATCTGCTTCTCGGTGCCGACCGGCAATTTCGGCGACATTTTTGCCGGCTTTATCGCCAAGAAAATGGGGCTGCCGATCCGTCACCTGATTCTGGCCACCAACGAAAACAACATTCTGGCCCGTTTCGTCACCCGTGGCGACTATTCCATCGGCAGCGTGGTTCAGACGTTCTCCCCCTCGATGGATATTCAGCTGGCCAGTAATTTCGAACGCTACCTGTATTACCTTTACGACTGCCAGAGCGGACGGGTCCGCGATGCCATGACTCAGCTTTCCGGCACCGGACGACTGAACTTCAGCGCGGCTGAACTGGCCAGGGTATCCAACGATTTTCTGGCCATTTCGGTCGACAGCGAG
>MHXM01000176.1:0-1322 GCA_001825565.1 Desulfuromonadaceae bacterium GWC2_58_13
CAAGGTGACCGTGCTCGGCGGTCGCGACAAAAACGGCCGCGAAGAAGAAGCGCGGCTGGATCTGCGCCCCGGCGACGTGGTCTGCGTGGTCGGTCCCACCGGCTCGGGCAAGAGCCGCCTGCTGGCCGACATCGAATGCCTGGCCCAGGGGGACACCCCCACGGGACGGCGGATTCTGCTCGACGACGCCCCCCCCGACGAGAGCACCCGACTCTCCGGCGAGCAGCGGCTGGTGGCCCAACTGTCGCAGAACATGAACTTCGTCATGGATTTGTCGGTGCGGGAGTTCTTGCAGATGCACGCCGAAAGCCGGCTGGTCGAAGGGGTCGAGGCGATGATCGAGCGGATTTACGCCACCGCCGTCGATCTGGCCGGCGAACCTTTTACTCTCGATACCCCGGTCACCGCCCTCTCCGGCGGCCAGTCGCGGGCACTGATGATCGCCGATGTCGCCTGCCTCAGCGTCTCGCCCATCGTCCTCATCGACGAAATCGAAAACGCCGGAGTCGACCGACGGAAGGCTTTGGCGCTGCTGGTCAAACAGGAAAAAATCGTCCTCATGGCGACCCACGATCCGCTGCTGGCTCTTTCCGGCGACCGCCGGCTGGTGATCAGAAATGGGGCGATTGCCGCCGTGCTCGAAACCAGCGCCGAAGAGCGAGCGGGACTGGTCCGCCTCGACGCCCTCGACCGGAAGCTGGCCGAACTGCGGGATCGGGTGCGGCGGGGCGAGCGGGTGACGTTGGACGACGGGTTGTTCTGAGGTTGAAAGTAGCGTTTGCGGAGCTCCCGCTACCTACTGCCGGCCAATCCTTTCATAATCCTTCCAGTAGTTTGTAATATTCCTCGATCGATCGAAGTGATTCCAGGGCGATCAGATACAGGATCCAACTGAGAACAAGGATTCCCGCGGTAAGACCGATTTTCCGTGCCCAGGTTGTGTGCGGCCGCCACCAGATCAGGGGTAACGCCAGGGGACCCACCGCACAGAGGGCGATGACGATAAAGGATGTTCTGAAATACCATGGAACTTTTTCTTCCGCCAAGGCCGGGCGCCTGGAGGCATCGAGAAATTCACCACAGTGTTTGCACTTGATTGCACCGTCTTGAATATCTTCGGCACAGAATGGACATTTTTTCATTCTCACCTCTCTTGTCAAGAATACACCGCCATCCGTGGATGATTAATAAAATCGGAGCCCGGACAAGTCAATGCATTTTTGCCGAATTAGGGTTTGGCTGAAAAAGTCCTGGCGGTTATCTGACCTCTGTCGTGCCTGGTTCTCTGCCATGGAAGGAAAAGAGCCCGAGGATGTAAGATC
>MHXM01000176.1:1333-16039 GCA_001825565.1 Desulfuromonadaceae bacterium GWC2_58_13
TTCGGGTCGGATGAGAGCGATTCAGGTCCAGGCGATGCGTGCCTGCCGCTGATGTTCAGAGGGGGAGGCGTTTGGCGCCGTCATCAGTTTGAAATGCTGGATCATCTGGCGCAGGTTTTCCGCTTGGCCGGAAAGTTCATCCGAAGCGGACGCGCTCTGCTCGGCCAGGGCGGTGTTCTGCTGGGTGACGCTGTCGACCTGCCGCAATCCCAGGTTGACTTGAGCGATGCCCTGGGCTTGTTCGTTGGAAGAATTGGAAATGTCGCTGATCAGGTTCGTCACCATGGTGATCTGATCCACGATTTCGCGCAGAGCCGCGGCGGTACGATCGGCAATTGCCGCGCCCCCCTCGGCCTTGGATACCGAACCGGCGATCAATCCCGAGGTTTCGCTGGCGGCTTTGGCGCTGCGAGCGGCGAGGTTGCGGACTTCCTCGGCAACCACCGCAAACCCTTTGCCGTGCTGCCCGGCGCGGGCTGCTTCAACGGCGGCGTTCAACGCCAGCAGGTTGGTCTGGAAGGCGATTTCATCGATGACCTTGATGATTTTCGAAATGTTCTGTCCCGAGGCGTTGATGTCGGCCATGGCGTTGATCATCTGCTGCATCTGGTGATTGCCGTTCTCGGCGGATTTTCGGGCGTCAGCGGCCAGTTTGTTGGCTTGGGAGGCATTTTCGGCATTTTGCTTGGTTTGGGTTCCCATCTCTTCCATCGAGGCGGTGATCTGTTGCAGGGAACTGGCTTGCGTGGTGGCTCCTTCCGATAACGACTGGCTTGAGGCGGCCACTTCGCCGGAACCGGTAGCAATCTGGTGGCTGGCCATGGTGATCTGTTCCATGACCCGGTTGAGCGCCTGGTTGGTTTCAGCGAGCGGCTCCCTGATCAACCCCTTGGCTTCAAAGGTGAAATTGCCTTCGGCCAGCTTACGGAAGGCGGTCAGGATTTCATCTTCAAGATTGTCGGCGAAGCCATCCATGGCCTTGCCGAGTTGTCCAAGTTCGTCATTGCGGTCCATGAGCAGGCGGGTTTTCAGATTCCCCTGTTCCAGGTCGCGCAGCATGGCGACAGTCTTTCCGATGGGGCGGGTGATGCTCCGGGTGATCAGCAGGGCGACGAAAATAATGGCGACAGTGGCAACGCCGCTGATGATGAAACAGCTCGTTTTTAAACTGCCGACCGCGGCAAAGGCCTCGCTCTCTTCAATCTCGTTCATGATGGCGATGTCAAGAGGTTCGTAGTAGTGGTTGTGACCGAGAACCGTGGTTCCTTCGTGGTTTTTGTAGGTGAGATTCTCGCATATTCCAGGGCCTCGTTCTTTATTTCGGTGCGAGAAGATTTCTTTGACGCCATCGGTGTCGATGGTTTTTTTGAAAATGGTCGGTTCTTTTTCGTGAACCAGGTTGGACAGGAGTTGCTTGTCCGACCCCACCAGGAACGACTCGCCGGTTTTGCCCATGCCGACGCGGTTTTCCATGATGTTGAGCAGTCCGTCGAGGTTGCAGACGGCAGCGTAGATGGCTAGAGGTTCGAAGGTTTCCCGGTCGCGAATGACGTGGGCCATGTGGATGGTCGGCATGTTGATGATATTACAGAAAGTGATGGGGCCAACGTAAAGATCCTGGCATTTTTCACCCTTGCGGGATTTTGCCGCCTGCGCCAGGGCTTCTTTGAACCAGGTCATGTCTTTGACATTGATGTCAATTCCCATCAGGCTGGCAAGGTGGTTGCCCTGGAGGTCGACCAGTTTCAATTCCGTGTAATCGCTATGCAGACGTTTATTTACGTTGAAATCGTATAGGACCTGGTCCCGGTACTTGGCGATCTGTTCAGGATCCCCGCCATGGATGGCTTTGGCCGCATCCACATAAAAAGGCTTCAGGGGCACCGTGTGGACGTCATTCACCCGGTCTTCCATCCAGCTTTCAAGAATCTGGGTTTTGTATTCGGCAACGGCCGACAGATTGGCGAAACTCTGTTGGTGAAGGGAATCGCTGGATTTGCTGACCGACAAGGTCCCCAGCAGCAAGAGGGGAACGACGGCAACCAGAAGAACGGACAACATGAGCTTGGGACCAAGATTGAGATTCTTGAACATGCCTGCCTCCAAAATAGAAATTACACATTAGCAACTAATTAGCAAATCTCGGGCCACAATTGGGTTCTTGTGGGTTATGTGATAAAAAATCCCTTTTGTGCGTACTTTATTCGGTGCGTCTATGTTTTATCTTGAGGATGGACGGAAAATCTTTGGAGATCGCAGGCGGGTGGTGTGAGAGCCGTCAGATGGGATCGATCAGACGCAGCAGGGGACGCTGTTCGCCCAGTTCCAGCGGGCGTTTTTGGCCGGGGTTGTCGAGCAGCGTCAGCACCCGGGCCGCCTCGGCGCTCAGGGCGGCGAGGTCGAGGCCGAGGCAGGCCGGCAGAAACGGAGCGATCAGCTCGCGTCCCCGGCGGAGCAGGAGGAGTGCCCCCTTCTCATTGCCGCGTTGCAGGTGGAGCAGGCCGACGCCGATCTGCAGCACCCCCTTGTAGACATCGCGCAGCGGTCGGTTTTCGTCTATCCAGAGCGCTTCCAGGGTTTCGTGGCAGACGAAGTAGTCGCCGGCGTTGAATTGGCGCACGGCGGCCAGCAGGGTCGGCGAGGGGGGCTGGCGGCAGGGGTCGTCGGACATAAGGCGCCTCGCGGGAGGTTCGGGTAGGGGCGATCCTTGTGATCGCCCGGGGCGAATACAAGATTCGCCCCTACCGTTCGTTTGCAATTCCATTTTATTCGCACGGGGGCAAAAGGTGAAATCTTTCGCTTGTCCGGGTTGACATCCGCGGCCGGGGTGCTTATCTTCTGTGCCGGTGCGAAGAAATTCATCCCCCCAGGAGGTACATAGAATCATGACCGCGAACAAGCACGTTTTCAAGGCCGAGGTGAACAAAATCCTCGATCTGATGATCCATTCGCTCTATTCCCACAAGGAAATTTTTCTGCGCGAACTGATTTCCAACGCGTCCGACGCCATCGACAAGGCGCGCTACGAGGCGCTCACCGACCAGTCGCTGGCCGAAGGGAGCGAGGAGTATAAGATCCAGCTGGTCGCCGACAAAGAAGCCGGTACCCTGACCGTGCGGGACAACGGCATCGGCATGACCCGCGACGAGGCGGCCCTGGCCCTCGGCACCATCGCTCACTCGGGCACCAAAGAGTTCATGAAGCTGCTGGAGAGCCGCGAGGTCAAGGACAACCCGGAACTGATCGGCCAGTTCGGGGTCGGCTTCTATTCGGCCTTCATGGTCGCCGACAAGGTCGCCGTGATCACCCGCAAGGCCGGGACGGCCGCCGACCATGCGGTGCTCTGGGAATCCGACGCCGACGGCACCTACACCCTGGAGGACGCCGAAAAGACGACCAAGGGGACCGACGTCGTCCTCACCCTCAAGGAAGACGCCAAGGAATTTCTCGAAGAGTGGGAACTGCGCAAGATCGTCAAGCAGTACTCCGACTTCATCGAATATCCGGTGGTCATGGAGGTGACCCGTTCCAAGCCCGATCCCGAGGACAAGGAGAAGACCGTCTCCGAGACCAAAGAGGAAACCCTCAACTCGCGCAAGGCGATCTGGCTCAAGGATAAGGCGGAAATCACCAGCGAGGAATACAACGAGTTCTACAAGCACGTTTCCCACGATTTTACCGATCCGGCCCGGGTGATCCACTACCGCGCCGAGGGGACCACCGAGTTCTCGGCCCTGCTCTATCTTCCCTCGAAACGTCCCTTCGACATCTTCTACCAGGACTACAAGATCGGCCCGACCCTCTACGTGCGCCGGGTGCAGATCATGGACCACTGCGAGGCGATGCTGCCGACCTACCTGCGTTTCGTCAAGGGGGTAGTGGAATCGTCCGACCTGCCCCTCAACGTCAGCCGCGAGATCCTGCAGGATAACCGGACCGTTACGGTGATCAAGAAGAGCCTGACCAAGAAGGTGCTCGACGCCCTTAACGAGATGAAGCGGGACGACGCCGAGGCCTACGGCCAGTTCTACGCCGAGTTCGGCCGCATCCTCAAGGAAGGCATTCACCACGATTACGAGCGCCGCGAGACCATCGCCGACCTGCTGCTGTTCGAGTCGACCAAGATCGAACCCGGCAAGAAGATCACCCTGGCCGAGTACGTCGAGCGCATGCAGCCGGAGCAGAAGGAGATCTACTACATCACCGGAAGCGACCGCGCCAGCGCCGAATCGTCCCCCTACCTGGAAGTGTTCAAGGAGAAGGGGATCGAAGTGCTGATCATGACCGACGACTTCGACGACATCATCATCTCGGGCCTCGGTGTCTATAAAGAAAAGGAATTCCAGTCGGCGATCAAGGGCGATCTCGATCTGGGCGACGAAAAAAAGGAAGAGAAGAAGAAGGAATACGGCGACCTGCTCGAACTGATGAAGGAAGAACTCAAGGACCTGGTTTCCGAGGTGCGCATCTCCGGTCGCCTGAAGGACTCGGCGGTCTGCCTGGTGGCCGGCGAGCACGACCTCGACCCGAAGATGGCGAAGATGTTTCAGGCCATGGGGCAGGAGATGCCCAAGGGCCAGCGCGTGCTGGAGGTCAATCCCGACCACGAACTGATCGCCCGCATGAAGCAGCTGTTCGCCGCCGACCGCAACAGCAGCCAACTGAAGGACTACGTCGGCCTGCTCTACGACCAGGCGCTGCTGCTCGAAGGCGACAAGCCGCGCGATCCGGTGGCCTTTGGCCGGGTGCTGTCGAAGCTGATGGCCGATGGGGTGAAGGCTGGCTGAAGCGTTTGTCGACTGACGGAAAAAGTACGGGCCGGGGATGTTCCCCGGCCCGTACTTTTTCCGCGAGGAAAACAGCGGGGCGCAAAGCGGATAACCAGAGGGCGATTTGTCGAAAAGTTGATAGACTGACAGTGAATCCCCACCTTTCCCCGGGAGGTGATCATGTCAAGCGACCGCCGTTGGCCGCGCTACGGCCTGTTGGCCGGCATCGGGGTGTGCGCCCTGGTCGGCTGGTTCGTGGCGCGCCCGTTTCTGGCCCAAACCAGCCTCGAAACCCTGGCCAGTCCGGCCGGCCCCAGTCAGGTGCGGGTGCCCCCGGGATTTGCCGTCAACCTCTTCGCCGGCGACCTGAACGGGCCGCGTTTCATCCGCTTCGGGCCGGACGGTGCGCTCTATGTCGCCGAGCGGGGAGCCGATCGCATCCTGGCCTTAAGCGATGTCGATGGCGATGGGGTGGCCGAACGGCGGAGGGTGTTCGCCGGGGATCTGAATCGCCCGCACAGTCTGGCGTTTCACCGGCGGGCCTGGTACGTCGGCGTGCCGAGCGGGGTGGTGCGGCTGGAGGATGGGGACGGCGACGGGGTGGCCGAACAGCGGCAGGTGCTAATCGACGACTATCCCATTTTCGGGCACAGCACGCGGACCGTGGAGTTTCTGCCGGACGGCCGGATGGTGGTGTCGATCGGTTCGAGCTGCAACGTCTGCGAGGAGAGCGACCCGCGCCGGGCGGCGGTGGTGGTTTACGACGGTCCGCAGGCGACCGGCGAGCGAATTTTTGCCCGGGGCCTGCGCAACGCCGTCGGCCTCGCCGTGCATCCGACCAGCGGCGAACTCTGGGCGACCAACAACGGCCGCGACCTGCTCGGTGACGACCTTCCACCGGAGGCGATTTACCTCCTGCGCGACGGGGCCGACTACGGCTGGCCGCGCTGCCACAACGGCACCATCGAGGATCCGGACTTCGGCAGTCCTGGAGCCTGCCGGGGGGTGGCCATGCCGGTGGTTGACATGCAGGCCCATTCGGCTCCCCTCGGACTGGTGTTCTATACCGGCGAGAACTTCCCCGCGGCTTATCGCGGCGATCTGTTCATCGCTTTTCACGGCTCCTGGAACCGCAGTGTTCCCACTGGTTACAAAGTGGTGCGGCTCCCCCTCGACGGCAGCCGCCCGCGCGGTCCGGTGGAGGATTTCGCCACCGGCTGGCTCGACCAACAGGGTCAGACCGCCTTGGGGCGGCCGGTGGGGCTCGCCGTTGGACCCGATGGCGCTCTCTACGTCAGCGACGACAAGGCCGGGATGATCTATCGCATCCGTTATATCCGGCCGTAGACCCCCGATTTTCGAAAGCGCGGCGTAAAGACTCCGGGTGACCTGCATTTCCGGGTTGAAAACCACCGCCGATTCTGATAACAACCGTTTGGGCACTGAACCTTATGGAGGAAGTACGATGGATCCGGATTTGAATCTGCTGGAGTACCTGGTCGGCAAAGGGGCGCATTACATCGAGGAGTCCGTCGAGGGAACCACCTACCTGCCGAGAACGGTAATCGGCGTTGCCACCCATCTGCTCGATATGGACGGGAGCGTCGATCTGCTGACGGCCAAGCAGAAGGTCACCTACGAAAAATTTCTCAAGCCGCTCCTCTTCGACGTGCCCTGCCAAGGGATTTCCGGAGCCGGAAGTTGCCGTGGCAACGGCCTGGTGGAGGCCGAAGTGCTGAAGAAGTGCTATTTCCACAGCGAATTCAGATGCCTCGCCTGCCGGGCGGCGCTTGCCGAGAAAACCGGGTGAACTCGATTCGCAACCGGGGACGGCGATTTCAGTAAAGCGGCCCGAACAGGTCGAGGTGGGTCAGGTAGAGGCGCACGTCGAATTCCAGTTGGTGGTAGGCTGGTTCCATGTGTTCGCAGAGGTTGTAAAAGGCTTTGTTGTGGTCTTTCTCTCTGAGATGCGCCAGTTCGTGGACGACGATCATCCGCAAAAATTCCAGGGGCGCCGTCTTGAACACGACGCCGACGCGAATCTCGTTTTTCGCCTTGAGATTGCCCCCCTGCACCCGGGAGATGAAGGTGTGCAGCCCGAGGGCGTGATGGATTACGTTGATCTTGCTGTCGAACGCCACCTTGCTCAGAGGCTGGGTTTTACGCAGGAACTGGTTCTTGAGCTCGACGGTAAAATCGTAAAGAGCCCGATCGGTTTTGATTTCATGGGCGAGCGGATATCGCCTGCGCAGCACCTCGCCCAATTGTTGTTCGGCAATGAGCCGCTGGACCTGCCCGGTCAGCTGTTCCGAATAGCCCGCCAGATATTTTAATTCCTGCATCCGTTTTCGACCTTCATAGGGAACGCACACAAAAAAAGGCGCCGAAGCGCCTTTTTTTGTGTGTCCCGCAAGCAGTTAAACGATCGCTTTCATGCCTTCCATGACGGCGCGCAGTTCTTCGCCGACTTCTTCGATCAGGTGGCCGCGGATCTCGGCGTTGATCGCCACCAGCATCTGATTGTCGACGTGGTTGTCCTTCAGGACGAGGCCCTTGCCGATCACGTCGGTGCCCACCTTGTCCATGAAGTCCTTCAGCAGCGGCACGCAGGAGTGGGCGAACAGGTAGCAGCCGTACTCGGCGGTATCGGAGATGACCTTGTTCATTTCATAAAGTTTTTTCTTGGCGATGACATTGGCGATCAGCGGGGTCTCGTGCAGCGACTCATAGTAGGCCGACTCTTCCTTGATGCCGGTTTCCACCATGGTGTCGAAGGCCAGCTCGACGCCCGCCTTGACCATGGCCACCATCAGGATGCCGTGATCGAAGTACTCCTGCTCGGGAATGTTCGCGGATTGCGCTGCCGCCTTTTCGAAGGGCTCGTTGTTGGTCTCTTCGCGCCAGCGCAGCAGGTCGGCGTCGTTGTTGGCCCAGTCCGCCATCATGGTCTTGGAGAAATGGCCGGACATGATGTCGTCCATGTGCTTCTCGAACAGCGGGGTCATGATCTCTTTCAGTTGCTCGGAGAGCTCGAAAGCGACCAGTTTGGCCGGGTTGGAGAGACGGTCCATCATGTTGGTGATGCCGCCGTGCTTGAGCGCTTCGGTGACGGTCTCCCAGCCGTACTGGATCAGTTTGGCGGCATAGCCGGAATCGATGCCGGAGGCGACCATTTTGTTGTAGAAGAGGATGGAGCCGGTCTGCAGGACGCCGCAGAGAATGGTCTGCTCGCCCATCAGGTCGGATTTGACTTCGGCCACGAAGGACGACAGCAGCACCCCGGCCTTGTCGCCGCCGGTGGCGCAGCAGTAGGCCTTGGCGATATCCAGGCCGTCGCCGTTGGGATCGTTTTCGCCGTGCACGGCGATCAGGGTCGGCACCCCGAACCCGCGCAGATATTCGGCACGGACCTCGGAGCCGGGAGACTTGGGCGCGACCATGATGACGGTCAGGTCCTTACGGATCTGCATGCCTTCCTCGACGATGTTGAAGCCGTGGGAATAGGACAGGCAGGCGCCTTTTTTCATCAGCGGCATGATGTGGTTGACCACCGGGGTGTGGTACTTGTCCGGGGTCAGATTCAGGACCAGATCCCCCTTGGGAACCATCTTTTCGATGGTGTCGACTTCGAACTTGTTTTCGGTGGCGTTCACCCAGGAAATCTGTTTTTCGTCGATCTCGACTTTACGCAGGGCATAGGCGACGTCCAGGCCGCTGTCACGCATGTTCAGGCCCTGGTTGAGGCCCTGGGCGCCGCAGCCGACGATGACGACTTTTTTCCCTTTGAGGTATTCGACGCCGTCGAATTCGCTGCTGTCCATGAAACGGCAGGTTCCGAGTTCCTGCAGCTGGCGGCGCAGGGGGAGGGAGTTGAAATAGTTCTGACCCATGGTGGTTCTCCTTTGAATTGGTTGAGGGGATGCGGAGGTGGAAGGGGAAATCTATGTGTGGAGCCCTTTTGGGGGCGGTACCGACGCGGTTGCCGTCAAAGCATAGCGTACCTTATCTGAATTTCCATATTGCGTAAATTGATTTGTTGTGCATATTGTATTGCTTAATTTGCAACACTCTCTTTGAGCATATTGCTCCCCCTCCTATTTTAGGAGGGGGCTGGGGGTAGTAAATCTCCTTTTTAAAACCGGCGGGTCGCGTCCCGCCAGACGCCTTACTTTTTGTAAGCCGACAAAAAGTAAGCAAAAAGCGGCTTCCACTAGCGTGGGGCATTTCTGTCGCGTAGCACAGTGCTTCGATCACCGGCTGTGCAAGTGAATCCGGCCCTGCTTCGTGGCACCCCCACGTGAACAAACGCGCGCCGAAGCGTCATCGGCAGTGTTGTTGACTACCTTTGGTGCAATCGCGTTGTTGATGAAAAAAATCTGTGCACGCCTCGGTTTTTGCCTGATCAGCACCGCCGGTGTTGGCTCCGCCTGGATGAATGTCGGCGAACCCGCGTTGCCAACGAAGCAGTGTCGACGTTGATTTTACCGGCAGTGATAAAGGCACCGAACCTTAGCGAACGCCATGCCCCACGCAGTGGAGAGTTTCTTTTGGTTACTTTTCTTTGCGCCCAAAGAAAAGTAACCCGGCTGTCGGGCCGGGACCCGACGGTTTTGCTTCTGTTTTTGGATTAAATCAACAAGCTATGGACATCCGCGAACTCGAAATATTCCTCACCGTCGCCGACCTGCTCCATTTCGGCCGGGCCAGCCAGGCCTGCAACCTCAGCCCTTCGGCGCTGACCCGCACCATCCAACGGCTGGAAGAAGAGGTGGGCCAGCCGCTGTTCGATCGCAATAACCGCACCGCCACCCTCACCGCCGCCGGCGAACAGTTCCGCAACTATGCCCGCCAGTCGCTGCAGGACTGGCAAGGGTTCAAGGCGACCCTGAAGGACGAGCAGGCGATCAGCGGCACCCTGTCGATCTACGCTTCGGTCACCGCCGTGCACAGCCTGCTGCCCGACCTGCTCGAAGCCTTCCGCCGCGCCTATCCCGAGGTGCAGCTCGAACTGCGCACCGGCGCCGCCGAACAGGCCGTTGCCCAGGTCCTTTCCGGCGAGATCGACCTGGCGGTGGCGGCCCAGCCCGACCGTCAGCGGACCCGCATCGAGTTTCTGCCCATCACCACCACTTCGCTGATCTTCATCGCCCCGGCCTCGAACGCCGCCGCCGTGGCTCGAACCGCGGACGGTCAGCTCGACCTGTCGCTCGCGCCGCTGGTGCTGCCGCAGATCGGGCTGTCGCGGCGCCGGCTCGACCAGTGGCTGAAGGAGCAGCGGATTACTCCGAACATCACTTCGGAGGTCTCGGGCAACGAGGCGATTATCGCCATGGTTCGGCTCGGCTGCGGAATCGGCATCGTGCCGCAGCTGGTGCTCGACCGCAGTCCGTTCCGCGACGAGGTCGCCGTCCTCGATCGGGCTCCGCGACTCGAACCCTACATCGTCGGTCTCTGCACCACCCGGCGCAATCTGCAGCGTCCCGGGGTCAGCGCCTTCTGGCGGCTGGCCGAGGAGCGCTCGGAGCGATGATGAAAAATTCTTTCGTCCGGCGCCGCTCTGCGTTAGGATACCTCTTCCCGAAATCGGTCCCGTTCATGACCCTATGGTCCAGGAGGTTCCATGAAAGACTTGCAGTCGATCAACTTCAACACCCGCATCTGCGCGGTGATCGGCAACCCGGTGTCGCACAGCTTGTCGCCGGCCATTCACAACGCCGGCTACGCCGAGCTGGATCTCGACTTTCTGTACGTTCCCTGCCAGGTCGAGGATGTCCAGGGCATGCTGGCCGGAATGCGCGCCATGCACAACTTTCGCGGTTTGAGCGTGACCATCCCGCACAAGGTCGAAGCGATGAAATATGTCGATGAGGTGGCCCCGGCCGATCGCGTCATCGGTTCGATCAACACCATCGTCAAGCAGGCCGACGGCCGGCTGCTCGGTCTGGGGACCGACGGCCCGGGGGCGCTCAAGGCGCTGGTCGATGCCGGCGTGGTTTTCGACGGCAAAACCGTGCTGATGCTCGGCAGTGGCGGCGCGGCGCGGGCGATCGCTTTCACCCTGGCGCAAAAGACCGCTCTCGCCGAACTGGCGTTGCTCGATATTAACGAGCCGATGCTGCAAGGGTTGGTCGCCGACCTCAAAGCCCACACCTCCGCCCATATCCGCAGTGCCCGGCTGGATGCGGCGTCGCTGGCCGCCGCAATGCTCAAGGCCGACGTCATCATCCACTGCACCCCGATCGGCATGCATCCCAAAGAGGATGCCTCGCTGGTCCCGGCCGAACTGTTTCGTCCCGGCCAGGTGGTGTTCGACATCGTGTATACCCCGCTGAAGACCAGGCTGCTGGCCGATGCCGAGGTGCGCGGGCTGAAGATCGTCTCCGGGGTCGAGATGTTCATCAACCAGGCTGTGCTGCAGTTCGAGCAGTTCACCGGGGTCGGCGCCCCGGTCGAGGTGATGCGGAAAGTCGTGATGGAGCACCTCACATCATGAATATCGTATTGATCGGATACCGGGGAACCGGCAAGAGCGAAGTGGGGCAGCGTCTGGCCGACCGGCTCGGCAGGCCGCTGATCGGCATGGATGCCGAGATCGTCCGGCAAGCTGGGATGAGCATCCCGGCCATGGTGGAACGGTTCGGCTGGAGCCATTTTCGCGACCTGGAAACCGAGGAAGCGCGCGCCCTTTCCGGGCGGGACGGGTTGGTCATCGATTGCGGCGGTGGCGTCATCGAACGCCCGGAAAATGTGGATATCCTTCGGCGGAACGCCCGGATCTTCTGGCTGCGGGCTTCGGTGGCCACCATCGTCGGGCGTATCCAGGGGGATACCGAGCGGCCGGCGCTGGTGGCCGGCAAAACCTTCACCGAAGAAGTGGCCGAAGTCCTCGACCGGCGCACGCCCCTGTATCGCAACGCCGCCCACGACGAGATCGATACCGATGCGCTGACCCCGGACCAGGTAGCCGATGCGATCCTGGCGCTTTGGCATCGGGAAAAGTAAACGGCATAGATGACAAGAATGGTCGTCTATGCTATCATTGAACATGTAAAAGCCTTGGACGTGTCAATTCCAGCTGAATTTCGTAGACCCTTCCGATGAAATGTCGGACATGTCCGTGACTTTTGGAAAGGAGAACGGCCATGACAGACAGATTTTCCAAAGCTACGCTTGAACTCGAAGAAAAAAATGCTTTCGTATGTGAATCCTGTGACGATTTCTACGGCCATGGAAAAAAAGACCGTGAGGACCGTGATCTGAAAATTGACGAAAAAATCGGCAAATCCGGTGAAGGGGAAAAACGGGACATCAAACGCTGAGCGGATTTGCTGATTGACCAAAAAAATGGACCGATCTCGTTTGCAGATCGGTCTTTTTTTGTCCCGGTTGGCAGGTCCGCGCAAAGTCGCGGCCGTTGCATTCCGGAAAAAATCCATTTAGTATCATCGCCGGTTAACGCACTGTGAAACGGCCCGTTTTCGGTCTGGGGAGGAGAATGGTTTTGAGCAAGGCAGCAGGGACAAAAGAAAGAGTCAAGGCATGTCCAACCGTCGATCTGAGCGGCGATGAAGGATGGATTCCATTCGATGCGCCGTCGCTGGTTGGCGCTTCGTTGCGCTTCGTTTCCGGCGAGCCGGACGGTAACCGCTATCGGGTTCGCTACTATCGCGATGAAGAACAACAACTGCGGGCGCGGATCTGGTTCGGCCCCGAAACCGAGGGTCCTCCGGGGCATGCCCACGGCGGTTCCATGGCGGCGGTGCTCGACGAGGTGCTCGGATTGGCGGCTTGGGCCGCCGGCTACCCGATCGTGGTCGGCAACCTCAACGTCAGTTTTCGCAACCTGTTGCCACTGGAAGATGTGGTGACCGTGGAAAGCAAGGTGGTTTCCGCCGAAGGTCGCAAAGTGATGGTGCATGGCCGCATCTGTCGCGGCGAGACCGTCTTCGCCTCGGCCGAATGTTTGTGCATCACCCTCCCCGGCAAGTGATGGTTGGCTGCTCGCTCCAGCATCAAACCGCCGGACGCCCAAGGGAGTCCGGCGGTTTTGAGCTTATGGAACTTTATGAATTCTAACCAGGCCCATGAGCCAGCTTTACTCTCGCTTCGCCGGCCGCTGCTGCAACTGCTGGCCGGTTCGGTCTGCATCAGCTTTTCGCCGATCTTCATCAAGCTGGCAGCGGTGGCGCCCGATGCCGCCGGCTTTTATCGCATGCTTTTTTCCGGTCTGTCCCTGCTGTTGTGGATGGCCTTCGCGCGGATTGCTTGGCGAATGCCGCGCCGGGCGGTGCTGGTGCTGGCGGGCGGCGGGCTTTGTCTCGGCATCGACTTCATGTGCTGGCACCGCAGTATCCATCTGGTCGGTCCGGGGTTGTCAACCCTGCTGGGGAATTTTCAGGTCTTTTTCACGGCGGTCTTTTCCTGGCTGCTGTTGCGGCAGCGGCTCTCTCCGCTATTTCTCGCCGCCGTGGGAATGGCGCTGGCCGGGCTGCTGCTGATTACCGGGCTCGATCTGGCGTCCCTGGATGCGGGCACCCGGCTCGGCATCGCTCTCGGTCTCGGCACGGCGGTCTGCTATTCGGGCTACATCCTGCTGATCAAGCAGGCGATGACCCATCCCGCCGTCAGCGGTGTCTCGGCCATGCTGGTGATCTCGCTGGTCTGCATGAGCTTCATGGGGGTGGCGACCGGCGTCGGCGGCGCCTCTTTCGCAATTCCCGATACCGCCTCGCTGCTCGCTCTGATCGCCGTCGGCGTGCTCAGCACCACCCTCGGCTGGTCGTTGATTTCGTCCGCCATGCGTCATGTGCCCGCGACCCTCGCCAGCCTGGTTCTATTGCTGCAGCCGGCCCTGTCTTTTGCCTGGGACGTCCTTATTTTTCACCGCCCGACGGCTGGCCATGAGGTGTTCGGCATCGGCCTGATTCTGACGGCGATTTTTCTCGGTTCCAGGCGCGGTTAGTCGGGGCCGAAACAGAGGGCGTAGTCGCTGCAGATCCCGCAGTTGGGCGATTTGCACATCCTGCCGCCGGTGCGATCGCAAACCTGCTTGAACAGGTAGCGCTTCCAGCGCATGCCCTGGTGGTTGGCGGCGGCCAGGCTGGGGAGGTGGCGGCGGATGGCGGCGGTCAGTTCGGGACGTTCGAACAGCCCCATGGCGACCCACAGATGCCCCGGATGAGCGGCACGGGCGGCGAGGATGCGGGCCAGCCAGAGGGCGCTCTGGATTTCCCGGCCGTTGCCATCCTTGGGCAGGTGGGAGAACAGGATCGCCAGGATGTCGACGTTGGCCGCCGGCGGTGTCTCCGGAACGGAACCGGGGCGGGCGGCCACCCGCGCGGGGTCGACGCCGGGGAAATAGGTTTTCAGCAGGGAGGCCAGTTCCTGCGGGGTCAGCCCGAGGGCTTCGGCGGTATCATAAGGTTCCGCCGAGGCCACGGCGAGCGGGCAGGCGAACAGGTGGCGGTCTTCGGGCGAGATTCCGGAGGGCGGGGGACTGTCGAGCAGGGCGCGGTAAACCGGGTCGTCGGCGGAGACGCGAGGACTTGGCTCCTCTTCGCTCGATGGATTCAGGCTGGCTTGAACGGTGCCGCCGTCGCGGGCGCTCCGTACCGAAGCGTGCAGGGCTGCCACCGCCAGTTCGGCGCAGTAGCGGCGCTCATCCGGTAGTCCGCCGAGGGTGCTGTTCACCGTGGCGGCGGCGAGGGACAGGGCGGCATCCAGCGGCTGGCCCTCGGCCAGTTCCGCGGCGGCGGCGCAGGCGGCGATGGTGAAGCCGCAGCCGAAAACCTGATAGCGGATTGCTTCGATCCGGTCGTTTTCGACCCGCAGGGTGAAGCGGACCGCCAGCCGGCGGCCGACCTGTTCCGCATCGAGGCCGACTTCGCCGGTGCCGTCGGCGGGATCCAGAATGCCGACCCGTCGGTCGTCGGCGGCG
>MHXM01000177.1 GCA_001825565.1 Desulfuromonadaceae bacterium GWC2_58_13
TGCCATCCGGTCGCTTCAATAATGCATCCTTTTAAATCGAGGATGGCTGTTGCCATATGAGTTAAAAAATAAAAATCATCCATTATATCCTGTACTTCCTGGATATTCACTATGGATTTAAGATCAATTTCGTGAATCTTAATATCATCTATTTTGCAGGTTGATTTTTCAGTCATTCGACCAACCTCCTGCCAATAAACACAACCCCACATTATTTTTTGCTAAGTATACTATGGATTTGATTCAATGCACGTGCTCCCCGTTTCCACTCCACACCTTCCCACACCTTCCACTGGGCAGAGCACTCAGCGAGAGATTTCCCGGGAAAGTGCCGGAAAAATGACCAAGGCCTTTACAACCCGCTTCGCGGTGACTATATTTTGAGTCGTTGAAATTTCATTCTTTGCCACTTTAAACAAGGAGTCGGTCCCATGTTCAAACGTCTGTTCCTGCTTTTTATCGCCGCGACCATCGCCCTTCCCGCCCTATCCGGCTGCGGATACAACCAGATCCAGAAAAACGAGGAGGCGGTTTTTGCCGCCTGGGCCGACGTGGAGGCCACCTACCAGCGCCGCGCCGACCTGATCCCCAATCTGGTGGAGGTGGTCAAGGCCTACGCTTCCCATGAAAGGGAAACCCTGCAAGCCATCACCGAAGCCCGCGCCAAGGTCGGCCAGGTGAACATCAGCGCCAAGGATCTCGAGGACCCGGCCGCCATGCAGAAATTTCAGGCCGCCCAAGGCGAACTGTCCGGCGCCCTCTCCCGCCTGCTGGTGGTGGCGGAACGCTATCCCGACCTGAAGGCCAACCAGAATTTCCTCGACTTGCAGCATCAGCTCGAAGGGACGGAAAACCGCATCAATGTGGCCCGCCAGCGCTTCAACGAGTCGGTGCAGGTTTTCAACACCTCGATCCGCACCTTCCCCAACAGCCTGACCAACAACTGGCTGCTCAAACTGGAACGCAAAGAGCCGTTCAAGGCCGACGCCGGCGCCGAAGTCGCACCCAAAGTGACGTTCTAAGCGATGGCCCGGCTGCGCAATATTTTTCTGTCGGCGGCGGTGCTGCTGTTGCCGCTTTCCGCCGCCGCTCTCGACGTCCCGAAAGCCACCGGCTACGTCAACGACCAGGCCGGCCTGCTCTCCTCCGCCACCCGGCTCAAGGTCGAACATTTTCTTGAAGGATTCGAGAAAAGCGACTCGACCCAGCTCGCGGTGCTGACCATCCCCTCTCTCGAAGGGGAATCGCTGGAGGATTATGCCATCAGGGCTGCCGAGCAGTGGGGCATTGGCCAGAAGGGCAAGGACAACGGCGCCCTGCTGCTGATCGCCAAGGCCGAACGCAAGGTGCGCATCGAGGTCGGCTACGGCCTCGAAGGGCGCCTCACCGATTTGCTGTCCGGACGAATCATCGACTACGAGATCACTCCCCGGTTCAAACAGGGGGATTTCGACGGCGGCGTGGTCGCCGGGGTGACGGCCATGGCCGAGGCGGTGCGCGGCGAATATCAGGGAACCGGCCGCACCGGCGGCAAAAAGGAACGCAGCCCCTGGGGAATGCTCGCCCTGCTGCTGTTTCTCGGCCCCGGCCTGATGCTGCTCGGAGGTGGCGCGCGGAGTGGCCATCGCCGGCACGGCGGCTTCTGGATCGGCGGCCCGCCCTTCGGCGGCAGAGGTGGCGGCGGTGGTTTTGGTGGTTTCGGTGGCGGCGGTTTCGGCGGGGGTGGATCATCGGGAAGCTGGTGAATTCGTAGGGGCGATCCTTGTGATCGCCCTTGTTCCGGGCGAATACAAGATTCGCCCCTACCATTGAAAATATCATCCAACCTGAGCAACCAAAGGTTTTCCTATGCCCAGACTGACAGCAAAAACTTTGTTCACCGAAGCTGAAAGGCAACGCATCGAGGCCGCCGTGCGGACGGTGGAGGCACGCACCAGCGGCGAAATCGTGCCGATGGTGGTGGACGAATCCTACGACTACCCCCGGGCCGAGATCATCGGTTCCGGCTTTTTCTCTCTGGCGACCGCGGTCTTCGCCAGTTGGGCCTTCGGCCACTCTTCGGTGTGGATTTTTCTGCCCCTGTTCCTGCTCCTCTACTTTCCTTTCAAGTTCCTGATCCGGTCCCTGCCCAACCTCAAGCGCCGCCTGATCCACCCGGATGAAATCTCCGCCGAGGTCGAGGAAAAAGCCATGGTCTCATTCATCGAGCAGGGATTGCACCACACCCGCGACAAGACCGGCATCCTGATTCTCATCTCCCTCTTCGAACACCGGGTCTTCGTACTCGCCGACCAGGGGATCAACGACCGGGTGACGAAAGCGACCTGGGACGAAATCGTCCGCATGGTCACCGAAGGCATCCGTTCGGGGCGGACCGCCGATGCTCTCTGTGCCGCCGTCGCCCGCTGCGGCGAGTTGCTCGAACAGCACTTTCCGGTCAAAAAAGGCGATACCGACGAACTGCCCAATCTGATCGTGGGTTGATTTACCCCGGCGGTCGATATGGTATCCTGTTGCTAAAGGATAGTTCTTTCGAACCGGAGGTTAATCATGCGCCCACTGATCACAAATCTGATGTTGACCCTGCTGGTATTATCGGGGGTTTCGGCATCGGCGGAAACCTTTCAGGTTTATTCGGCAGCCAAGGGAGCTTACGTCATGACGGAAAAAATCAGCAAAACCGACGCGGAGTGGCGAGCCCAGCTCACCCCGGAGCAATACCATGTCACCCGCGAGGCCGGGACCGAAAAAGCCTACTCGGGCCCCTTGTGGAACAACCATGAACACGGGACTTATCAATGCGTCTGCTGTGGCCTCGACCTTTTTCGTTCCGAAGACAAGTACGAATCGGGAACCGGATGGCCCAGCTTCACCGCGCCGATTTCCACCCTGAATGTCGCCACCGCTCCGGACAACTCGCTGTTCATGCGCCGCACCGAAGTGCTCTGCGCCCGCTGCGCCGCTCACCTCGGCCATGTCTTTAACGATGGCCCGGCCCCGGCCGGACAACGCTATTGCATGAACTCGGCGGCGCTCCGTTTCACCCCTGCCGAGTGAGGTCGAATTAGCGTTTGACAAGGAGGATTTTGCGGCTAAACTTACCGTTCAATGCAAACTCCCCTGCCATAAGGAGACGCCGATGCAAATAAGAAAGGTAAAGCGCGAGGCCAACGGCCTGTGCAAATGCAGCAAATCCTGCCAGTAACCATGACCTGAAACTACCGAGCCGACAGCTAACCGTCGGCTCCATTTTTCTCGGACGACATGGCCATGACCAAAACTGATTTTGAGGATGATATCTGCCGCTATTTCTGCGCCTATTATCGGGCCGGCGACAAGGAAAAACAGGCCTGCCAGGGCGCGCTGGTGTTGGCCAGACTGGTCCGTCGGGGGCGCCTCGCCACCCAGGAGTTTCCCCGTGGCGCCTTCATGATTCCTCCCGCAAAGCACGATCCCCTGCTCGATGACGCCGTTTGCGCCGACTGCCCGTTTCGCGCCGCCGACTGCGATTTCCAGGCCGTGCCGTCGAGACCCGACAGTTCCCCCTGCGGCGGATATCGACTGCTCGCCTTACTGAGGCAACGTCACTTTCTCGCCGCCGACGACCTTCTTGCCGCCGCCCATGGCTGAACCGGCCTGGACCGACGGATATCTGCGTCTGTCCCCACAGGCCGCCCTCAAACTTCTCGAACAGACCTTCATCTACCACCGGGGCCGCGACGAGCTGTACGAGCTCGACGACGCGGCCCTTGCTTTTCTGTCCCGCTGCGACGGTTCCCGACTGGGGCATGACCTGACCGACGACGATGAATTCGTCCGGTTCTGCCTGGCCGAAGAACTTCTCCAAACGCTTTCCCACCCCATGCCAACCCCCGTACCCATCAGTAAAAGTCCCACTCCCTCGCTACGCTACCTTGAGCTGCAACTGCTGCACGACTGCAACCTGCGCTGCCGCCACTGCTACCTCGGCCCCCCGAACCCGACCCGCCTCAGTCTGCCGGAGGCCCTGTCCATCAGCGCTGAATTCGCCGACAAAGGCGGTCTCAAGCTGATGATTTCCGGGGGCGAACCCCTGCTCTACCCTGAATTGCAGTCGTTTATCGAACAGACCAGGGATTTGCCGGTCCGCCGGGTGCTGATCAGCAACGGCACCCTGCTTGACGAGGAAAACTGCGCCTGGCTGACCGTCGACGAAATTCAGGTCAGCCTCGACGGTTGGCGGGAGGGACACGATCTGCTACGGGGAGAGGGCAACTTCGATCTCTCCGTCGACGGCATTTTCGCGGCGCGCCACGCGGGCATCCCCGTGTCGCTGGCCACCGTGATCCATCGGGGAAACCTGCGGGAATTCGACCGGATGAAACGCTTTGCGGAAGAAATCGGCGCCATTTCCTGGGGGATCGATGTCCTCTGCGACGCCGGCAACCTGACCCGTAACCGCAGCCTGAACATTCCCTACGAACAAGCGGCGCCCCTGTTCGACTTCAGCTACGGAGGCGGTTACCACGGCCCGTCCGAGGGCTTCGCCTGCGGCCGCCACCTGCTGACCGTCCTCCCCGACGGCAAGGCGGTCAAATGCGGCTTCTATCGGGATGCCCCCCTGGGGGACGCCCGGGATGGTCTGCTCGACTGCTGGCTCCGGCTGGAGCACATTCCCCTTTCCTCCCTCGAATGCCACAGCTGCCCCGTCCTTGCCCAATGCGGCGGCGGCTGCCGCTTCCGGGCCCACCATCCCCTCGCCCCCGACCTCGCCATGTGCGCCCGCCACGGGATCGATTTGACCAAACACCACGGATAAATATTCAGCAATCCCTTCGAAGACTTTTTTTCTGCCGATAAATCCGCTATGGTGTTTTCGTTTGCACTCCCGCACCGAAATGGACCCGGATGTCTGCTCCCGTTTCCCGTACCGCCACCCTGTTCGTCGTCTGCACGGCTCACTTCCTCATGCCCTTCATGATGTCGGCGGTGGGCGTCGCCCTGCCAAGCATCGGCCGGGAATTCGCCGCCAGCGCCCTCCAGCTTGGGCTGATCGAGACCACTTACGTGCTGTCGGCCTCGATCTTTTTGTTGGCGATGGGACGTCTCGGCGACATCCACGGCCGAAAGCGCATCTTTCAGTACGGCATTGTCGTCTTCACTGTCGCCGGCGGCCTGCTCTCCCAGGCCTGGTCGGTCGAGGCGATGATCGCTCTGCGTTTTCTGCAGGGGATGGGTGGGGCCATGGTCATGGCCACGACCATGGCTATTGTGGTTTCGGTCTTTCCCCCGCAGGAACGGGGCAAGGCGCTGGGGATTGCCGTGGCCAGTGTCTATGCCGGCATTTCCTGCGGCCCGTTTTTCGGCGGCGCTCTGGTTACCACCCTCGGCTGGCGCTGGCTGTTCTACCTCTGCATCCCGCTGGGCATCCTGACCTTCCTGGTCTCCTGCGCCAAACTGCGCGGCGATTGGGCCGAGGCCAGGGGCGAACCCTTCGACCTGCGAGGAAGCCTGGTCTACGCGGCCGCCATTCTGCTGCTGATCAGCGGCGCCTCCAACGTCGATCAGGGCGCCTGGGCCTGGGGCCTGGCCATCTCGGGACTCTGCGGACTGGGATTTTTTGTCTGGCTGGAAGCCCGCACCGACTACCCGGTCCTGAACATCGCCTTGTTGCGCGAAAACCGGGTGTTCGCCTTTTCCAGCTTGGCCGCCCTGCTCAACTATGCGGCGACCTTCGGCGTCACCTTTTTCATGAGCCTTTACCTTCAGTACGTCAAGGGGATGAATGCCCACCAGGCCGGTATCATCCTGATTATCCAGCCGGTCATGCAGACCCTGTTTTCACCTTTTTGCGGAAAACTCGCCGACCGCTTCCCGGCAGCCCGGGTCGCCACCGTTGGCATGTTTTTGTGCGCCTTGGGGCTTGGCGTCGCCGCCACTCTGGCTGCCGACACTTCGCTGTTGGTGGTTGCGGTCATGCTGGTTTTTCTCGGCCTTGGGTTCGCCCTCTTCTCCTCCCCCAACACCAGCGTCATCATGGGGAGCGTTGCCCCCCGCTACCTCGGCGTTGCGTCCGGTCTCAATTCAACGATGCGCACCCTCGGCATGATGTCGAGCATGACCATCATCACCGTAATTTTTTCCGTGTTCATGGGAGGACAAGCGGTGACCGCGGCAACCCAGCCGGATTTTCTGCGCAGCATGCATACGGCGCTGCTGGTTTTCTGCATCCTGTGCCTGATCGGCATCTTCTGCTCGATGGCCCGGCTCGACAAATAAAACGGGGAACAGCCACCCGGCCGTCCCCCGTCGTTCCTTCGCTGTCAATCCCACAAATCAGGTACGCAACGCCGCAAAAAGCAATCCGTGCAACACCTCGGAAAGCTCTTTGTTGTCTCCTCCATTGCTGAACATCTCGGTCAGGTTGGCGAATACCCCGCAGTAATGGTTCACCAACCGCGGCTTGTCAGTGGCCAGGTTGAAGATCAGTTCGTCCTGCCCCTGCAGGCGCAACCGCCCATACTCCTTGGCATGATCCAGCTCGATCACCCCGTTTTCGTACCAGAGCCGGGTGGTCTTGTAGTTGCGGCCAAGCGTCCAGTTGGTGTCGATCATGCCGTATCCGGTGCGCCCATCCGCCTTGAACCGGAACAGGCCGAGACCCTGCACCTGGGCACATTGAATATCGGGGATGGATGTCATTCGGCCGTCGATGACCTGCATCTGCTCGGGATCGATCAACCGGGCCAGGATACTCAGGCTGCTGATGCCGCTGTCGAACCAGGAACCGGCTTTGCCGACCGCTCCCAGGGTCAGCTTGCCATTGAGATAGTAGGGATCGGAAAAACACGATTCAAATCCGATGAGCCTGCCGAGCTCGAAATTCTTCGTTTCGCGTTGTTCGAGCCACCACTCGACCTCGCGCCCGTAGGACGGGTGAAACGCCGTGTAGAGAGGGAGTTTCCGCGTGCGGGCCTCGGTCATCAGGGCATCCATCTTCTCTTGGCGGGTGCAGAGCGGTTTTTCGACGATGGCGATCCGGTTCGCCTCGATGATCTTCATGGCCACTTCGTAGTGGGTGCTGGTCGGAGTCGAAACCAGAAAAGCATCGGCGGTGGATTTTTTCAGAATCTTGTCCAGATTGTCGTGAAACAGGACACTACCGGGAAGTTCATCGGCCCGGGTCGAATCGAGATCGTGGGCATCGACCAGCTTGATTCCTTTGGTGTGGGTAATGGCCTGCATCTGGTAATTCGCGATCTTGCCAATTCCAATCAGTGCTATACGCATGGGTCCTCTCAGAAAACGGGTAAGTGAAACCAAGGGGGCTCGCCAGGTGATGCAAAATCGATATTTTAAGTATTAGTTGGTTTTGTGCCCGATTTGAATAAAAAAATGCATCCGCCGGAAAATCGGCCTGCCAAATCGCCCACGAAAGGTCTTTTCCCCACCCAATCCGTCATCCAAAATTTCGGCATACCGTCTTTACAGTACCGCCCCGGGTGCTACTCTTCAAGCAGAGGGGCACGGATCACGCTGGCAAAGGAGGATGCGATGACGTATGGCAAAGGCAGGACCTACAAAAAGGTCGAAGTGATCGGCGTTTCCGACAAAGGCATCGAAGCCGCTATCCAGGAAGCGATCGGCAAAGCCCAGAGCTCACTGGAAAAGCTCTCCTGGTTCGAGGTGCAGGATATCCGCGGACATATCGGAAACGATGGAAAAATCGGCGAATTTCAGGTCGTGCTGAAGGTCGCCTTTGAATTGAAGTAGGGGCGCCCGGGCCAAGGGCCGCGGCGGAAATTATTTGAGCGATTCCCGTTTCGGATTGAGGATGCAGGTCATCCGCGCTTCTTGGCCGATTTCGAGCGTCGCCTCGTCGTCCCACCACCAGAAGGTTACCTCCCCCCGGCTGTATTTGGCGCCATCGGCCGACGGCTGATGAACCAGAGTGACCGTGCGGTCGGGAAGGAACAAGTGGGCAACTTCCCCCTCGATCCGAACCAGAAACTCATAGTTTGCCCGACATTCGTAAACCTGGGCCACGCCATCGGCTGGAAGTTGCACTGACGCCGCTCGCGGGGGAACACAGGCCGTAACCATGACAACGGAGGTCAGCAGAATCGTCTTCAGAAAAATTCCTGGCGATACTTTCATGACGAAGCGGTCTCCTCTTTGGCGCCCGGGCTGATTGTTCAGAATATGGAGGCCAGACGGTCGAAGGATTTGCGCAGGCGGATCGAAAGGGTCAGCAGCACGCCCTTGAGCAACTTGATGCCGATTTCGGGATGATCAACCAGCAACTGGTCAAGTTTTTCCTTTGGCAGCAACAGCAGTTGGGCATCCTCCAGGCAGACGGCGGTCACCGCCCTGGGAAGGCCGTCAATCAGACTGAATTCGCCGATCACCGATCCCTGGGTGTAAACCCCGACCACGACCTGACGTCCTTCAAACTCCGTATTCTTCTTTTCTTCGATTTTCCCCGACATGACAAAAGCGGCAACCGTGGCCGGATCCCCCTCTGTCCAGAGAACATCGCCGGCCGAAGTCTGGCGGCATAGAAAATAGGGCGCGAGAATCGCCGTGTCCGCCTCGGAGAGAAAGCGAAAAAACCGCAGATCGTTTTTCATGCGGGCGCAAACATCAGCGGGAAGCCGGTTCATGGTTCCGTGGGCTTTCCATTGTTTCCATTTTTCTCAAGGTCGGCCAGTTTTTCCGACATCCGCGCCAGCAACCCGTCAAAGCCTTCATTCTTGAGGATCTCGCCGTAACTGCTCCGGTAATTGTTGACAAAGCTCACCGATTCGATGACCACATCGTAAACCATCCATTCGGCGCCTTTCTGCACCATCCGGTAGGAAATGGGAATTTCAGCGCTTTTGGTCATGATGAGGGTATCGACGGCGGCCCGGTTGCCCTGCACCCGTTCCTTGACGAAATCAATCTTCTCGTTGGTATAGGATTCGATGCGCCCGATATAGTTGCGTTCGAGCAGATCGGAAAAAAGCGCCACGAACCGATCGCGCTGCTGGTCGCTGGCGTTTTTCCAGTGGAGGGCGAGAATCCGCTGGGACATTTCGGCGAAATCGAAACGGGCGCGGATGGTGGCCGACAGCCGCTCGCGGCGTACCTGTTTTTCGAGATTGGACTCTTTCAAAATGGCCATGACCGCGTCTACCGTGGCGCGGGCCTGATCCAGCGGGCCGGGAGCGGCGACCGCGGCGGTCGACGCCAGCAGAACGACACCAGTGAACAATCCCAGAAAACGTTTCAAAAACAGCATGTGAATACCTCCGAAAATTTACTCTTTAACTTTTGCCTCGCGATGTTGGGCATAGGCATCGCGAACAAACAGGTAGGGGTCAATTTCGTGCTTGCGGATTCCCTCGTAAGTATCCTTGTCGAGAGACAGGGCGTTTTCCTGGTCCAGTGCCGAGAGGCCGATAAGTTCTTCCTGCTTGAGCGCATGGGGAAGCGGGTCGATGAAATAATCGCCGATCCGGCCGATGCCGTCGCGCAGACTGCTGGGGCCGAACACCGGCAACACCAGGTAAAATCCGGTGCCGGCGCCGTAATGGCCAAAGGTCTGGCCGAGATCCTCTTCTTTTTTCTCCAGCCCCCAGGAGGATGCGGGATCGAACAACCCGGCCAAACCGAAGGTGCTGTTAAGCAGTAGACGCGCCAGTTCACTGCCGGTATTGGCGATCTTGAGCTGGAACAGGTTATTGGCCACCCGAACCGGGGTGCCGAGGTTGGAAAAGAAATTCGATACCGACACCCGTGCCGGTTCGGGAATCACCCGCAAGCCCCGGGCCACCGGCTTGAGCAGGTAAACATACAGCTTGTCGTTGAACCAGAAAAATCCCCGGTTGACCGGTTCGAGGGGATCGGCGATCGATGCCGGTTCCGCTTCGGCAAAGGGATCTTCTTCGAAAACGAACTCATCGTCAGCGGCAAAAACCGTTCCGGCGGACAACCAGAGAACCAGCGACAGGAACAGAAATATTTTCTTCACCACGCCCTCCTATTTTTTCTCGAAGACATACTTGCTGACCAGCTCTTCGAGATTGATGGCCGACTCGGTTTCAAATATGCTCCCTCCGGCCTGGATGATTTCCTCGCTGCCACCGGGCGAAATGCTGACGTAGCGGTCGCCGATAATCCCGGAGGTACGGATCGAGGCGATGCTGTCCTCCTGTAGCTTGACCACCCGGTCAAGAGTCAGCTCGACCTCGGCTTCGTAGGTTTTTTCTTGCAGATGGATGCGGGAAACCTTGCCGATTTTGACTCCGGCGATTTCCACGGGAGCACCTTCCTTGAGTCCGGACACCGAACTGAAGTTCGCCTTGACGGTGTACTCGTTGCCGCCGAACAGGTCGACATTGCCAAGCTTGACCGACAACCAGGCAAAACAGAGAAACCCGGCCACCAGGAAGATTCCGACGGCGACCTCGACATTAAGCCGGTTCATAAAGAGCAGCCTCCTCTTTTGCACTCGAATAAATGGGACCCATGGTCTCCACGACGTAGCGCCGGATCAAGGGATGATCGGACAGCTGAAACGCCTCGGGCGACATGACACCCTGAATTTGGCCTTCGGCCAGAAGGGCCACGTAATCGGCCAACTTGAAAATCTTGGGAACATCGTGACTGACGATCACCGCCGTGTAGTTGAGCTGGCTTTGGGTTTTGTGAAACAGGCGATAGATTTCGTTGCTGCGACTGACGTCAAGACCCGTGGTTGGTTCGTCGAAAAACACCACCTTTGGATGGAGCACCAGCGCGCGGGCCAGTCCGACCCGTTTTTTCATGCCTCCGGAGAGCTGGGCCGGATACTTGCCGTCGGACTCGATCAGATCCATCAGGTCGAGTTTTTCCCGAACCTTGGCGCGGATCTCGGTTTCGGTCAGCTTGGTTCGTTCGCGCAGCGGCAGAGCGACGTTGTCGAACACGGTCATCGAATCGAACAGGGCGGCATTCTGAAACAGCACGCCAAACTGCATGCGAATCTGGTTCAGCTCTTTTTTGCCGGCTTTGGCCAGGTCCTGGCCGAACACTTTCACCGCCCCGCGGTCGGGTCGCACCAGGCCCAGCATGTGTTTGAGAATGACACTCTTGCCCTGGCCGCTGCCACCGACAATGACCGTGGTCTTGCCTGCGGCAATCGAGAGATTGACATTGCGCAAAACCTTCTGGCGGCCGAAAGTCTTCTCGACGCCCGTCAGCTCGATGGCAGCATCGGTCGGTATATCCTGTTGCACGGCTGCCTCCTATAGCATGATGGCGCTGATCAGGTAATCCCAGACCAGGATGGAAACCGAGGACAACACCACCGCATCGGTCGTCGTGCGGCTGACCCCTTCGGCGCCGAAGCCCCCCGTTTTTTCCAGGTGCAGGAAATACCCCTTGGCCGACGCGATCCAGATGATCAGCAATCCGAAAATCAGGGATTTAACGACCCCCATCTGAACATCCTGCCATTCGACACTGGCGTACATCCCCTGAAAAAAAGTTCCACCGTTGACATCGAGCATAACCACTCCGACCAGGTAACCGCCGAGAATGCCGACCACGTTGAAAATGCAGGTCAGCAGCGGGACGGCGATAACTCCGGCCAAGAACTTGGGCGCCAGCAGGTATTTGTACGGATCAATGGCCATGCACTCAAGGGCGTCGATCTGCTCCGAGTTGCGCATGATGCCGATTTCGGCGCAGATCGCCGACCCGGCCCGGCCGACCACCATCAGCGCGGTCATCACTGGCCCCAGTTCACGGATCAGACTGAGCGCCACCGCCGAGCCGAGCAACCCCTCGGAGCCGAACTTGTTCAGGGTGTAATAGCCCTGCAAGCCGAGCACCATCCCGGTAAAAGCCCCGGTGAAAAGGATGACGAACACCGAACGGACCCCGATGAAATGGGCTTGACGGATAACCGGAAATACCGGGTAAGGGGGTTTTACCAGGTTGTACAGGCAGGAAAAAAGAAAAATCCCCATCCGTCCGTACTGTTCCAGAAAAGACAGGCAACTGTCGCCAAGTTTTTCAAATGGTTTACCGATACCCAATTTCCGCCACCTTCCCCGCCTCGCCCGAAACGACATTTTTATTATCTTTGCAACAAATCATGGGATTGTAACAAGGAAAAGCAAAAAATAACAATGGAGATTATTAAAATTTTACCTCCAGCGCGATTCCATCCAACCCAATCAGTCGTGCCGGCTCATTCGAAATAGTCCCGGTTGCGGTTACCCGCGTCCCAGCATTGCATCAGCAGGGTGTAATTGCGGGTAGCCCGCAGTTCCAGTCGCAACATCCGTTCGGCCAGCAGCCATGTCTCGCCGCCGCGTCCGTAATGGTGCCGGAGCTGCGGGTTGACGCGGGAATAGTTGGCGATCAGGGGAATTCGCCGTCGTTTGCGGCTGGCGGCCAGGTAGGCGCGGCCCCGGTCGCTGCTGCCGAGCAAATGAAGATAAAGTGGGCCTGCGGAAAGAAACCCCTGCATCTCCTCCCGGCGTATTTCATTAAGAATATAGCAGAGAATACGCTGAACGCGAGTGCGGGTGAAATGACGCGACTTGACGGCATCGACCAGCGCCGCATAATCGCTGTGGCGGAGCGCGGCCTCGAACAGCCGATTTTCGATGCCGTCTTCAACCTGGTAGAGATCCTTTAACGACTCGGCGCCCCGGAGTATTCGAGCCAGCAGCAAATGGCAGAACCTGGATTGATCCAGCCGATGGCCGGCGGCCAGGGCACGGTCCAGGGGCATCCGGGACGGCATCGGGATGAACGCCGCGAACGACTCCCCGGCCTGCAGCATCCGGCGGATGCCGGTGGCGCTGGCCATTTCGTCGCGGGCCTCTTCCTCGTGGTAGCCGGCCCCGATGCGCCGGATGGTGTAGGGAACGATGGAACTGCCGGTCTGGCGCAACGCCTTGAGATATTCGATGCCGAGAATGTTGTTGGGCGAAGCGATCGACTCGGCCTCGACTCCACCGAGTTCAGCCAGGCAGCGCGCCCGGGCGGTCGGATAATTCACCCCCAGGCGCAACAGCTCGGCGGTGCGCCCGGCAACAGAAGATTCCTGCTCGACCAGCAATTCGGCACAACGTTGCAGCGGCGCCAAATCTCCCGCCTCGCTGCCAAAGCAGAGGGTGTCGATCCCCCCGAGGGCTTCTAATGCCAGCACCGCCCCGCGAGCAAAATGGGGAGCACTGTTGCAAGCCCAGGGGAAGGGCAGTTCGACCACCAGGTCGACTCCGGCGCGCAACGCCATCCCGGCCCGCACCCATTTGTCGACCAGAGCCGGTTCGCCGCGCTGGAGAAAATGGCCGCTCATCACCGCCACCGAGACCTCGGCGCCGGTCGCCCGCAAGCTCTCGCGCAGGTGGTGGAGATGGCCGTTGTGAAACGGGTTGTATTCGGTGATCAGGCCGACAGTGCGCATATTTCCCCGGAAAAGGAAAGCAAAGGCTGGCTTTAACGCAAGGACGCAAAGGAAAAACCTTAACCAAACAGGATTTTCTTAGGTTTCCCCTGCGCCTCTGCGCCTCTGCGTTGATCCCTTTGTTTTTGTTGGGTTATAAAGCCTTTAAAGAATGACCGGAATCCGCTCCCCGACCCGGTTTTCCGCCGGGCTGACGACGCTCCGGTAGGCCAGGGCTTCGACTCCGGCGGCGGTGACCTGGCGCAGCAGACGGCCGTAGGCGGGATCGATGGCGTCGGCGGGGGTGAAGGCCGTGGCTTCGCCGCGCTGGACCAGAAAGAAGATCACCGCCCGATATCCTTCCTGTTTCGCCCGCAGCAGTTCCCGCAGATGCTTCTGGCCGCGGATGGTAACGGCATCGGGAAAACAGGCCTGTTGAGGTTGGCAGCAGAGGGTGACGTTCTTCACTTCGACCAGCACCCGCCGATCTTCCTTCTCCAGCAGAAAATCGATGCGGCTGTCGTGGTAGCGGGATTCGGCCGTCACGCTGAAGCCGGCCAGTTCGGGAATCCACCCTTGGCGCAGCCCCTCTTCGACCACCCGGTTGGTGCGGTGGGTGTGGGTGTCGACCCAATGGCCGTTCACCTCGATCAGTTCAAGCGTGTAACACAGTTTACGGGCCGGGTTGTCGGCCGAACTGATCAGCACCCGGTAACCGGGCACGGCGCACTGCCGCATGCTGCCGGTATTGGGGGTGTGGGCGGTGACCATCGTGCCATCGGCCAGCTCGATATCGGTGAGAAAGCGCTGGTAACGGCGCAGCAGGCGCCCTTCGATGAGGGGGGACGGCAGCTTCACCCGGCGATCTCCGCCATTTCCCGCTCGGAGAGCCCGAGCAGGTAGAGGATCGAGTCGAGGTTCTGCTGGTTGATGTGAAAATCGGCCTGCTCGCGCACCCGCGCCTTGGCGTTGAAAGCGATCCCCAGACCGGCCTTGCCGAGCATCGGCAGGTCGTTGGCGCCGTCGCCGATAGCGATGGTCTGATCGAGGGTGATCCCTTCTTTTTCGGCGATCTCTTCGAGCAACCGGGCCTTGCGGGCGCCATCGACGATCGGGCCGAGCACGGCGCCGGTCACCATCCCATCGACGATTTCGAGCTGGTTGGCGTAGGCGTAGTCGAGACCGAGATCGGCCTTGAGCCGGTCGGTGAAAAACTTGAAGCCGCCGGAGATCACCGCAGTCTTGTAGCCGAGGCGCTTGAGGATGGTCACCAGGTTGCGGGCGCCGGGGGTCAGCGGAATGTTGCGATAGACCTGTTCGAGCGCTTCCGCCGGCAAACCCTTGAGCAGAGCGACCCGCTCGCGCAGCGATCCCTGAAAATCGAGTTCGCCGTTCATGGCCCGTTCGGTAATCCCGGCCACCTGTTCGCCGACCCCGGCGACCCGGGCCAGTTCGTCGATGACCTCGATCTGAATCAGGGTCGAATCCATATCCATCACCACTAGGCGCTTGGCCCGCCGGTAGAGGCTCTCTTTCTGCACCGCGATGTCGACGCCGAGACCGGCCCCGGCGTTCAGCAGCTTGCGGGTCATGACCTTGACGTCCAGATCGGGCGCGGTGGTGATGAGAAATTCGACGCAACGCAGTTGCCCCTGGGTCAGCTTGGAAATCCGTTCGATATTGACCGCGTGATCGGCCAGGATACCGGAAATCCGCGCCAGGGAGGCCGCATTCACCTCGCCGCCGAGGATGGTCACCACGTAGGCGTGGCGGGTGCTCTTGCGCCGATACTCGGCCTCGCCGATGACCTGAAAGTCGAGATCGAGCCCCAGTTCCTTAGCCAGAAACAGCAGTTCCTTGATCAGCGGCTTCTGGTCGCTCTCGCCGGTGGGAAAATCGATCAGCACCGACAGCGACAGCAGGGTGTGGGTAACGGTCTGCTCAATGTCGCGGATGCGGGCGCCGGCGGCGGCGATCTGGCCGGTGACCGCAGCGATGATGCCGGTGCGGTCCGGGCCGATCAGGGTGAGAAGAATCATCTTATGATCCAAAGGGGCAGCCTTTCGAAAGGAGAGTTGAGGGGGACATTCTAGCGGCATCAGACATTTCAGGCAAGGGGCGGAAAAATGCCAACCGATCTTCATCTCACCCCAACGCACAAAACAGCCGGTGAAGAATCCTTATCGGATTTCAATGACAACTCTCGAAGACCTCATCGGCATGGAGGGGTTGTAGGAATATGACCATTGCAAAGGTAAGCATATTCTGGTTTTGGGTGGAGTAACTTCCAGGACACTTTGAACTGAGCAGTGATTTGATACCCATCTTGTCGAAATCAGACCGGGCAAAACTTAATTCGTTTATCGACCATCAGCGTGTCGCTTTACTCTTGAAGCAAAGCAACATGGTCAAGCAGTGCGGCATTGCACCCATCGCGGTGATGCGTTTTATTTCAACTTCTGCCTGGTTTTCACCGGCAAGAATCTGTTCCGCGATTTGCAGGCCGATCCTGCCGGGAACGAAATCGGCAAGGACACCGTGTACCGATTTCTCAATTCGGTCAACGCCAACTGGCGCAAGTTCCTGCATCTGTTGAGCGCCGCGGTAATCCGCAAACAGATTCTGCCGCTGACCTCGGAGCAGACGCCCAAGGTTTTCATCGTCGATGACTCGCTCTACAACCGCAACCGCAGCAAAAAGGTGGAGCTTCTGGCCCGTGTTCACGATCATAACGAGAATCGCTACTACTGCGGGTTCCGGTTGCTGACGCTGGGCTGGTCCGATGGCTCCACCTGTGTGCCGGTATCGTTCAGCTTGCTGAGCTCCGCCAAGGAATTTCAGAGTCGCGGCTATGATGCGCTGGTCGCCCACACGACGATTGTTTTCGCCAGTTATATCATGCTGGAGTTCAAGG
>MHXM01000178.1:0-3938 GCA_001825565.1 Desulfuromonadaceae bacterium GWC2_58_13
TGGCGAACGGCAGTCCCTGAGTTGTGAAGTCGAGAAGTCGGGCGGCTTCGGAAAACGACCCCGCCGGCACAAAGCCGAACCAATCCCCGTTACTGAAAAGTGCGTCCCCCCGAGGAATGGGGCCTTGATAGCTCAGGCTCAGGCCGGGGGCAAAACGTAACGTCGGACTGGAAACGGCCCGCACCTGGCCGTAGGGATCGTTGCGAATGGCGCGGGTACGGCTGTCCGGCAGATCGAGGGTCTTTTGCAGATCCTTGAACTGGGACAGGGGAAGCGCTGGTGGAAACGCCAGCGCCAGGGCCAGGGCGACGCCGGTTGCGGCGGCGATCAGCTGCAGCCAGCGTCGCCGGGGCGGCAACAGCAGCAGGCCGGCCGCCAGGGCGGGCAGGGCCAGGGCCGGCGCCAGCTGTTCGGGGAAGAATCGGGACAGGGCGGCAATTCCGACCAGCCCGCCGAGACCGGAACCGAGCAGGTTGGCGAAATAGGTGATGCCGATCTGCTCCGCCTGTTCGATGAAGAGAATACCGATGGCCAGGGCGCCGAGGAAAAACGGCAGGGAAAGGAGCAGGATAACCGCCAGCAGCAGCCCTGCCTGGGCCGGGTCGTAGGGGAGCAGGTACGAATCGAAGCGGGCGAACAGCAGCTGAACCCGTCCGGCCGCAAACGCCATGGCCAGGGCGGTTGAGAACAAAAGCAGGGGAAGCAGAGTGGTGCCGCGGGGCAGTATCCATGATCGGCAGAGGGCGAGCAGGGTGCCCGCGGCGCCGAATCCGAGCAGGGCGATGGAGATGACCATGTAGGCGAAGTGGTGCCACTGGCTGATGGAGAAGGTCTGCATCAACACCAGTTGCAGGGCGATCAGGGACATCGAGAGGAGGCCCAGGGCCAGATGACGGCGAAGCAGCCCGAAGGTCATTCGGCTCTCCGCAGCGGCACGAAGCGCACCGGCATCAGGCTGCGGGTGCGCAGCCGGCCCTCCCGTTTTTCCACCAACATCAGGGTCTGCACGTAAAACGGGGTGCCGACCGGGATGACCATGGTGCCGCCATCCTTGAGTTGTTCGGTGAGTGGGGTTGGAATGAACTCGGCGGCGGCAGTGACCAGAATGGCATCGAAAGGGGCGGCTTCGGGCCAGCCGAAAAAGCCGTCGCCGGTCTTGGAGGTAACTTCATAATCGAGTTTCCGCAGCAGGGAGGCTGCCCGTTCGGCCAGCGGCGGGATGATTTCGATGGAATAGACCTCGGCCCCGCAAGCGGCCAAAATCGCCGCCTGGTATCCCGAACCGGTGCCGATTTCGAGAATTTTCAGGCCGGGGCGAGGGAGGATGATTTCGGTCATGTAGGCGACCATATACGGCTGACTGATGGTTTGGCCGAAGCCGATCGGCAGTGGGGTATCGAGGTAGGCGGCATCGCGACGGGAAGGGTCGACAAAGAGATGCCGGGGAACGCTACGCATTGCCTGGAGGGTAAGGGGATCGCGGATGCCCCGGTCTTCCATCTGTTCGCGAACCATCCGCAGCCGTTCGTTGCGCCAGGGGTCCGTTTCCTCGGATGCGCCCGGGGCGGGCAGGCCCAGCAGCAGGATGAAGATGATGACGCTTGCAATTTCCCGGGCTCGCTCCATGACCGTCCTCCGCAGGTTGTGCGGTCAGTATATCGCGGCGAAGCGAGAAGGAAAGCCGGGCTATGGACTACAGCTCTTCAGGGGTAAAGGCGACGACCTCATCAATGGCGGTGGCGCCGGTCAACAGCATGACCAGACGGTCGACGCCGAGAGCGATGCCGGCCGATGGCGGCATGGTGGCCAGCTCGGCCAGAAATTTCTCGGGGACGGGATAGGGGAGCTTGCCGGCCCGGCGCCGCTCGGCTTCTTCTTTTTCGAAGCGCTGGCGCTGCTCGGCCGGATCGGTCAATTCGGAGAAGGCGTTGGCCAGTTCGATGCCGTCGATGTACAGCTCGAAGCGTTCCGCCACCGACGGGTTTTCCGGTTTGCGACGGGCCAGGGCGGCCAGGGCCGCCGGGTATTCGGTGAGGAAAGTCGGCCGGGTGGAGCCCAGTCGAGGTTCGATTTCGAGCGCGACGATTTCATCGAAGCGGTCGCGGGCCAGGGCCTCATCCAGGGGGAGGGAACCGTGACGGGAAAAGGCGTCGGCCACCGTCAGGCGTTCCCATGGCGGACTGAGATCAATGGCGCCCACGCGGCCTTCGGGGCAGAGCCGGGCCAGCAGTTCTTCGCAGTCGACCATCAGCGATTGGTAGTCGCAGCCGGCCCGGTACCATTCGAGCATGGTGTATTCGGGAAGGTGGCGGGCGCCGCGCTCCCCCTTGCGCCAGCAGCGGCAGATCTGGAACAGGCGCGGGTAACCGGCGGCCAGCAGGCGTTTCATGCACAGCTCGGGAGAGGTGTGCAGAAAACCGTCGCCACTGGCGACGGCATCGATGTGCAATTCGGGAGCATTGCCGGGCAGGCGGTGCGGGGTTTCCACCTCGAGAAAATCCCGTTCGATGAAAAACGCCCGGATCGCATGCACGATCCGGGCTCGGTTTTCCAGGGCGGCCCGTTTTTTGGCCAGGGCCCAGTTCGGTTCCATCGAATTTATTCCTTGACGCGGGTAACGTATTCGCCGGTGCGGGTGTCGATCTGGATCAGGTCGCCGGTCTCGACAAAGGAGGGAACCGCCAGATTGTAGCCGCTTTCGACGGTGGCCGGTTTGTTGTTGCCGGCGGCGGTGTCGCCCTTGACCCAGGGATCGGCCTGGGTGACCCGGAGGTTGACGAAGTTGGGCAGGGTGATGCCGATGCCACGGCCGTTGAACAGCAGGATCTTGACGTCCATGTTGTCCTTGAGAAAGTAATGGTCGTCGCCCAAGGTTTCTTCGGTCAGGGTTACCTGCTCGTAGTTCTTGTTGTCCATGAAGACGTAGCCGCTTTCGTCCTGGTAGAGGAACTGCATTTCGCGGTCTTCGAGGGCGGCCGGCTCGAAACTTTCGCCGGAACGGTAGGTGCGGTCGAAAAGGGAACCGGTGATCATATTGCGCAATTTGCATTTATAGAGAGCTTGGCCCTTGCCGGGCTTGGTGAAGTCGAACTGGGCGACGACGTGGGGTTCGCCGTCTATCATCAGTTTTAGCCCTTTTTTGAGGTCGGCGCAGGTGTACATGTTAAAACTCCTTCTACTATTTACGAATGATGAAATGATTCGCGAGAATGAATTGACATTTTTTTAAAACGTAGCATTAAAACACAATCGACGTTTGTTTGTCACCGAAAAATTCGTCGGCGAACGATTGTGCCGGATCCGTTTTTTATGCTACATTCTCCGCGCCCAACACTTTTCCAAGGAGACTTTACATGATTACAACCGCAGACTTCAAGCGCGGCTTGGTTATCCAACTCGACAACGCTCCCTGCCTGATTCTCGATTACACCACCCAATCGCCCTCGGCCAGGGGCGGCAATACCCTGGTCAAGGTTAAATACCGCAACCTGCTGACCGCCCAGGTCCTGGAAAAGACTTTCAAGGCGGGCGACAAGGCCGACGAGGCCGATTTCGAACGGCGCAAGGGGCAGTTTCTGTACGCCGCCGGCGAAGGCGGGGTGTTCATGGATCTCGAAAATTACGAGCAGTACGAAATCGGCGAAGAGCTTTTCGAGCCGATTCAGGGGTTCCTGCTTGAAGGGATCGATGTGCAGCTTGGGGTCTTTCAGGGTCGGGTGGTCAGCATCGACCCGCCGATGATCGTGGAGTTGACCGTGACCGAGACGGCCCCGGCCATCAGGAACGCCACCGCCACCGCCCAGACCAAGGACGCCCTGCTCGAAACCGGGCTGCGGATCCAGGTGCCGGGATACCTGGAGTCCGGTGAACTCATCAAGGTCGATACCCGCGAAGGTCGTTTCGTCTCACGGGCGTAGCATTTTGTTACGGTATGTCGG
>MHXM01000178.1:3959-14061 GCA_001825565.1 Desulfuromonadaceae bacterium GWC2_58_13
AATGGTTTACGAAATTACCCTTAAGCTTTACTAATTGCGTGGGAATTGAGAGAGGTTTCAAAGGGTTATCGACCGGCCTCCTAATTGCATCCATAGTGAAATCAGATTGGTCTTTTAAACGCAATTGGAGGTGGCTATGAAAAAAATAGTCCTTTTGATATCTCTGGTGTTGGTGTGGGCCGGGCAGGTTTGGGCGGTGCCAGTACTCCAGGTTGGCGTACCCGACGGAGATGGGGGATATGTCGATTATACGACTAGCGGCGATGATAGTAACACCGCCTTTACCTCAGGGAATACTTTTTCGGTAGCAGGGCTCTATGCCAATGGTGTTGTCAATCTCGGTGGACAATATGGTTCAGGTTCAGACTGGACCAACTTCGGTCTTCCTTCTTATTTTGCTGGCAAGAGAGCGGTTTTGATAGCAACCGTTTCAGAGGGTGTTTCTGGTACGCTTCAGGTAAAGGTCGGGAATACCGGAAGTTTCTTGGACCCGTTTTATAAGGCTTTGGTCGACGAAAATGACTATTTTGTCGATAATCACTTTCCGCTTAATAAAGAGAAAATCTACGATTTTTTCTATTTTGATATAGGCGATTTCGCCCAGCTTGGAACGGTCCCCAATTTTGCCGCTCCTACTGATGTAGGTTCATCTGGAGAGGTTAAGATTCTTACTCTCAATATCACCGGTTTCGATTGGGTTCATTTCGATGTAATGGCCCTGGAAACATACTCTAATGATACCAAAAAAGTGGGCAACCCCGGTTCCCACGATGTCACCTGGAAATACGATGGTACAGTCGTTTCTACCGGCGATCCGGTTCCCGAGCCGGGAACGATCATCCTGGTTGGGGTTGGGCTGGTCGGGGTGGCGGTTTATCGGAGAAGGCAAGGCAAGTAACCCTTCCTTCTTGTAAAAGCAAAAAAGAGCGGGACGACCCTTGGGCCGTCCCGCTCTTTTTTGCGCTGCTTTGCAATGTTGGGATTTTTCGTTTTTGCAATCATGCAAAAAAACCTTGTTTGAGTTTTCGCACGTTTGCGGGAAGGGCTCAAAAACGGCCATAAGTCTCCAGTCTTCCTTGCCCCATCCCCGCCATGAGAGGTTTTGTCCCCCTCCGGTTTTGCTTTTACCTCCGCATTCAATCGCCCTTTAAACTATCTGTTTTGCATTTATGCAAATAACCAGGGTGAGCATCGGCTGGCTTTAATCCATGCGTGCGATGCATAACATGCTGTAATTAATAATAAAAAAAATGTTTTTAGAGAAAATGAAACATTGGTATGGGCGTTGCTAATTTGTATACGCAAGAACAAGTCGTTGGCTCTCGGAACCAGAAACGCGAGGCCTTTAGAGATGTCAAGATCTATGCTTTGTCCTTTCTTTCAGAAAAATGAAGATTGCTGCGATGTCGGGGTCGGCTACATATCGCCCCATGATGTTAAAACAATGGTTGATCATTGCAGCTCTCGTTATGAGGCATGTTCAAAATATCAGCAACTGGCTTCGCGATTTCCGCAAAGCTTGGCAACAGAGCGACAGGGAGTTGATACAGGTACAAAAATTGGCGAAATAACGGGAGAGGAGGGAATCATGATTGGCGGATCAAAAAATGGAAAACCCGAAGTACCGTCGTTCAAGGCGAAATGGCCTCTCCCCTTCCAAATGAAGTATATGTCACTTTATCACAGCGATACATTCATCCAAGCCAAGGAGGCAACTGTCATGAGTAGCGAGCAAGTAAAAAACAAAGGTTGGTCTGTCGTAGTAGCCGGGACCGGCATCAACCTGGCCCTGGGGATCCTGTACGCCTACAGCATGCTTAAGGGCGACATCGCCAAGCTGTTCAGCGGCGCCGGCGACCCCTACGCCACCGCTTGTCTCACCTTTGCCGTATCCATGATCATCGGCGGCAAAATGCAGGATAAGGTCGGTCCTCGCCTGACCGCCATGCTCGGCGGCCTGCTGGTTGGCGCCGGCTTCCTGGTCTGTTCCCAGACCACCGATTACTGGGGCTGGATTCTCGGCTTCGGGGTCCTCGCCGGCCTCGGTTTCGGTTTCGGTTACTCTGCTGCAACGCCTCCCGCGCTGAAATGGTTTTCATCGGCTAAAACCGGTCTGATCGCAGGTATTGTTGTCGCCGGTTTCGGAATCGCCCCGGTTTATCTGGCCCCGGTTTGTAAATACCTGCTTGGCAACTATGGCCTGCAAAACACCATGATGATTCTCGGCATTGCCTTTATCGTCATCGTTTGCGGCATGGCGACGATGGTTTCCAATCCCCCGGCGGGTTATATCGCACCAGGTGCGCCGGCCGCCGGCAGCGCCGCCGCCAAAAAAAATTCGGCAGCCGACAAATCCCCGATGGAAATGCTTAAAGAAGGCCGCTTCTACACCTGCTGGCTGACCTACTTCATCGGCGCCGGCGCCGGCCTGATGGTTATCGGCAGCATCGCCGGGATCGCCAAGGCGAGCATGGGCGAGATGGCTTTCATCGCCGTCGCGGTAATGGCGATCGGTAATGCTGCCGGCCGTGTTGGCGCCGGGGTACTTTCCGACAAGATCGGTCGCGCCGCCACCCTGACCATCATGCTGGTCTTCCAGGCATGTCTCATGTTCGCCGCCATTCCGATTGTCGGCAATGCCAACTCCAGCGCCGTCATCGTCACCCTGCTGGCCACCTTCATCGGCTTCAACTACGGCACCAACCTGTCCCTCTTCCCTTCCTTTGCCAAGGATTACTGGGGAACCAAAAATTACGGCATGAACTATGGCATCCTGTTCTCCGCCTGGGGCGTCGGCGCCTTCGTTCTGGTCAAACTCTCGGCCTCTCTGACCGCCAAGTTCGGCAACTCTACGGTGTCTTTCATTGTGGCCGGTGTCATGCTGCTGATCGGTGCCATGATGGCTCTTACCCTTCGCCCGAAAAAAGCCACGGTTGCCGTCGAAGTTCCCGCTACCGCTTTCGAAGAAGAAGATCTGGTCGTTCAGAAAGCCGACTGAAGTTAACCACATTCAGTTTCATGAAAATCGCCCCGGCTTCGGTCGGGGCTTTTTTTGTGCGGATACGGTCCTCGGCGGTCGGTGGCGAGGTCGAGGGATATTTGCCTTTGGGTGGCTTTACTTTACCCTTCGGACCGAAACTCACTATAATGTTTCATGCACGGAAGGAATCCGGTTCCGTGGGCTGTTCAAGGCAAGTTGCATGGAGAGGAAATGATTCCGAAACAACGCATTTACATGACTACCGGATGTGCCGCACGTCTTCGGGCCGAACTCAAGGAATTGCTCTATGTACAGCGTCCGGAGATGGTTAACACCGTTGCCTGGGCCGCCTCCAACGGCGACCGCTCGGAGAATGCCGATTACCAGTACGGAAAACGTCGGTTGCGGCAGATCGACGGGCGCATCCATTTTCTGCAGAAGCGCCTCGACGCCGCGGAAGTCGTTGATCCGCTCGAACAGAAAAAGATCGCCGGCGAGCGGGTGCTGTTCGGTTGCACGGTGACGGTCGAAAACGAGACCGGCGGCGAGAAGACCTACAGCATCGTCGGCGTGGACGAGATCGATCTGCCCAAGGGGCGGATCAGCTGGGTTTCCCCCATCGGCAAGGCGTTGCTCGGCCGGTTAAAGGGGGATCTGGTTTGCTTCAAAACCCCCGGCGGCGATGAGGAGTTGGAGATCGTCAAGGTGGAGTACCAGTCGCTGGATTGAGGAGGGGGAGGTAGCGTCCTATTTCTTTTCGGCGATAAACACGACATGGCGCAGGCCACCGCGGCCGGGGCGTTGGTTGCTGACCTTGAAGCCGGCGGCGCCCAGCCGTTTGACAAAGCCTTCATCGTAGTTTTCCCCCCAGATGGCAAACACTCCCTTGTTGTTCAGGGCCTCCCGGGCAAAACCGATGGCCCGACTGCCGTAGAGTGGATCGTTGCGCGAGTCGGTGCGATGATGGGGGCCCTTGTAAAGATCGAAGACGATGGCGTCGAAGCGCTCGGCCGGGGCCGCCTTGGCGGCTCGGCGCACCAGGTCGGCGACATTGGCGATCTCGACCCGGACCCGGGGGTCATTCACCGCACTGTCGGTGAGCGGGGCCAGGGGGCCCCGGCACCAACCGAGCACCACCGGGTTGAGCTCGGCGACCACCACCTGAGCCGTTGCCGGCAGGCTATCGAGCACGGCCTTGAGCGTGTAGCCCATGCCGAGGCCACCCACCAGCACCAGCGGGGCCGGATGGTTTCGCAGGTGTCTGCAGCCGAGTTGACCAAGAACCACTTCGGAGCGGTTGGCCAGGCTGTTCATCAGGACCAGGCCGCCGACGGTGATCAAAAAATCCCGTTCATCGCGCTGGCGCAGCTCAAGCACTCCTTCGTCGGTCACAATACTTTCGATGGTTTTCCAGGGTTTGGCCATGATGAAACCTTGACAACCTTCAGGAGGAAAGGGAAACGGGGACAGCCGTCATGACCATCCCCGCTTCCGTGGCGTTACGCTGGGTCAAGCCCAGCAGAAATTCATTCCGCTGTTTTCAGGTACTTGTAATAGTCCGAGTCGGTCGTAATGACCAGCCGGCCGTTTTTCTGGATCGCTTTTTTATAGGATTCCATGGTTCGCAGAAAGGCGTAGAACTCCTTGTCCTGATTGTAGGCTTCGGCATAAATCGCCGCCGCCTCGGCATCGGCCGCCCCACGCACTTCCAGCACCTTGCGGTAGGCTTCGGAACTGATCTCCTTCAGCTCGCGTCCCATCTTACCAAGAATCTCGGCCTTCTCGCCTTCGCCTTCGGAGCGATACTGGGCGGCGACCTTCTTGCGTTCGTTGACCATCCGCTCATAGACCCGGACCCGGACCTGTTCCACGTAGTTGATGCGCTTGATCTGCACATCGAGCAGTTCAATGCCGTACTCGGGAGTGCTGGCCCGGGCTTTGTCCAGGATGCCGGCAAAAATTTCTTCGCGGCCGACCAGGGCATCTTTCTTGATCTCGACCCCTTCGACCAGGAAACGTTCTTCGTTCTCGTCCTGGGCTTTGTAGTCGCTGCCGCGCACCAGTTCGACCAACAGTCGGCTGGAAACGGCATCGCGCACCACCGAATCGATGATATCGTCCAGTCGGCTCAGGGCGCCTTGCTCGGTGGCGACCGTTTTGTAGAACAACAGGGGGTCAATGATCCGCCAGCGTGCGGTGGTGTCGACCCAGATGAATTTTTTGTCCTTGGTCGGAATCTGGTTGGGATCGCCGTCCCATTTCAGGATTCGTTTTTCAAAACGGTTGACGTTTTGCGTGAACGGAATTTTGAAATGCAGGCCGGGACCGACAACCTCACCTACCGGTTTGCCGAACTGGGTGATGATCGCCTGTTCTGCTTCATTAACCACGAAGAGGCTGCCTTTGGCGAGCATGACAGCGACCAGGATCAGAATGATCAGGATGGGTTTTTTCATTTGGGCTCTCCTCCTTCCAACGGCTTGCGCAGGGGGAGCAGCGGCAGCAGACTCCCGCCCTTCTCATCCATGATGTAGATTTCGTCCAGGCGGGGCAGGACCTCTTCGAGCGTCTCCAGATAAATTCTGCGCTGGGTGACGGTCGGCGCCTTGCGGTATTCGGTCAGCAGGGCCATGAATCGATTGGTTTCGCCGCGGGCCTTGTTGATGCGCTCGACGGCATAGCCCTCGGCTTCTTGCAGCGCCTGCTTGGCCTCCCCCCGGGCGCGGGGCACCTCGCGGTTGAATTGCTCGCGGGCCTGAAAGATCAGGCTCTCCTTCTGCTGTTCCGATTCGTTGACCTCGTTGAAGGCGGCCTTGACCGGATCAGGCGGGGTGACGTCCTGGAACTTGACCGTGACGATACGCACGCCGATATCGTAGCTGTTGAGTGTTGACTGGAGGTTCTGTTCGATCTGCCCGGCCAGCAGCGCACGTTCCGTGGTCAGAACCTCGGTGACATTGGCGTTGCCGATCGCCTTGCGCACCATCGCCTCGGCGACATCCCGGATCGTGCCGATCGGGTCTTTGATGCGGAAGATGAACTTGAACGGGTCGGCGATCTGAAACTGCACGATCCATTCGACGTCGCTGACGTTGAGATCTCCGGTGAGGGTGAGCGACTCCTCCTCCAAGCCATTTTTGGTGTAGGTTGTGCGCACATCGGGGGTCACCGTGCGGAAGCCGAACTCCTCTTTCATCACCCGGCCGGTCGGGACCAGATAGACCTGTTCGATGCCAAACGGAAGCTTGAAGTGCAGGCCCGGTTCAGAGACGCTGGAAAATTCGCCAAACCGCAAAACCACCCCGGTTTCTTCGGTGTCGACTTCGTAGAAACTGCTGTAGGCGCCGATGGCCAGCAGAATAACCACGATGAGCAGCGGCAAAACACCTTTGTGCGGTTGGAATTTATTCTTCAACTGGTTGGTGATGTCGATGACTTTTTTTTCCAGGTCATCGGGGCCGTTTCCCCAATCCTGCATAGAGCCTCCCTGTAAAATTTGATGACGATTATCGATCGGTCGGATGATATTCAAGCACAAATGTATCTCAGGCTGTCAGGCGCAACCAACCTCCGGGATCCCTGCGGTAGAGGGTCCGGCAGCGTATTCAGCGCTGTTTTTGCCGCTGCTTGCCGCCGCCATTCTTTCCGTTGCCGGCTGGCGGCTTCGCCTTGTTCCCCCCTGCTTTGGCTCGCGGCACGGTCCGGGCCTGGCGCCGGACGGGCTGGACGGGGCGTTCGGGCGCCGGTACGCTGTAATCGAAGTCATCCAGCTTGCGTCGTTCAAGCTGGGTGCCGAGGACCCGCTCGATGGTCCGCACCATCACCCCGTCCTCGTCGGTAATCATGGTGAAGGCGTCTCCGCTGCGGGCGGCGCGACCGGTGCGGCCGATCCGGTGGATATAGGCCTCGGCCGTATCGGGGATGTCGAAATTGACCACATGCGAGATTTGCGACACGTCGATGCCGCGGGCCGCGATATCGGTTGCCACCAGGATCTGGTAGCTGCCGTCGCGGAAGCCGTCCAGCGCGGACTGGCGTCGGGGCTGGGAGAGGTTGCCCTGCAGCGAGGCCGCCCGGTAACCGCACTTTTCCAGCTTCTCGCCGAGACGTTTGGCCCGGTGTTTGGTCCGGGTGAAGATGAGCACCGATTCGGTATCGGTCTGCTGGAGCAGTTTCAGCAGCAGGTCGGTCTTGAGATGCTGGGCCACCGGATAGAGGGCGTGGCTGACCGTCAATGGCGGGGCGGTTGTATCCACCTGAATCGTTTCCGGGTTGCTCAGGACCTCCTGCGCCAGATGACGAATTTCTTTCGGCATGGTCGCCGAGAAGAGCAGCGTCTGGCGCTTTGCCGGCAGGCATTGGATAATCCGCCGGATATCCGGCAAAAAACCCATGTCGAACATGCGGTCGGCTTCGTCGAGTACCAGCACGTCCAGCTGACTCAGATCGATGGTCGATTGCTTGATATGGTCGAGCAGTCGACCCGGGCAGGCGACGACGATTTCAGCTCCTCCCTTGAGTTTGGTGACTTGCGGGTTGATGCCGACGCCACCATAGATGGTGACGCTGCGCAGGCCGCTCTGCTGGCCGAGCACGCTGATCGACATGTGAATCTGCTCCGCAAGTTCGCGGGTCGGGGCGATGATCAGGGCGCGCACACAGTCGCGCCGTCCATTCATTAGCTGATGCAGGATCGGCAGACCGAATGCCGCGGTCTTGCCGGTCCCCGTCTGCGCCAGCCCCATCACATCCCGGTGCTGCATGATCTTCGGGATGGCCTGCGCCTGGATCGGGGTCGGCTGGGTGAATCCTGCGGCAACGACTCCGGCGGCGATCTTCGGGTGCAGATTGAAACGGTTGAAATCCATCTATTTACCTTCTCCGAAAAGCCGGTTCGAATGAGCTGGTTTTGTCGCTAACGAGAGAAATCGACGTCTATGGACAGGCCCATAGTAAAAAAGCTCCAGAATATTCCGGAGCCTTGAAGAATGCCTTTTCAATTCTGGAACAGCGGTGTTCGGTTGTTGCCCCTTCGATTGTGAAGATTAGCAACAATGACGTAACTGTATCAGGCCGCGAGAGCACAAGTCAAGTCAGCAGGCGGATAACATCAAGGAACAAAGGCGCCGGCATGAATTTATCTGAAATCATGATGAAAAATCAGTGTATTCCCCAAGGGAAATACATGTTTTCCCTACTATTCAATGATATGGAATTAGTATTATATTTACACAAATCCAAGGATTAAAAGGGATTTCAACGGTGTTGGCGACTCCTCGAAAGAACATTTATAAGCCATAGAAATAATAATTAAATTTCACGAAAAGGCAAACCCAGGGAAACCTGGAGACGCAAAGCCAAGGGCCCTTTGGGGCAGCCTAGCTACCGAATGCACCGAAACCATTCGGATGTCTGCGCCTTTTAACAAAAAGGCGCATTTTTTTTGTTTTGAATTCGACCCGTAAGCAAGGGTCCAAAAACGGCGGCGGGCTGCCCGGGCTTAATCCGATTTAAGCCAGCAAATTAACCACACGCCAAAAAGGTGAATTTCTACCGGAAGGCTCCTGTGGGGAAACTACATCGCGTATCGAGGAGGAGGCATGGAACAAGAAGGGCAAAGTAACCAGTATCTGACTTTTAAACTGGCCGACGAGGTGTTTGCGCTGGACATCGCCAAGGTGCGTGAGGTGCTCGACTTCGCCATGGTGACCAAAGTCCCGCAAACTCCGGATTTCATGTGCGGGGTCATTAACCTGCGCGGCAGTGTGGTGCCGGTGGTCGACATGCGTCTCAAGTTCGGGATGGCGAAGACGGAAAAAACCGTCAACACATGCATCATCATCGTTGAGATTGCTTTGGATGGCGAAACCGCCGTCCTTGGTGCCCTGGCCGACTCGGTGCAGGAGGTGCTCGACCTGGAGCCGGATCGGATCGAACCGGCGCCGCGCATCGGCACCCATCTGAATACCGAATTCATTCGCGGCATGGGCAAGCGCGAGGAGCAGTTTATTATCATCCTCGATATCGACCGGGTTTTTTCCTTGGCGGAACTTGCCGCGGTGGCCACGGATCAGCCCATAAAAGAAGCATTGCCGGTCTGATTATTTAACCTAAGCAGTTGAGGGGGTAAGTATGTTCAAAGGTATGAGTCTGGTCAGAAAACTGACAATGGGTTTCGGTACGGTCCTGGTTTTGCTGGTGGTCATCGGGCTGGTTGCCTACAGCGCCATCAATCAGGCTTCCACCGATTTTTCCGAATATCGCCGTATGGCGTTACGAACCAATCTCAACGGACGCATCCAGGCGAACTTGCTGGAGGCCCGGCTGGCCGCCAGCAAGTTCATCCGTACCGGCAACGAGGAAGATCGGAAACAGGTCGAGGAGCACGTCATCGCCACGGAAAAATTCATGGAGGAGGCCAAGGAAGCGATCAAAAACCCGGAGCGTGCCCGGCTGATCGGCAAGGCAGCTGAAGATCTCAAGGGGTATCACGGCAGCTTCTTCAAAATCGTCAAGTTCAGGGATGAGCGCAACGATCTGGTCGACAATGTTCTTAATCCGAGGGGACCGGCCATGGAAAAGGCTCTCACCGAAATCCTCACCAGCGCGCGCCGCGACCAGGACATGAACGCCTCCTACAACGCCAGCCTGGCCATGCGCAACCTGCTGCTCGCTCGTCTCTACGTGGTCAAGTTCCTCGACGACAACAGCCAGGCGGCGGTGGACCGGGTGAATCAGGAACTGGCCGCCTGCCTCGACCAGCTCAACCTGCTCTACCAGGAACTGGAAGATTCGGAGCGGCGCCGGCATCTGGCCGAAGTCATGGAGGGCGAAAAGGAATACGCAGCCACCTTCGGCAAGGTGGTCAACATCATCCTTGAACGCAACAACGAGATCAGCGGCACCTTGGATATGTTGGGCAACCAGGTCGCCCTGGATGTTGAAGAGGTCAAGCTCTCCTACATGAAGGACCAGGATGCGCTGGGCCCGAAAGTTCAGGCGGCCAACGACCAGGCGATCCGCACCATCTCGATCCTGGCCGTTCTCGCCGTCATTCTCGGGGTCCTGGTTGCCTTACTCATCATCCGCGGCATCCTCCGTCAGCTCGGCTGCGACCCGGCC
>MHXM01000179.1 GCA_001825565.1 Desulfuromonadaceae bacterium GWC2_58_13
CCGTTCGAGACGGGCATAGGCAGCAATGGTTGTCGGCAGCAAATGGGCGGGACAGACCCTGACGCAGCGGCCACAGCGGAGGCAGGGGCCCTCCGGCGCCAGGGTCAGATCCTCCTCGCGGAACAACAGCAGCCCCGAGGTCCCACGGGTCGTCGGAACCTCCAGGGAAAGCTGAGCCATTCCCATCATGGGTCCGCCCATGATGATCTTGGCGGGGTCACCGGCAAGTCCACCACAGTGCGCCACCAGATGCGACAAGGGAGTGCCGATACGGACCCGCAGATTTTTCGGCTCGACCACTCCAGGACCGGCCACCGTGCAGATCCGTTCGATCAGCGGACGGCCGAATGTGACAGCGTCCTGGATAGCCGCCGCGGTGCCGACGTTCTGCACCACCAGCCCGACATCCATCGGCAATCCCCCGGAGGGGACTTCACGTCCTACGATGGCCTTGATCAGCTGCTTCTCGGCGCCCTGCGGAAACTTGACCGCCAGCGGCACGATCTCGACGCCGGTGCCGGCGCAGAGCTTCGTCATCACCTCGATTGCATCGGGCTTGTTCGCCTCGATGCCGACAAAAATCCTGGAGACCCCGAGAATTTTCCGCATCACGACAATCCCGGCAAAAATCCGCTGCGGCTCCTCAAGCATCAGACGATGATCGGCGGTCAGATAGGGCTCACACTCGACACCGTTAAGAATCAGGGTATCGATCGGTTTTTCCACCGGCGGCGACAATTTCACATGGGTGGGGAAGGTGGCCCCCCCCATCCCGACCACGCCGGCGTCACGGATTCTCTCGCGCATCTGGTCCGGGGTCAGTTCATCACAGCGGACCGTTTCAATCCCGTCAAGCCACTCGTCGGCACCGTCCGGGACAATAACCACGGCCGGCAGGTCGCGCCCGGAAGGATGGGGGCGCGGCTCAACCGCGACCACTTCGCCCGAGGTCGAAGCATGCACCGGAACCGAAACAAATCCCTTGGCCCGCCCGACGGTCTGACCTTTTTTGACCCGCTCGCCCGGTTTCACGCAAGGTTCGGCCGGCAGACCGATATGCTGGGACAACGGAATGACCAGCAGCGCGGGCAGGGGACAGACTTCGATGGCCTTGTGAGCCGACCACTGTTTATTATCCGGGGGATGGAGCCCCCCGGCAAAGGTCTTAAGTTTCATGGCATTCCGAGCATCCAATTGTCCGGCATCATTCAGGCCACCCACTCGGGCCGCGTCTTGGTTGGCGAGTGGAAAGTACTGCCTTCGGGATAACCGTCGGCAAAATCGCGGATACATTTAGTGGGACATTTTTCCACGGCGGCCAGTGCTTCTTCATTGAATTCGTGGTTTACCGCAGCCAGAAAGTTTTCGACGTGAAAGGCCTCGGGCACCGTTTTATGGCAAATGTGACAGGCAACGCATCCAATGCTGCAGTACTTGCGAACCACCGCCCCCTTGTCGTGGCTATTGCACAGAACGTGGACCGTGGCCGCCAGTGGTTCCATGCGGATAACGGAACGGGGGCAGGCCGAAACGCATTTACGGCAACCGGTACACTTATCCCGGCTGATCACGGCCAGACCGTCAGGGGTTATTTCGATGGCGCCAAATGGGCAAATCCGCATGCAGGTGCCCAGTCCCAGGCAGCCGCCGGGACAGGTTTTAGGTCCATCGGCCAGGCGTTGTGCTGCCTGGCAGTCAACGATGCCGAAATAACGGTACTTGTTCTTGGCCTTGCGGTTATCACCCTGGCACACAACAACCGCCACCTGCGGTTCGGAGCTCTCCGCGACCACACCCATGATGCGGGCGACCTTTTGGATGGTTTCGGCGCCTCCCGGGGTACACAGACTGGCGGAAGCTTCGCCGGAGGCAACGGCCTTGGCGTAGGCGCCACAGCCGGGATAGCCGCAGGCGCCGCAATTGGCCCCGGAAAGCACTTCGAGAATGGCCAGTTCCCGGGGATCTACTTCTACGGCGAATTTCTTGGCGGCAACGCCGAGTGCTATTCCAGCCAGCATGCCGATGCCGCCGATACTCAGGACAGCTTCAATCATCCACTTCACCCATAAATTTTACGTCTGAATAATCGAGCGATGTGCTGTTATCCCTTGACCAGCCCGGCAAATCCCATAAACGCCAGGGCGAGAAGCCCGGCCGTCACCAGGGCGATCCCGGTGCCGCGAAAACATGCCGGAACGGGGCTCAGGTCGATCCGTTCGCGCAATCCGGCGAACAGCACCATGGCAAGAGTGAAACCAAGCGCGGCGCCAAGGGCGAACACCACGCCCTCAAGAAAAGAATAACCTTTCTGGATATTCAGAACCGCCAAGCCGAGAACCGCACAGTTCGTCGTAATGAGAGGGAGAAAAATGCCCAGGGATTGGTAAAGGACGGGACTCGCCTTCTGGATAACCATCTCGACCAGCTGCACCAGCGAGGCGATGACCAGAATAAACGCGATCGTCTGAAGATATTCAATCCCGAATGGAATCAGGACGAAATACTGAATAAACCAGGTCACCACGGTGGCCACGGTCATGACAAAGGTGACCGCCATCCCCATTCCGAGCGCGGTTTCGACCTTTTTGGACACTCCGAGAAAAGGACAGATACCAAGAAACCGAGCCAGAACGAAGTTATTGACAAAAACCGCGCTGACCAGAATCAGTAAGAGTTCTACCATATCTCCAGCTTTCCTAGACGTTGTCGCGTGAACAACCAAAAATTGGTCTGACCAAAATCTTATAAAACAACCGCCACAACTTTGTCAATTTTTTTGTTTTTGATAAAAGTTAAAAAAGAGCGTAGCCATCACAGGTTAGCTTCGGCTATTCCATCCCGCGTTATAAACAACTTAGGCCTATAAACGGGAAGATAACCCCCAGGGACTTGCATCCAAACGAAGAAATGAGCATCCATTTGTTTTTACTTTAAATAAAAGCTTATCCCAAAAAGGCCTTCGCCGACGGTTAATTTTCGTGACCCTGCGGATCCGCTCTTTCCGAGGGAAGCACCCCGGGACATGCCAGCCTTTTTTCCACGAAATCCTTTATAAGTTCATGCCCGTTGGCGGAAACGTTCTTGAACTCCACCCCGAAACCTTGGGGAAGGGTGGGTTTGGGCCGGTTGGTCCCCTGATTGACCCAAGCCACCCGACTGGTCGCCTCAACCAGATCGGACGAGGTTCCCGGGATCACAAAGTTCAAGCTGACGGAATCCTGTTCCCGAAGCGGCTGGTCCAGCCTGAAATACATCCCCCCTTCGCTGAGATCGACGCTGGTGCCACAAAAGCACCTGTCCCCCTGCCGCACAACCACCAGCTGGCGCCAGGAAACCCGCTTCTCCCGCCGCTCGACCAGGGCCAGAAACCGCCTGCCCAGTTCGAGAAAAGGCCCCCGTTTCAGCGGCTTCTGCATCACGGCATCGCCGCCCGCCTCCCGGCACAGGCTGGCTCCATTTTTATTGGAAAGTTCGTAGAGCATGATGATCGGGATTTTTTTCAGGAAAGCATCGCTTTTCAATTGCCGGCAACAGGAGGCGCCGTCCAACCGCGGCAGGTTCTGCTCCATATAAACCAGATCCGGCGGATGCATCCGAATCAGCTCAAGCGCTTCGTCCCCATTGCGGGCGGTCAGTATTTCAGCTTCGGTGCGTCGAAGAAAACCTTTTTCAAGCTCGAGATAGAATCTGGAATCATCCACCAGAAGAATCGTCGGTGTTGCCATACCACCTCATTTGAATATTTTGCTGCCCACAACTCGCTCCGGTCACCAATATCGGTACCAGAACAGCATCCCTTCCGTCGCCCAACTATCGAAATCCACCCGCCGCGCCACCTCGGCCGACAGACTGTTCCGCCGGTCGATCCGCAGGTTCAGCCCGAGCTCCACCGAACCGCTCCAATCCCGCTCTCCAAGCAGATAGCGGATCTGCCGCACTTTGGCATGCATGCGCCAGTTGGCACCGAGCCTGGCGAGATAACCGGCACTGGCGCCACCGCCGATGGCGAAATCGTTTTTCAAATATCGTGCATACAGACCTTCGGTTTCCAGCAGCAGATAACCCAACCCCCATCTCCCCTGCCAGGCATATCCACCTCCGGTCCCCAGATATGAAACCAGATGTCGCCCCTCGGGCAGAGTTTGCCGGCGCAATCCCGCCCTGACCAGCCATGAAACCGGCGCATCAAAAGCATTGACGGGCGCCAGCGAGACGATATCAACTAACTGAAATCGTTTCAATTGAATCTGCCTTTTTTCTTCATTAAATCTCAGGGCAAAGGCGCCCAACTCAATCTGTGAACCAGGCAGATACCCATCTTCGGGATCCAGCAGGCCATGATTGACCGGTCGAAAACTCAATTCCTGCACCCAGCGCGATTCCGTGTAACCCAGCCCCAGACCCAGCCGCGATGATCCATGGCCATGGTCGGGACGTATCGGTTTCTGGCCGGAATGACGGTCCGCCCCCCCCGCGCCAAGGGTGCTTCGTGCTTTAAGAATTTCCAGATAGCGGCGGCGATAGTCGGCGAGACTGAGATCTTTTTTTATGAACTTCAGCTCGATGGCCGTCGCGGCCACTTCCAGGGCACGGATTTCCCCCTCTGCCCCGAGCCCCATGGCATCAAGATCCCTGCCCCGCAGCTCCCCTCCGGCCAGTTTTTGGGCAATGACGGTTTCCCGGGCGTCAAGACCAGCCGTCTGGCGGTTCAGCAAGGTAGCAACGGATGGCCGGTAACTGGCCTCGGCAATCAAATCGTGCCGATCGACCAAACGTACCGTGTCGACCGGCATGACCCAGAGTGGCCTCTGCTCGGTCAAACGCAGATCCGGTCGTGCGGCTTCAAGTAAAAACAACAGGTTGTAGGAACAATTTTCATCAAAAAAGTAATAATCCGAATAAATATTACGCAACTCCCAGAGATGCAGAAACATTTTCCGGGTTTCTTCAGGTGTCAGGCGCAAAGGGTATTCCCAGATATCTCGGCGTTCGAGTCCGTTGTACTCCTTGATCTTATCGTAATACGGGAGTAGCGAATAATATCCGGGATAACTTCCCGTTATCCCTTTGATCGCATAGGCGAATCCGTTGGTTTCATCGGTGAAGGCTGAGTAGTTGGCCGCATGGGCGAGTTGTTTGCTCTGATAGGGACCGTTAAAATTCAACAGGGTGTGCCCGAACATCGAGGCCGGGCTGTTCGCGTAGCTGCCCGGAAAAACCAGGGTCGCCGTCTGGGGATCAACCCACCGAAGGGCCTGTTCGAAATCCGGGCACTCCCCAGCGTCTGTCGTCCATTCGGGAAGCCCCAACTGCTCGCGCAGCCACGCCCGTCTTGCCACGTAGCGACAGCGCGGATTCTCCGCGCCCACCGTCGGTTCGCCGAACAGGGCCGCTACGGTAGCAATGAGTTCATCGCGCGGGTTGGTCTTTCCGTTCAAAGCGATGAAAAAATCGGGATCGTCGATCTGGCTTTCCCAGCCGTCACCCTGTTTCCGGTAGTGCAGCAGCACTCGCCAATAACGCTGTTCATGCAGTTTCAGCTGCACGGCCCTCTGCTGCAACCAGGCAACCTCCGGCGACTGCTCCGCCGCTGTCCAGCTGCACGGGAAGATCGACAAAAAAGCAAGGCACAGAAAGCAGGAGATGCTTCTGTGCCTTACCAATAAAAGTACTGTAAAAATCATCAAATACGGATTAGCCGGCGACGATGACAATCCGTTCGAGGATGACCTCGGCCGGCTCTTCGCCGGTTACGAAAATCTGGCTGAAATTATCTTGCAGGCTGTCGGCAAAAGCTCCCTTCGAATCTTCGGGCACCGCCAGCAACTCAGCAAGGGTTTCAAGGTATTCTCCCCGGCCAACGGCTATATCCCGCGCCAGCCCGTCCATGTTGTCGCGAACATAGGCAAACGTGCGGTCATCGGCACCGATGCTTTCCGGCTGTTCGCATCCCAGCGTCCCCGAGGTGATGCCAAAGGTCTGGTTGCCGAACAAACCGTTGGTGGTCACCTGCATGGTTTGGGAAAGAATCGAACCGTCCGCTTTATTGGCCCAAAGCATGGAGCCCAGGCCACAGCCACAGTTGTTCTGGGCTTGGCCAGCCAAAGAACTCCCGGCAGCCGCGAGCACTATCAGACATCCTCCGATAACGAGCTTGATTTTCATGAGCACATCCTCCTGGGTAAGCATAAATAATCAACGTCATATCTAAACATAGCAGCTGGAAATGTCAAGAATAGATCCGGCGCGCGTTGAAGATAACTCGACTGTCGCACCCAATTGGCCGTCACCCCGTCCCCACAAAATAAACAGGCCGCCCGACAATGGGCGGCCCGAAAAATCCGATATGCGGAGACGGTTATTGCCGCCCTATGAAAAGTGCCAGCTCGACGGTGTCTCCATCGGCGACATAAACCGGAAAGAGCAGCGCCGCTTCACCTTCAGCCACCTTGATGCGCCCGGCCTGGCCATTGATCAGATAGGGCGGATCGATATCGAAAGTCAATCCGAGTTGAGCCGCTTTTGCGGCCACGTTGCCGCAAACGATATTGGCAAACTCCATGACCGTATCGTCGAGAACCTCGCGCGGCTCATTTTCGACATCGTCTTCCTTGAGGATGGCTTTAGCCATGGCTTTTCTGATGTTGGTCGATACATTGAGAATATAGCGCCCGTTAACCGATCCTTTGAACGGCACCACCGCAACCAGAGCGGAGGGATCCAACCCATCGGTAATTTGACACATGCCGGGACGCGCCGAAAGACCGGCAATCCGGACCAGCATCTTGAAGGTCAGGTCGGCAACGACCTCCCACACATTGGCATTGGGAACCGCCGGCGGAATGACGATCCGATCGATAACATAGGGAGCCTGGTCTTCCTTGAAATCATCCAGGTGTTTTTTCAAATCTTCCGAGTTCAGGGCACCGATGCGTACAAGGGCTTCACCGATATACAGATGGTTGTTTTTCTGCCGGGTGAGCACCTGTTTGACCTGTTCCTCGGTGAGAATCCCCAGATTGACCGCCATGTCGCCAAACTTGAGATCCTCAAGGCGTTGGGCATCATGCACCCGCTCAAAAGCATCGACCGTGAGCAGCCCCATCGAAAGCGCGGTGGCACCGAATTTAAGATTGGTCGTCTCCTGCAATTCAATGGCCTTGAGCAGATCTTTATTTCCTACAGCCCCTTTTTCAAGCAGAAACTGGCCGAAAAATTTAACTGCCATATCGGTTCCCCTTGTCAATAAATGGTGTTATGCCTGTGCCGTCGGCCAAAAGGCGTTTCAGCACATTCAGATGGATGCCTTGCGTTAAATGTTACGCAGGGTTTTCAGAACCCCTTCTGCCTCGAAGGGTTTCGAAATGACCGTTTTCGCTCCCAACCGCAACGCTTCGGCAAACTTGTCACCCACGCCGCCGAGCGAAGTCACCATGACCACTTTGGCTTTGGGATCCATGGCCATCAGGGTACGCAGCGCGGTCAAACCATCCATGACCGGCATGTTCATATCCATGCAAACGATATCGGGCTTGAGGGTCTGGTTCATCTTGATGGCCTCGGCCCCATTCTTGGCATGCCCGACAGCCTCAAACTCCCCGGTACTGACAACAATTTTTTCAAGCTGCCGAGCCACAGCGATACTGTCATCAACGATCAGAACCTTTTTCATCCAAGAACCTCCATAACTTATCAAAGTGAACGTCAGCGCTGTAATGCAACAATTAAACCAAAATTCAACGACCACGCATAACTGCCGGATGCCCCCCTTAAATCATAAATATTACAAAAGAAAAACGGAAACTCCGAGGGAAGCTGGCCACCCTGGGGATTGTCAAAAAACTGGCTCACCACCGACAGGGTGCCTCCAAACGTCGACCAAAACAAGCGACTAACACTGACACAAACCTAGCACATTTATTTTGTTTTACGGAAGAATCATGATCTTTTACAAATTTCATAATGGATGGCCCCCAGCTCACTCCCCGTGGCAAAAAACAGGGTGGGAAAATGCACAGCCGAAAGAACCCATCGGAGCGCTTCATTCATGCGACCCCGTCGCCCCTGAAAACGGGTTCCGGTCCCAGCAGGATCGGAATCCGCAACCGGAAAATCGTACCGGAGGCGGCCGCGCTGACAAAGGAAATCTCGCCGTGGAGATATTCGCTCAGTAATTTCATGCTGTAGGTTCCCAGGCCTCGATGCTCCCCCTTGGTCGAGAAGTATCGCTTGAAAATCTGCAGTTGCACGGATCGCGGCATTTCCCCGGCATTGCGCACCGCAAACTCAATCTGGTCGTCCCGGCGCCGGCAGCTCAGGGTAACGGTTCCTCCCTCGACCGAGGCTTCGAGAGCATTCTTGATCATGTTGCCCAGGATGCGCCCGAGCAGGGTTCGATCGGTGTTGAACAGAATCGGCTGCGGATCGCTTGCTTCGGCCACCGCCAGGGTCCGGCCTTCGGCGACCTGATGATAACGGTAGATCTCAACCAGTCGCGACAAAAACGGTTCGGCCTCGATCAATTCCGCCTGCAGCCTGAGGTTTCCACTTTCGGCCGCCAACAGCATCCGCTGGGCTTCGATCTCGTCAATGACCTGCATCGAGGCTTCGTGTATCAACTGGTAGATTTCCTGCCGGTTCTCCAGATTGTAGGTTTGCAGAAGCTCGGCAAATCCCCGAACACTCCCCATCAGATTAAGAATGTCATGAAAAAATATCCGTTCCAGCGCCTGCCGCCGCTTTTCATGACTGATATCGGTAATCGCCAGCACCACAAACGCTTCGCCCATGTGCACCAGGGGTTTCGCCTCCACCCGCAGATCGAGGGCTTCGAACCGTTCGTTGTGGCAGCGGGTCAGGCGGCATTCCCGCAGATCCTCCCGGCCCGCCAGCCCGGACAGGGTAGCCAGAGCGGCGCCACAGGTACCGCAGGCCTCGGCGGTTCCACACCCTCCGGGCATCTCGCGAGCATGATCGCAGTCGAAAACTTCTCCTGGACGCAAACCGAGACAGGCCGATACATCGTCCTTGTCAATCAGCTTCAGCAGCGCCCGATTGGCATAAACGATCTGGCGCTGGCCGTTGAGCACGAGCAGGATGCCGGGCAGGGCATCAAGCAGCTGGCGGGTTATCGTGTCGACCGAGAAATATCCCTGCTGCCGCAACAGACAGGCCGACGAAACCCGTGGCGATGAGGCGAATCCGGAATCCAACATGGCGTTTATGCACCTCCTATCCGAGCAGCAGCCTGACGGCAAGGGCCTGAATCGTCAACCAGCAGCTCGCGAACCACCTCGCCGGCCATGGTCAACCCGAAAATCGGGGGGATATAGGATGAACTGCCAAGGATCACCCGACGGTCGGTGCAGCGCCCCGCGTGGTCGTCCGGGCTGGGACAGATGCAGTTCTCGGCGCAGGCGGAGTTCCCCTCGCCCAGCGGCCGGAACTCTTCGGTGGAATAGACCACCCGCACTCCCGAGGAAATCCCCCGCTTGCGGAGTTCCTTGCGGATGATCCGCGCCAGGCGGCATTTCTGGGTATGAAACAGATCGGCCACGGCAATCTTGGTCGGGTCGAGCTTGTTGGCGGCCCCCATCGAGGAAATCACCGGCAGCCCACGCTCCTTGCAACTCTCGATCAGATGCAACTTGGAGGTGATGTGGTCGATGCAGTCGAGCACGTAGTCGAACCCTCGTCCCAGCAGTTCTTCGGCGCAGGAGGCCTGGTAAAAGGCCTTGAGCGGTTCGACTTCGAGCTGCGGATTGATGGCCCGGCAGCGTTCCGCCATAACCTGCACCTTGGCCCGACCGACCGTGCCGTCCATGGCATGAATCTGCCGGTTGATATTGGTCAGGCAGATATCGTCGAAATCGACCAGGGTCAGGCGGCCGATGCCGGCCCGCGCCAGCGCTTCGGTGGCATAGCTGCCGACCCCCCCGATGCCGAAGATGGCCACCGATGCCGATTGCAGGCGCGCCAAGCCGGACTCGCCAACCAAGAGCTCCATTCGGCTGAATCGATGCTGGATCACTTATTAATCCCTTTCCGTTAAAAATGGATCTCCCTGCCGGCCCAGGATCCGCAAGGCGTTGGTGGTGGTGACCCGGGCGGTTTCTTCGATGGACCAACCCCTGAGGGCGGCCACTCGCGCGGCAATCAGCGGCAGGTAGACGGGGCGATTGACTTCGCCCCGGTGCGGCTCCGGAGCCAGATCCGGGGCGTCGGTTTCCAGAACCAGCCAGTCGGCGGGAAGGCCGCGCAGAACTTCGAGCCCCCGCCGAGCGTTGGGGTAGGTGACCGGACCGCCGATGCCGATGGCGAAATTCAGCCGGACGGCTTCCCGGGCCGACTCGACACTGCCGGAAAAAGCGTGAAAAATCCCGCCGACCCTCTGCGCCCCCTCGACGCGAAGAATTTCCAGCACCCGGCCGATGGCTCGGCGGCAATGGATCAACATCGGCCTCCGCATCGCGATGGCCAGCCGCACCTGCCCGCGAAAAGCCCGTTCCTGCACCGGTTGCGCCGGCGAAGCGAGGGCGCCGTCAAGGCCGATCTCGCCGACCGCCACCGCCGTTTCGAGGAGCGCTTCCAGACGCCTGTTCACCCCCTCGTTCCACCGGTCGGCGGCCAGCGGATGCACCCCCGGCGCCGCCATGGCCCCCGGCACCCGGCCGACCGTTTCCAGCAATACCGGCCAATCCTCGGGCGCTATCCCGGGGACTACGAATCCCTTGATTCCAACCTCAATGGCAGCACGGACTTCAGCCGCGAGAGTCGCTTGCAGGGGGGAGCAATCCAGATGGACGTGGGTATCGATAAATGTGACTTGTCCTGGC
>MHXM01000180.1:0-4602 GCA_001825565.1 Desulfuromonadaceae bacterium GWC2_58_13
CGCCCCGGGCGGGCATGAAACCGCGCTGTCCCTTGTAGCCGTTGATCGAGTGCTCGACCATTACATCGATTCCCTGGGCGATGGCCGTGGTCCAATCCGCCTTGTTGCCGTTTCGTGGAGCTCCGGCCAGGCCTCGGTCATGGCAAGCGGCGCAACGCTGGCCATAGATCGTTTCGCCCTGGGCCAGATCCACTCCGGAAGCCCCAGGTCCGGCGGTTTCGTCTTTTTTGCCGCATCCGGCCGCCAGAAGCAAGGCGGCGCAGAGCAGTATCGTCCAGAAATGCAGTTTCATCGATCCTCCTCGTGCAATGGTTGTAAAGGCATCCGTGGATGGGTCGGAACCTTGGGTCGCGTCCCATTATAACCCAGGGATATAACTCTGCAAGTGGCCGTACTCCCTTTGATTTTGCTGTCATGTGGAAGAAATGCGGGAAATTTCTGGCACAATTGAAAATATATGATAATTTGAACACCCCAATATTTACCCGAAAAAGGTTTCCTCCGTACACGGGAACCTTTTCCTGATTCCTGGGAAGGTGTGTCTTGCAGAGCAATCGTCCCGACACGGACATTCACGAACTCGATACCAAGATTCTGTTCAAGGTACTCTATACCCTGAATATTACACGCCATCATGTCGTGTCCTATCCGTCCAACCACCCGATTATCGAAACCTCGGCTACGCAGCTGCTGTCTCTGCTGGCGCAACTGCTAAAGCTGACCGACCGGATCGCCCTCGGCATTGCCCGGGATGTCATTCTGGTCGGTGGCGATGTTTTTGAGCGGGGTAACGCGGTTTTCAGGGATTTAGCCAACGGACTTTTCGAATCCGGGGTTGTTTCCCTGGTTTTTAATCAACAGGTTTGCCTGCCGGAGATCGTGCTGTTCTGTCAGGCGCTCGGACGTAAACGTGAAGATCTGATTGCGCAAGGAGGGGTTTCCGGCATTCTTGCCCGGGCCGGAGTCCGTGGCATCGAAGCCAAGGGGATCGATTACTCCGCTTTTCATTCGACCGAGATGGTGCGAATCCAGGTAGCTGCCGGCGCCGGACCGGAGGAGCCGGGGAGCGGTTTGTGGGAGCATTTTGTCGGCGGGCTGATGGACGGGACCCTCGACACCTCGGGCAGCGGCTATGTCGGCATGGACAGCCTGGACCCCCAGGCGGTCGCCGAAGCATTGAATCGACGCAGCTATCGCGATGAACCGGATGAGAGGAACCGGCCGGCCAGTTACGAGTCGAATATCGTCTCGTTCATGAAGAAACTGGACAACGAAGAGATCGAGAGTCATTTCCGCAAGGAAACCCTGGAAAAGCTCGGCGTTTTTATCGGCAAGCTCAGTCCCGAGGTGCGCAAGCAGTTTCTTTCCAGCGCTTTTCGGTCATTGGCGGCCCGCAAGGATCTGGTCGAGGAGATTCTTGCCAATCTGCAGAAAGAAACCCTGCTCGATGTCTTTACCCAGATCGAGAACCAGCAGATCGTGGTGCCCCAGGCGATCATGACCCTGCTCGGGCAGATGTCCCACCAGCGAAAAGGGGATGAGCATCTCCGCGATGTAGCGGCGGCCCGCAGGGTGTCCGACGATGAAATTCACAATCGTCTCAAAATATTGTTTCGCGAAGAATCCGGGGATCAATTCATTCCGGACAGCTATCGGGAATCCCTCCAATCGGTGGCTGCGACCATGCCGGGAGCGCTTCCCCAGAGTCGCCGGATCGAAGAGCTGAAGGGGTCTCTGTCCACCCACTTTGTCGAAAACCAGGTCTGCGCCATTATTCTCGAACTGATTGAAACGATCGATCCCGACGAAGACCAGGCGCGCTCCCTGAGCCGCAACCTGATGGACCTGCTGATCTATTTTCTCGAAACCGGAGATTATCGGGCGCTGGCCCAGGCTCATCAACGGCTGCTCGGATTCGACCGTGAATCCTCACCCTTTACCTTGCCGATCGCCAACGAAGCGTTGGTGTTTTTTTCTTCACCGGCCATCATCGATGAAGTGTTGGCCGGGCTTGATCTCTGGGGCAAGGAAAAACATGAAGGAATCCGTGCCCTGATGCGGCAAGTGGGAGCCCCGTTCGTGGAACCGCTGCTCGACCGGCTTGCCGAGGAGCAAGGGTTGACGATGCGGCGCTTCTACATGGCCTGCCTGGGGGATCTCAAGCATACGGCGAGTCAAGCTATCCAGGTTCGCCTGCATGATCGGCGCTGGTACGTGGTACGCAATCTGGTGGTCCTGTTGCGGCAAATCAATGATCCGGAGGTGTTGACCTCGATTGGGTACCTGGTGGGACGAAGTCATCCCAAGGTACATCTTGAGGTTTTAAAGACGTATCTTCATTTCAAGGATCCACGTGCGGACCGCTACCTGGTGAAAGAACTGGAGAATTCCGATATGGAGCGCAAACTCAATGCGGTACGGCTTTGCGGCGTCAGTCGAAGTCCCGAAGTGATTCGGGAATTGACCCGGATTCTCGACCACCGGGGAAAAACCGAAGACATTTTCGAATTGAAAAGAGCTGTCCTCAAGGCCTTGGCCGAAATCGGCAGCCCGGCGGCTCTGCCGGCAATCGAAGATGTGATCAACACCCGTGCTCTCTGGTCCCCGGTTCTGCTCAATCGCCTGAAAGTCGAAGCGGTTCGATCCCTTGTCCACTACCGGGACCAACGGGCCGAAGAATTGCTCAGACGTATCGCCGGTGGCAAGGGCGATCTGGCTCGTCTTGCCGAAACGGCCCTGTTACGGGGTGGGGAGGGGCAGAAATGAGCGTCGATTGTCGCGAAGCCTTGCAGCATTTCATGCGCCACCTGGCCGCGGCCGTTTCCACCGTCGGCCTCTATCCGATCACTCACAGTCAGGTCGGGCACTTGTGCGAGCAGGCTCTTGCCAGCCTTGCCGATGCCATGGGTGAAGCCCCCGAAATAAAAATTATCCGCATCGATGATGAACTTGTGGCCGACGGACTTCCCCTCGAACGGAGCATGTATGTCGGCCGATTGGCCGAAATGCTCAAAAACGGCGGGGTCGGTCATATTCGTATCCGTCGTCAGGTTGCCGACCATGAGCTGTTGGCTTTGATTGCGTCGCTGGCGAAAAAAGGGAAGGGGAACAAAGAACTCTGTTCGACGGAGAATATCCGCCTGGGGCAGGTTGAAGTTCGCAATGTCCGGACCGAAGAGGGGATGAAGATTGCCGGCTGGGCGTCGGGGGCGGCCGGCGTCGGCATCTCCGCCGAAGAGATGGCCCTGTTCATGGAGATGTACGAAAATGTCAGCCGGCGCAAGCGGCTCGACGTGGTCGGGCTTTCGGAAATCGTCACCGTTTTCATCGACGCCTTCGTCAACGATGCCGACCCGCTTCTTGCCCTGGCTCCGCTACGGGCGATGGATGAATATACCTACACCCACTCGACCAACGTCTGTATCCTCAATCTGGCCCAGGCGACCGCAATGGGCATCGAGGGGGCGCAACTGCATGACATCGGCATCGCGGCGATGCTGCACGATGTCGGCAAGCTGTTCATTCCCGAACAGATTCTCAATAAGACCGAAAAGCTCACCCCGGCTGAATGGGACATCATCCGTCGCCATCCCGTTACCGGGGCCCACTACCTGCTGGATGTCCCCGGGGTGCCTCGTCTGGCCGTGGTTACCGCCTTCGAACATCACATGCGATACGACCTGCGCGGCTACCCCCGCGTCAAGGCCAGCGGCGCCTGGCGTCCCAACATTGCCAGCCAGATGACGGCCATCTCGGACTCTTACGATACGCTGCGCACCGAACGGGTGTATTGCCGGGCCAAGGATTTCCAGGCCGTGGAAGCTATTCTCAGGCGGCAGGCGGGCAGCCAGTTCAATCCCTGGCTGGTGGAAAATTTTCTGCGGATCATGGCCAGGCACCATGCTCGCGAAGAACGGTCCGGGACCGGCGAAGCGAAGTCGCCCTAAGGCTCGGGGGAATTTTCTCCCAGGGTTGAAGACATCATGCTGAGGGTTGCGAACTCCGTATTGTTCGACAGGCAGATCAGGTCGATTCTGGCCCCGGGAAAATTCCATTTGCAAATGCTTTGCCTGACTTCGGTCCCGTTGACCACGTTGAAATTTTTGGTGCTCTCTTCTCCTTCGCCGAGCACATTTTTCAGGGATTCTAAAACCTTTTCGTGCTGTTTCGGATCGAACCTGCCGACTATCTTGAATACGACGTCGTTCTGAAAATAAACGGCCGTGTTGAATTCGACATCTTCGATGTAGGCACTGTTGATTATTCCCGTCGCTTGGTTTTCAGCCGGGTAAACGGTGTAATGAAAGGCCCTGACCGAAATCGCCTCCTCATAGGTCATTCCCAGTTTGTAGTCGAAAATTTTCAGATCATAGACTGCCAGCGGAGGATCCTCCGCATGACCAGAAGTGCTTGTCAGTAACAGCAGCAGGATAAGGTTGAGCAGTATTATTCGCATTGTTTCCCCCTCCGATTGCAATAGAAGCCACCTGTCCTTTCGGACAGCGGAAAAATTATCATTAATAACTAAATTCAAATGCCTGAGTTGTCAATCCTCTTATCCATCATCTCGGGTAAAAAATGATGAACGCCTGCTCAGGGTGT
>MHXM01000180.1:4681-5386 GCA_001825565.1 Desulfuromonadaceae bacterium GWC2_58_13
GGGCTGCCGCCGCTGTCGCCGTCGCTGCCGAACCCTTTCCCTTGCCAGATAAGGCGGTTTTCTCGACGCAGCACCAGTTGCGCGGTGGCGTAGATATCGAGAGATCCACTACCCCCACTGAACCCGCCGTCGGTATCGTTTCCACCGTAAATTTCGGCATCGAGAAAGTTATCGATGCGGATCAGCATGACCGCGTCGCTCGATTCGGGACCCATTGCAGCGAGAGCTTCAGGGCTGGTGTGCTCGGGATCGAAAGGGGTGATGAAACTGTGCAGGGACGGATCGTCCATCGGGACGACCTGGTATCCTTTGTATTCGAGTACCCGACGGGCTTGCCAAAGTATTTCTTCGCTAGTGCGATGCTCGACATAACGATCCTGGGCGCGGTCGCTGAACAGCACCGGAAGCAGGGTGATTTGCCGTACCGGGGGCAGCAATGGCGAGGAATCGGTTCCTGATGAGGCCATGGGTCGGGCACAGGCCGAAAGCAGAGACAGGCAGAGCAGGGCGGCCAGGATCAGCGTAAGATGCGCGGATGATTTCATGGGATTTCTCCTCGAAGATTTTCCTTTATTCTATCCTCTTGATTTCCGCATGCAAGACGCTTGGCGCAGATCCTGATTTTTGTTTTCGGATGCTGGTTCCAATGGTATTCTTGGCGCTTACAGCCGTCAAACCGGGTGATCTCTTTTCCCTTTTTGATTC
>MHXM01000180.1:5427-10436 GCA_001825565.1 Desulfuromonadaceae bacterium GWC2_58_13
TCCGCCGCCACCTGCCTCGGGCGGGCGACGCCCGCCGTCTTTTCCATGGTCGCGGCCACTGTTTTGCCGGGTATGAGGATTTGACCATCGACAGCTTCGGTCCGGTGGTGATGGTCATCCTTTACCGGGAACGCCCGCAGCCGTGGCTGGACGAACTCGCGGTACTGCTGCGCCTTGAGGTTGCTGGTACTGCGGCAGTGCTTTTGCAGGAGCGTTTTCTGCCTCAGGCGCCGGGCCGCCTTTTGTGGGGGGACCTTCCCCCCGAGGTGGATGCCGTCGAGGCCGGGCTGCGCTTCCGGTTGCGCCTGGGACAGGGGCTGAACATCGGGTTTTTTCCCGACATGGCTGTCGGTCGCGAGCTGGTCCGCCGGCATGCGGTGGGCAAGCGGGTGCTCAATCTGTTCGCCTATACTTGTAGCTTTTCGGTGGCTGCTCTGACCGGCGGGGCGCTCCGGGTGGTCAATCTCGACATGAACCAGGGGGCTTTGGAACTGGGTCGGCTCAATCACCGGCTTAACGGCATCGATACGCGACAGGTCAGTTTTCTTCCCCTCGAACTGTTCCGCAGTTTCGGCAGGCTGATGCGACTCGGACCCTTCGATCTGGTGATCTGCGATCCTCCGGCGACCCAGGGGGGGAGTTTCACCGCCGAACGTCATTGGCCCAAATTGCTCCGGCGGCTGCCGGAACTGCTCGCGCCGGGAGGCGAATTTCTCGCCTGCCGCAACGGTCCGGGCCTGCCGTCCGGCCTGATCGAAAATCTGGTGGCCGAGCTGCTGCCGTCGGCGCAACTGCTTGGACAATATCTGCCGGGGGAGGATTTTCCGGAGGCCCGGCCAGAACAGGGCGTCTGCCTGTTTCATTATCGTCTGGCGTGATCCTTCGTCCTTATCTCGCAACAATGACCGGGCCGAGCATGGCGTTGCGCAACGTGTTATCCGCCGTTATCGTCAGCGAGCCGCGGCGCCAGTCGTCCGCCGGCTGACCAGACTCACGGGAGAGACTTATGGTTGACAACGAGGTACGCATCGAAAGCTGGAATCAGCTGCAGGATGAACTATTCAGCGATTCCTGGAGCCCACATCTGGGGCGGTTCCGTTCGCGTAACGCCTTTCGCGGGTTGTCCGATGCCGGTTATCCGCTGGTGACCGGCCTGATCCGACTGGGCGGCAACTTCGTCGAGATCGAGAAACATATCCTCCGCAACTTTAAAAAATACGCGCACCGCTCGGTGGCCGGCGGCGACTCTTCCTGGCACTGGCTGTCGGTGGCCCAGCATTTCGGTCTTCCCACCCGTCTGCTCGACTGGACCTATTCTCCCTTTGTCGCCATGCATTTCGCCACCGCCAACATCGAGAAATTCAACGTCGATGGGGTGATCTGGGCGGTCAATTACGTGCAGGCGCACCAGATGCTCCCCGGCAGCCTGCGCGGCGCTCTCGAACGGGAAGGTGCCAACGTATTCACCGTGGAAATGCTGGCCGATTCGGTCTGGTCGCTGGGCGACCTCGGCAATCTGTCGCTGAATGATTTCATTGTGTTCTTCGAGCCCCCGTCCATGGAAGATCGCATTGTCAACCAATTCGCCTTCTTCTCCACCATGTCCGATCCCCTCCAGCCGATCGACGCCTGGCTGGCGGCGCATCCGTCCATCTGGCGCAAGATCATCATCCCGGCGGATCTCAAATGGGAGATTCGCGACAAGCTGGATCAGGCCAACATTACCGAGCGGGTGCTGTTTCCCGGTCTCGATGGCCTGAGTCGCTGGCTCAAGCGTCACTATAGTCCGAAATTGGGGTAGGGTTACAGGTAGGTGCGGGCGCCGACAAAGGTTTTCTGGTAATAGCGGTCATCGAGGCTGGTGACGCGGACGCTCTTGCCGCGCCGGGGGGCGTGAATGAACCGGCCGTTGCCGATGTAGATGCCGACGTGGGAGATCCGGGTGCCGCCGTTGGTGGCGAAAAAGACCAGGTCGCCCTTTTTCAGTTCTCCCTTGTCAATCGGCCGCCCGGCGGCATACTGGTCGCGGGAGACGCGGGGTAGCTTGAGGCCGTTCAGCCGGTAGGTCACCATGGTCAGTCCGCTGCAGTCGAAACCGTTGTCGGCAGTCGTCCCGCCCCAGTTATAGGGGATGCCGATAAAACGGTGGGCGGTGGTAATCAGCTCCTTGCGCAGGTCGCCTTGGCCACTGCGGCGAATTCTTTCGGCGGCGTTGTCTTCGGGGAGTACAATGAAGAAATTGTCAATTATTCCCTTACCTTGAAGACTTTCAGCTTCGCCACGAGCGGCGGCGTAGGTGGGATGATCGCCGAAGCGGACCTTGTACAGGCCGGATTCGTGAAGAAACGAATAGGCGTCGATGCCGCAGCCTTCCAGTCGGGCGGCGAGCCGGGCGGCGTTGTCGGGATTGGCGAAGGCGCCGACCTGAATGCTGTAGCCGAGGCTTTGCAGGGTCGATTGCGTGGCGGCAGGAAGGGGAGATTCCCAATCGGTTGCAACGGGCTGGGGTCCGGAGCAGCCACTGACCAGCAGCATGAACAGAAGAACGATTGAATGCGTTTTGTACGAAAACATCGGCAATCCCGTGAATTCGGTTGGCGGAAACTGTATTAAGTTAACATAGGCAAGTTTTCAATAACAAGGGCTGGAAAGGTTTTAATGTGGACAATTACCAGGATATTTATCGGGCGACCCTGAAGAAGTGGGGAACCGAGGCCCAGTACGACCAGGCCATCGAGGAGTGCGCCGAGCTGATCGCCGCGCTCAAGCATTTCAAGCGGGACAAGGTTGGCGCGGCGGAAATCATCTCCGAATTGGCCGATGTCACCCTGATGATCGGTCAGCTGTCCTGGATGTTCGGACAGGACAAGGTCGACGCGGCGGTGGTGGAGAAATTGGAAAAGTTGAAGGGATTGCTGGAGGCGCCATGAGCGACGATCCCGCTGCCCGAACCCTGCGGCTCCCCGATGGTCGTCGGCTCGGTTATGCCGAGTTCGGCGATCCCCGGGGCCGACCGGTTCTCTATTTTCATGGATTCCCCGGCTCACGCCTGGAGGCGCGGCTGGGCGACGCGGCGGCCCGCCGCCAGGAGGTACGGCTGCTGGCCATCGACCGGCCCGGCTACGGGTTGTCGGATCATTTGCCGGGGCGGAGGTTGCTTGATTGGCCGCGGGATGTGACCCGCTTTGCCGATATCCTCGGGCTGGAGCAATTCGGGGTGCTCGGCGTTTCCGGCGGCGGGCCGTTCGCGCTGGCCTGCGCCGCCGCTCTGGCCGGCCGGGTCGGAGGGGTGGCTTTGGCCTGTCCGCTGGGTCTGATCGGCGATTCGGCAAGCCACCCGTTTCAATCCGTACCGATCCGCACGCTTCTCGCTTTTGGCCGCAACCTGCCCCGAACCTCTCGCTGCCTGGGTCGGTGGCTCACCAGACTGGTTTGCCGGCGACCGGAGCGGATTTTGAAAGTATTGTCGTTGACGGCGCCCGCAGTCGATCGGCAGCTTCTGAAAAGGCCTGATTTCCGCGACGTCATGACCCTTTCAGCGTTGGAGGCCTTTGCGCAGGACGGTCGCGGGCCCGCATGCGATATGCAAATTTATGCCAGCCATTGGGGATTCGACCCGGCCGATGTCAGGTTGCCGGTGGTGCTCTGGCAGGGACTTGAAGACCGTGCAACCCCACCGGCTCTGGCAGAATTTCTGGCGTCCCGCCTGCCTGCCTGCCAGTTGCGATTGATCGAGGGTGAAGGACATTTTTCCTTACCGATCCGGCACATGGATGAAATTCTCGCCGGAACCGGGTGATATTTTGAGGAATTTTGGGGTTGGTTCGTGCTGGTTGAGGGATCTGCCGGGTCCGACAGCTTCTTAAAAATGGATTTCCAGGCCAAGGGAGATGCGGTGTCGTTCTTCGTCGCTGGTGGGGAAGGTCCGAAGCAGGATCGAATCCGCCGCCGGAGTGTAGCGATAATCGAGACCGAGACTGGCCCGGTCGCCGAGGGCGCAGCCGACTCCGGCTCCGAGTTCGTAACCGTGGGTCTGCTCGCGGTTGGCGAGCGCTTCGAGAGCGGTTTCGGCACGATCGTTCTTGTTTAGCCCGGCGCCGATATAGGGAGAAAACGGACTGGGGGTCAAAACGCTCAGAGCGGCAATTTCCCCTTTTTTCTCAAGCGAAATCCGGTTATCGGCGGCCTCGCTCCCGAGGGCTGAAATGGTGTTGCCGGACAGCAGGGAAAACGCCGGCGAGCTTTTTTCCGTCGGGCAGGAGGCCGGCGTTAAATCCGGTCGGCCGGTGTCCGCGGTGGACGGCGTGGAGGTCAATAACAGCAGCAGAATAAGCAAGAGCGGCATAGGTTTTCATTCATGACGGGGATTTCTTTCGATTCCACGACAATCTATCACCCCTGCCTGGTTTTATGCAACGCCGGGATGAGTCGGCCGCACCTGTTGGAGTTTGCTGGATTTTGGGGTGGTGGAAAATTTCACTTTGATGTAGGATCACTAATGATTGGGCGGCAATGGCTGATTGTCGGGGTGTAATCCGCGGTTTTTATTTTGGGGAGGATACGCATGACCGAATTGGGGGAACAAAGAAAAGCCAAGCGCGAACAGACCATTTTCTATCTCGAAGTGATCGATTCCGAAATCGATCAACCGATAGGTCGCCTGGTCGACATCACCACGGAGGGGATCATGGTGGTTCACGACAGCCCGCTTGCAGTCCATCGCGAATATCAGTTAAAAATCCTCCTGCCGAGGGAACTCAACGGTTCTTCGAAAATCGATTTCAAGGCCGAATGTCGCTGGTGCCGCCTGTCGGTCAATCAGGATTATTTCGATGCCGGGTTGCGTATCGTCGATGCCTCATCCAACGACCGGCTACGGATGGAGATGGTCATGAAACATTACTCTTTCCCGCACAGTTTCTGACCGCCGGCTTCGGTGATCGTTTGAAATGAAAAGGGGACAGCCGACCGGCTGTCCCCTTTTTAGTCGAAAGCATGTTGATGGCGTC
>MHXM01000180.1:10457-22924 GCA_001825565.1 Desulfuromonadaceae bacterium GWC2_58_13
CCTCATTGCTCGACAATTACGCGCCTTGCATTTGGCGTTTTTTGCTTAGCCCTCCAACATTGATGCTTTTTGCGAAAGCATCCATGTTGGCGGTTAGTGCTCCTCGCCAAAAATTTGCGCGGTGAAAATGTAAATTTCGGTATCTTCGGCGGACCAGGCTTCGGTGGAGAGTCCAGCCTTGATACAGGTTTGTTTGAGAAAGGTTTTTCTGTCCCATTTGTGCTCGGTGGCCACTTGCGGCAGCAGGACTCCGCGATAATAACCTTTTTCGAGATAGATGCCGTGCCTGCCGACAATGATTTCTTCGATGTTGTCGATTTTATGGAGTGGCGAGAGGACCGAAATCTCGATGCTGAAATTGTCGAGATCCGCTTCTTTCATCGGGTAAAAACGCGGGTCCTTGGTGGCCGAGGCCTTGGCCATTTCGGCGACTTCCTTGAACAGCGGTTGTTCCGACTGAAAATTTCCGATGCAGCCCCTGAGTTTGCCCTTTTGTTTGATCGTGACAAAGCAACCGCTGCGTACGTTGAGGGAATTCTCTTCGCGGGGTTCAATGTAGTCCGCGCCCAAACGTATCCAGTTGATGACTGCCTGGCGAGCAATAGCGAGCAGACAGGCCTTTTCCTTGAGGGTTAGCTCCTGATCCACGGGTCCTCCTGGAGTATAGGGGTGAATCTGTTGGCTGGGAAGCCGGGCACAATATAGTAAAGATTGGACTTTGTTTCAATGTTTTTAAGGTGATTTCGACTGGATGTGATAAATAATCCAAAGTAGAACTAAGGGTCAATCTCCCGTCCTGGATTGATCGGATCCCGAGGCTTGCTAAACTTATACCGCAAGGCCGATTGTTTTGGCCGCCAGTCGATGTTTTAAGATACCCGGACCCCCAAATTTTGCGAGGTATAAATTGCGCCGTTTGTTTTTTTGGTTGAGTCTGCCGCTGGTATTGGTCTTCGGTTGTACGATGGAATCTCCCGACTGGATCCGCGGTCAGTCGTCCGCTTATCCGGCCAGCGAATACCTGACCGCCGTCGGCCTCGGCAGCGCCCGTGACCTGGCCGAGGAGGAGGCCCGGCAAAAATTGCAGGCACGGTTGCATCGTCAGTCGGAGATGGACCGGAGCGAGGCGGAAGGGGGACGGATTGCCGAAGTCTGGCATGATCGCGAAGCGGACGCGTACTATGCCTTGGCGGTGATCGACCGGCAGAGTGCCGGCAAGCTGTTGTCCGCTGCCTTGGCCGCCCTTGATCGAACCATTGCCGAGAGGGTGGCGGCCGCCGAGGTGGCGGGTTCATCGTTGTTGCGCTGGGGACATTTTCTGTGGGCCGCATCCCTGGCGACCAAGCGCGAAGCGCTTGCGGACGACTTGCGTTATGTCGACCCGGCCGCCGTAATTCCTCCCGTCGCCTATTCGTTGGGACAGCTGGTCGAGCGCCGTGACTTGGCGGCCGCGCGGGTCGGGGTGGCCATCAGGTTGGGCAATGATCGGGACGATGCCGTGAGGCAGCGCCTGATCCGGGCTCTTGCCGAGCGGGGACTCCGGCTCGCGCCGGATTTCGCTGCCGATTTGCGCATCAATGGTTCAGTGGCGGCCTTGGAGCCGCCTCCCGACATCCCGGCCGTTGCGGTCCGGATTGAATTCGATGGCGACGACACCGATAGCGTGAAGCTGCCAACCATCGATGAACGGGCCGATTCAGAGGCTATCGGGGAACAGCTCGCGTTGCGCCTTGTCGCCGAGGTGATCTCGCTGGCGGGAGAGGAGCTTCCTTGATCCCCTTGGCATGAAACGAAAAAAGCCCCGGAGTCCGGGGCTTTTTTCGTTGGTCGGTCAGATTTTGCGAAGGGCTATTTACGCAGTTTGTCAAACTTTTTACGATCGTTGGCGTCAAGATACCTTTTGCGCAGGCGGATCGATTTAGGGGTGACTTCAACCAGTTCGTCCTCGGCGATGTATTCGAGGGCCTGCTCCAGAGAGAGAACCGTCGGCGGCGTACACTTCGTCGACTCGTCGGTTCCCGAAGCGCGGACGTTGGTCAGCTTTTTGCCACGGCAGGCGTTAACCACCAGGTCGTTGTCCTTGGCGTGCTGGCCGACGATCATTCCCTCGTAGACGGGGGTGCCGGCAGCGACGAAAAGGATGCCGCGCTCTTGCAGATTGTAGAGGGAGTAACCGACCGTTTCCCCGGTGTCCATGGAGACCAGCACGCCGTTTTTGCGTCCGGCGATGGGGCCCTTGTAGGGGGCGTATTCGTGGAAGGTATGATTCAAAACCCCGGTTCCCCGGGTATCGGTAAGAAACTCGGTGCGAAAACCGATCAGGCCGCGGGCGGGGATGATGAATTCGAGGCGGTTGGTACCATCCATCGGCTGCATGGAAACCATCTCAGCCTTACGGGTGCCGAGCTTTTCAATGACCGTGCCCTGGTACTCTTCAGGGACGTCGATGACCAGGTATTCCATCGGCTCGCAGCGGTGTCCGTCGATTTCCTGGTAGATGACCTCGGGTTTGGAGACAGAGAGTTCAAAGCCCTCGCGGCGCATGTTCTCGATGAGGATCGACAGGTGCAACTCGCCGCGTCCGGAGACCTTGAAGGTATCGGTATTTTCGGTATCCTCCACCCGCAGGGAGACGTTGGTGCGCAGCTCCTTCGTCAGACGGTCGCGGATGTTGCGGGAGGTGACGTACTTCCCTTCCCTGCCGGCGAAGGGGGAGTCGCTGACCATGAAATTCATCGAAATGGTCGGTTGGTCAATGGCCATGTAGGGCAGGGCCACCGGCTCGGCGGCGCTGGCCAGGGTCTCGCCGATGCTGACTTCGTCGAAGCCGGCGATGGTGACGATGTCTCCGGCGATGGCCTCGGGAAGCTCGATCTGGCTGAGTCCCTCGTATCCAAGAAGCTTGCTGATTCGGCCCCTGGCGATCTTGCCGTCCTTGTCGATGTGGGCGATGGTTTCCCCGGCCTTGACCCGGCCGTTGGCGATGCGGCCGGTGGCGATGCGGCCGATGTAGTCGTTGTAGGCGATACTGGAAACCAGCATCTGGAAGGGGGCCTCGGGGTCCGCAACGGGCGGCGCCACGCGGGCGGCGATCATGTCGAAAAGAGGCTCGAGGTTGTCGGACTCGTCTTCCAGATGACGTTTGGCATACCCGCTTTTGGCGCTGGCATAGACGATGGGGAAATCAAGCTGCTCTTCGTTGGTGGTCAGTTCGCAGAAGAGGTCGAAGACCATGTCCACCACTTCCTCGGGCCGGGCGCCGGGGCGGTCGATCTTATTGATGACGACGATCGGTTTGATGCCGAGGTCGAGGGATTTCTTGAGGACGAAGCGGGTCTGGGGCATGGGGCCGTCGAAGGCGTCGACCAGCAGCAGCACCGAGTCGACCATCTTCAGGACGCGTTCCACTTCGCCGCCGAAGTCGGCGTGTCCCGGGGTGTCGACGATGTTGATCTTCAGCCCTCCATGGTGGATGGAGAGGTTTTTGGAGAGGATGGTGATGCCCCGCTCCTTTTCCAGGTCGTTGCTGTCCATCACCCGTTCGGTGATGACCTGGTTTTCGCGGAAAACTCCGGACTGCTTGAGCATGGCGTCGACCAGGGTGGTTTTGCCGTGGTCGACGTGGGCGATAATGGCGATGTTGCGAATGTTCTGTGACATAACGTGTAACCAAGGCTCCTATAAATGAACTCTGCGAGGGACGTATTATATTATCCTACTTGAGCAAAACCTTACAACTGTATCCATGATTCGAGGTAAAAGCCAGCAGAAAATTTGGCGGTTGATTTCTTTGCCACCAATTTCTTGTCGGAATCGGGCATCCGTAGTAAACTTTGCCGGTTTTGTTATTTGCCACTCAAATAGGTGCTTTCGTGAAAAATCGCGATGACGAAGCAACAATCCTTCGGTCCGTTGACCAGGCGGACCGAAGAATTGGCGACCGAAGGGGTGCGCCCGATGGAGGTAAAATAATGGATTGGAAACCCTGTCTGGAAGAGGGTGAGACGCTGCGCTGGGAAGGGCGCCCGGCTCCACGCGCCTTCACCTTTCGCAACTGGAAACACTCGATGTGCGGCTTGCTGCTGCTGCTTTTTTCGGCCTATTGGCAGATTGTCGGAGTGCAATTGGCCGCCGTTTATCGGATTCCCTGGCTGATCTGGATTCCGGTTCCCTTTCTGATCGTCGGTCTGTACCTCGGCATTGGCCATCTGTTACTGGCCCGGATGGAGTGGGAAAAAGTCTTCTATGCCGTTACCGACCGTCGCCTGCTGGCCCACCGGGGCCTGTTTCGACAGCGGGTTGAAACCTTCGATTTGTCCGAATTGACCAGTTTCAGGGTCAAACCGCTCGGCCGCGAGGTGGCGACGCTGCGAGTCTTTTCTTCCGGTTCCGGGGCGAGCCTGGCCTTTGTTGCGATCGAATATCCGCAACAGGTCACGACCCTGTTGGAAGGGGCGCTGATCGCCAATGGTCATGAAGTCTCGGTGAGGCCCTTGTGATCCAGGCAAACGGCCGCTGCCGCGTCACTTTGAGGGTTTCCGAGACGCGCTTTATCATTTGACTTTTCTTTACCCATCTGGGTACTATCCCGACGTATTAAACGGGAAAAGGACATATCAAAAGTGCCCATGGAAAAACGATTTTTTCTGGAGACCTTCGGGTGCCAGATGAATGTGGTCGATTCGGAGCGGATCGTCGACCTGCTCCAGGGAATCGGTTATGGACAGGTTGCCGAGCCCGCCGATGCCGATCTGATTCTGCTCAATACCTGCGCCGTGCGCGACAAGGCCGAGCGCAAGGTTTATGGTCATCTTGGCCGCTACAAACCGCTCAAGGACGAAAACCCGGCGCTTATTCTCGGCATCGGCGGCTGCGTCGCCCAGCAGGAGGGTGAAAAGCTGCTTACCAAGCTGCCATATCTCGACTTGGTGTTCGGTACCCACAATGTCCATAAGCTTCCCGAGATGGTGCGAGCCGTGGAGAACAACCGGGTGCGTTGCCATGAAACCGAATTTCTCGACCGGGAAACCCGGCTCCAGCTTTTTCCGACCCGCACCTTTGCGGATACGGTGACCCGATTCGTCACGGTCATGCAGGGGTGTGACAACTTCTGTTCCTACTGTGTGGTGCCCCATGTGCGGGGCCGCGAAATCAGCCGCCCGAGCGCGGAGATTCTACACGAGGTTCGCCAGCTGGCTGCCTCCGGGGTGCGGGAAGTCACCCTGATCGGCCAGAATGTCAATTCCTATGGCTGCAAGGGGGAAAACGAGATGTCGTTTGCCCGCCTGCTGGCCGAGGTCGATGGCATTGAGGGTATCGAACGCATTCGATTTACCACCTCCCATCCCAAAGACCTTTCCGACGAGCTGATCGATTGTTTCGGCTCGCTGAAAAAGCTCTGCAATCATATCCATCTGCCGGTGCAGAGCGGCGCCGACCGTATCCTGAACCTGATGAACCGCGGCTATACGCGGGAGCAATACCTCGCCAAGGTGCTTCGCTTGCAGACGGTATGTCCCGATATCCGTCTGACCTCCGATATCATCGTCGGTTTTCCCGGCGAGACCGAGGAGGATTTCGCGGCGACCCTGTCGCTGATGGAACAGGTGCGCTACGCCGACGTTTTTTCCTTCATCTATTCCCCCCGGCCGGGTACGGCGGCCGCCGGATTGCCGGATACCCTGAATCCAGCCGTCAGGCAAGTTCGCTTCGATCGGCTGCTGACCCAGCAGGAGGAGATTTCCCGAAGCTGGCGCGAGGCCGATCAGGGGCGGGTGTTTGAAGTGCTGGTCGAAGGGGAAAGCCGCCAGGGCAACGGCCAGATTTTCGGGCGCACCACCTGGAACAGAATCGTCAACTTCGAAGGGGATCGCAGCTTGGCGGGGAGTTTGGTGCCGGTCCGGATCTCCCGTGTTTACCGTAATTCCCATCTTGGCAAACTGGTTGAAAACTGATTTTCCGCAACGCTGATCCGCTACGGGATAACCATGGCTAAAGGACGGATTCTCGCAATCGACAACGAGCAGGCATCGCGGACCCTGTATCAGGAACTGCTCGGGACCGATGGCTATTACGTGCGGACCGCGGCCAATGGTCGCGATGCTCTCGAATGCCTGCGTCGCGAAGAGTTCGACCTGGTGATCACCGAACTTCGGGTCGAAGCGGGGCGGGACGTCATCACCGACCTGATCAAGCGCTTCAATCCGGCCCAGGAAGTGCTGGTGGTCACTGGTCAGAATGATGTCGCGGCCGCCGTCGAAGCGATGAAACGAGGGGTTTCCGAATACATCCTCAAGCCGATCAATCCCGATGAATTCCTCCTGCTGGTCAACAACCTCCTGTTCCGTCAATCTCAGCGCATCGAGCACAAGAAGCTCCTCGACGAGAACATCGAGTATCATCTGACCCTCGGCTATTACCAGAAGTGTCTCGGTTTTCTCAAGGTGCATGACCTTGATCGCCTCGGCGACCTGGTCCTGGACACCCTCATGGAGCTGCTCCACGCCGAGGGCGGCATCCTCTGGCTTCCCGGTTACGGCGGACAACAGTATCGGTTGCGCTGCCGGCGGGGTCTGGTCAAGGTGGCCGTCGGCGAAGATGCGTTCATCCCCAGCGAGGCGGAACGCCGACTGGTGCACTCCGGCGAAGCCGTTCTCATCGAGCAGGGATCCGCGCTCTGGCTGCCGCTGCTGACCGGCATGGATCCGCTGGCGCTGATTCGCATCGAGGCCCCGGCCGGCCGGGACTCCTTCAATCGCCGCGATCTCAAGGTGGCGGACATGCTCGGAGAATTCGCCGCCAGCGCGCTTAATAACGTGATGCTGTTGCGTAACCTCGAACAGAACACCCTGCGGGTTCCCCGTGGCGAGGCCTACAAGATGACGTTCTTCCACGACCACGTGGAAAAGGATCTGAACAAGGCCCGCCGTTACGGACGCAACCTGTCCTTCATCAAACTGACCATCGATAATTTCGAGGAACTGGCCAGCCTCTTCCGTAACCGGGAACTGGAGGAAGCCATGGGCCGGGTCGTCGAGACGATCAATTCCGCGCTGCGCGATGCGGATATCATGGCCATGTCGGAGCCCGATGAATACTACATCCTGCTTCCCGAAACCGACTACTGGGGATCGCTGGTGGCGCAGAAAAGGATTCGAAAGGCGCTCAAGGGCAAGCTGACGGTGTGTGACCTGAAAAAAAGTCACAACGTCAACCTTTTCCTGCGCTCCGCCTCGTTTCCAACCGACGGCACCACGTTTGAAGAGCTGCGTCTGGCCGCGGGGCAGCGCCTGGCCCGCCTGAAGAAGAGTATCTATCACCGTGCCGGCATGTCGGAGGCCCCGTTCTGGAACGTGGTTGGGCGCCTGCTCGGCGCGCCCGGCGACTATAAATTATCCGAAAACGGAGTTAAGGTGGCCGAAGGTCTGGCGCGTCACGAAGATGCCCTGCGCTGCCGCTATTTCCGCATGCCGGTCGGGCGGCTCGATGAAATCATGCGGTCGTTCTGCCGGGAAGTCGTCGAATCGAGCCGGGTTCGCGGCATTATCTATCGCGGGTGCGGCGATTTTGAACGGGTTCGCAAAAATCTCCGGCACATTGATGGCGTGGAAAAGTCGGCGACCTCGTTTTTTCTGCTCGGCGGACAACGGCGGGTTCATTGGGACTACCAGCGAATCGTGCCGATCTATATCGACTCCGACCGGTTCGAAAAAATCCCTTTTCTGCTCTACCTTAACGAGGATTACGCCTACGCCATGTTCGCCCGCCAGCGTGGCGACGAACTGATCGGTTTTCATACGTCGGATTTCTATTTTGTCGAAAACATGATCACCAAGCTCCAGGAGCAATACCAGCTCCAGGCGCAGATCTAGGGCAAAACCTGTATGCCGAGGCAGCTCACTAAAATCATACTGACCAGCAACCGGGAAGACCTGGTCGGCCTGGCCGACCTGCTGCTTCAGCACGGCCTGGAAGTCAATCTCTGCAGGGACGGCGCCCAGGCGCTCGAGTTGTCGTTGACCCTGTTTCCCGACATGATGGTGCTCGATACCGAAATCCCCCTGCTGCCGGCAACCCGTCTGGCCCAGATTCTGTTGTCCAACCCCCGTACCGAACGTATCGCCTTTTTTTATATTGGCCGCGAAGGCGAAGAGGTCGACGGTTTCCGGCGTCACAAAGACTGCTTCGTGCCGCGCCCGTTCAATCCCGAACAGCTTCTGGTGGCGGTGCTGGGTCATTTCAGCCGGCTCGAAAAAACCGAGCAGGTCGGTCGTCAGGAAAAGGAAATCCGAGGCGACCTGAACCAGATTTCGGTCACCGATCTGGTTCAGGTTCTCGGGGTTAACCGCAAGGACGGCGTGCTGTCCCTGAGCAGTGTTGCCGGGCGCGGCACGATATTCATGCGGGAAGGCAGCGTGATCAATGCCCGAATTGGACGGGTGGACGGAGATAAGGCATTTTTCCGTCTACTCGACTGGGATGAAGGGACTTTCTGGTTTTCTCCCGGGCCCGTCGATGTCGAAGTACGCATCAACGTTCCGGTCGACCACCTGGTTATCGACGGCCTTCGGCAGCTTGACGAGATGAAGGCTCAGCTTGCCAGCCTGCCGGCGCCCGATTCCTGTCTTGAAATGAAGGTTCCCCGCGACCGGCTGCCCCGGGGGTTGCGCCCCACGACCCAGGAAATCCTCATCCTGGCCGAATATTACCCCCTGGTGCAGGACATTCTCGACCATTGTCCCCGTCCTGACTTTGAAGTGCTTCAGGTCCTCAAGGTTCTGATTGAAAAGGGCGTTCTCGAAGAGCGCAAAGAAGGGCTGACCTCGGAAATCAGCAGGATTCCGCTACTAACCTCCGATGAAATTATTGTCATCAAAGACCATCTCGGGGAGCGTGACGTGCTGCTGGACGAAGCGTCCGCCAAATTAATCCTGCTGGCGTTGACCGCCGCGGATATCCGGCGCTTCGTGCAGGCGCTGCAGGGGATTTCAGAGTTTGAACCGGCCCACGATTTTCTTCTTGGCGGGGAAGACAGCCTCGGCCTGGGGGATGTCGGTCGCCTGGTGATTACCGAAACCTTTTCATTGCGACTCTTTGCACTGCCGGCCACGCCTGAAACCGGGCCCCTCTGGACACCGTTCTGTCGTCGGTTGCTTGGGGTGGTGTCCCTTGCCAAGCCGGGCGAAGCAGCGGCGGCCGAAGAGTTTTTCAAGTTTCGCTCCCACCTGCCGGTGGTATCGGTCGTATTTAACGACCCGATCGAGGGAGCGTTCGTCCTCAAACGAGGAGACCGGATGGCTTTTCGCGAACTGCTGGCATTTTTTGCTGCTCATTTCCGCCGGTCGCGGCCGGCCAGGGAGGATGCATGATCGATCTTCACACCCATACCCTTTTCAGCGATGGCGAGCTGATCCCCTACGAACTGGTCCGGCGCGCGGCCGTGGCCGGCTACCGGGCGCTGGCGATTACCGATCATGGCGATTTTTCCAACATGGACCTGATCATCCCGCGCCTGGTCCGGGTGGCCGAAAGTCTCGGCGCCGGCTGGGGAATGTCGGTTATCCCCGGCATCGAGCTGACTCACATCCCGCCCGCCTCCATCGCGGAGGCGGCCTGCGAGGCTCGTTCCCTGGGGGCGCGGCTGATTGTCTGTCACGGCGAAACCATCGTCGAGCCGGTGGCTGTCGGGACCAATCGCGCCGCCATCGAGGCGGGGGTTGATATCCTCTCTCATCCCGGGCTGATTACCTCGGAAGATGTCGCTCTGGCGGCCGAAGCCGGGGTCTGTCTGGAGATAACGACCCGCAAGGGGCATTCCCTGACCAATGGCCACGTCGCCCGGTTGGCCCTGACCGTTGGGGCGAAACTGGTGGTCAACAACGATGCCCATGCCCCCGGCGATCTGGTGTCGCTGGACATGGCCCGCCGCATCGCCCTGGGCGCCGGGCTGTCCGAGTCCCAGTTCGAACTGTGCCGGAAGAATTCCGAAGCCCTGGTCCGCAAGGCACTCGGCTAGAAATCCCCTCGCGCAGTGCTGAAGCTCGCTGCTGTTCAGATTTTTTACAAAGGACAATTGTCATGCAAGAGCAGGATTTTAATTTTCTGAAAGAACTGGTCGAAGCTCCGAGTCCGTCCGGCTTCGAACAGCCGGCCCAGCGCATCATCCGCCGGGTGCTGGGTCCGGTGGCCGACGAGCTTCGTACCGATGTCATGGGTAACGTCATTGCCCGGCTTGCCGGGGTTGGAGAAAACCTGCCGAAGGTGATGCTGGCCGGTCATTGCGACGAAATCGGCTTCATGGTCAAATATATCGATGAGGGCGGTTTCCTTTTTTTCGCCCCGATCGGCGGGGTCGATGCCCATCTGGTTCCCGGTCAGCGGGTCCATGTGCACACGACGTCCGGTCCGATCCTGGGCGTGGTCGGCAAGAAGCCGATTCACATGATGGAAACCAAGGACCGGGAAACGGTGGTCAAACTCAAAAGCCAATTCATCGACATCGGCTGCGGCGACAAGGCCGAAGCCGAAAAACTGGTGGCCATCGGCGATCCGGTGACTTTCGCCGTCGGTCTTGAGCGGCTGCAGGGCGACCGGGTGATCTCGCGGGCCTTTGACGACAAGATGGGCGCGTTCATCGTTGCCCGGGTGTTGCAGGAAGTACGGCGGCGCGGGGCTCCTCCCGTCGATCTGTTCGGTGTCACCACCGTGCAGGAAGAGGTCGGATTGCGCGGCGGGACCACCAGCGCCTATGGCGTCAATCCCGACATCGGCATCGCCGTCGAAGTCGGGTTCGCTACCGATTATCCGGAAATGGACAAAAAAGAGATCGGTGAATTCAAGATCGGCAAGGGTCCGATCATCGCCCGGGGTGCCAACATCAATCCGGTTCTGTTCGACCTGCTCACCGCCACCGCCCGCGCGGAAAATATCCCCTTCCAGGTCATGGGAGCGCCGAGGGCGACCGGCACCGACGCCAACGTCATGCAGCTTAACCGTGGCGGGTCGGCTGCGGCCCTGGTCAGCGTGCCTCTGCGCTACATGCACACCCCGGTCGAACTGTTGTCCCTCGAAGATCTTGAAAACACCGTGAAGCTTCTGACCGCGGTGGTTTTCAGAATTGAAAACATCAGCCAGTTCATCCCGAATTGATTCAGTTAATCAGCGAAGAAATCGGTCATTAAATCCGTGTACAATTAGATTTGCTCCGAGTCCCGTTCCGGGTTCACCGAGTCTGAATTGGGCCGACGGTTTGTGTAATGAAAACTGTCGGCCCACCTGTTTGTGATTTTTTTCAGATTTTGGCTTGACCTGCCGGGGAACCTTGGATAGTATCGCCGATTAATATTTTTTCTTCCCAACAGGATGACTCACCCCATAAAAAGGAGCTGGCGATGCTGGATCCAGAGATCCGTGAAGGTCTGACGTTCGACGATGTATTACTTGTTCCCGCCCATTCGACCGTACTCCCCAAAGAAGTCGACCTCACGACTCAACTGACCCCCAAAATCAAACTCAACATTCCCCTGCTTTCCGCCGCCATGGATACCGTCACCGAAAACCGGACCGCCATCTGCATGGCCCGGGAAGGGGGTCTCGGCATCCTGCACAAAAACATGCCGCCGGCTATGCAGGCCCTCGAAGTCGACCAGGTCAAGAAGTCGGAAAGCGGCATGATTGTCGACCCGATCACGATGCATCCCGACCAGAAAATCTATGAGGCCCTTGAGCTGATGGAGAAATACCGCATCTCCGGGGTTCCCATCACCAAGGATGGCAAGCTGGTCGGTATTCTGACCAATCGCGACCTGCGTTTCGAAACCAAACTGGCCCAGCCGATCTCCAACGTGATGACCAAGGACAAGCTGGTCACCGTGCCGCCGGGAACGACCCTGGAGGAGGCTAAATATCACCTGCACCTGCATCGTATCGAAAAGCTGTTGGTGGTCGACGACACCTTTACCCTCAAGGGGCTGATCACCATCAAGGACATCGAGAAGGTCCGCAAGTATCCCAACGCCTGCAAGGACGACTTCGGACGGCTGCGGGTGGGGGCGGCGATCGGCGTCAGCGATGACCGCGAAGAACGGCTTGAGGCTCTGGTCCGGGCCGGAGTCGACGTGGTTATCATCGACACCGCCCACGGTCATTCGCAGGGCGTTCTCGACGCCGTGATCCATACTCGTCGCGCTTACCCCGACCTGCAGCTGATCGCCGGCAACATCGCCACGGCCGAGGCGGCTCAGGCTCTCATCAAGGCGGGCGTCGACGCGGTCAAGGTCGGCATCGGCCCCGGTTCGATCTGCACCACCCGCGTGGTCGCCGGGGTCGGCGTGCCGCAGATCACCGCCATCGCCGACGTCGCCACGGTCACCCGCAAGGCGGGCATCCCGCTGATCGCCGACGGCGGCATCAAATATTCCGGCGAACTTCCCAAGGCGATTGCCGCCGGCGCCGACGTCATCATGATC
>MHXM01000180.1:22957-27492 GCA_001825565.1 Desulfuromonadaceae bacterium GWC2_58_13
GGCGAGACCATTCTCTATCAGGGCCGGACCTACAAAACCTATCGCGGCATGGGAAGCCTCGGCGCCATGAAGCAGGGGAGCAAGGACCGCTATTTTCAGGGGGATGTCGACAGCGACGTCAAGCTGGTGCCCGAAGGGATCGAGGGAAGGGTGCCGTTCCGCGGCAGCCTGTCCAACAACATCCATCAACTCATGGGCGGCCTGCGCGCCGGCATGGGTTACACCGGCTGCCGGACCATTGTCGATCTGCAGAGCAATGGCCGCTTCATGCGAATCACCAACGCCGGCCTGCGCGAATCCCATGTTCACGACGTCACCATTACCCACGAAGCCCCCAACTACCGCATCGAGCGGCCCAACTGAGGTATTGCTTCCATCCGCGGCGGGCGCTGCCTGCCGCGGATTTTTTTATTTGGAGAAGACCATGTCGCAGGACATTCATAGAGAAAAGATACTCATCCTTGATTTCGGCTCCCAATATACTCAGTTGATCGCCCGCCGGGTTCGCGAAGCCCATGTCTACTGCGAACTGCATCCCTTCGATATGGATATCAACGCCATTCGCGATTTCGATCCCAAGGGGATTATCCTTTCCGGCGGCCCAAAATCGGTTTACGAGGAAGGGGCGCCGGCCATTGCCGAAGAACTGTTCGAACTCGGGGCGCCGGTGCTCGGCATCTGCTACGGCATGCAGCTGCTCAGCCGTCATTTCGGCGGTAATGTGGTGCCGGCCGGCAAGCGCGAGTTCGGTCATGCCACGCTGCTGACCCAGGGCACTCCCGGCCCTTTGTTCGACGGATTTTTCGCCGAGGGGCAGAGCCCGGTATGGATGAGCCACGGCGACCATGTCGAAACCGTGCCGGCTGGTTTCGAAGTGGTCGCCGGCACCGAGAATGCGCCGGTCTGCGCCATCCAGAATGTGGCCCGCCGCCTGTACGGCGTACAGTTCCACCCGGAGGTCAATCATACTCCTCACGGCCAGCATCTGCTCGATACGTTTGTTCGCAACATCTGCGGTTGTCATGGCCAGTGGACGCCGGGACAGATCATCGAGGACGCCATTAATCGTATCCGTCAACAGGTCGGCAGCGATCAGGTGATTCTCGGTCTGTCCGGCGGTGTCGACTCGTCGGTGGCGGCAGCCTTGATTCACCGGGCCATCGGCGACCAGCTGACCTGCGTGTTTGTCGACAACGGCCTGCTGCGACTCAATGAAGGGGATCAGGTCATGGCCACCTTCGACCAGAACATGGGAGTCAAGGTGCTCCGGGTCGATGCCGAGGACCGCTTCCTCTCCGCGCTGGCCGGGGTAAGCGATCCCGAGCGAAAACGCAAGATTATCGGCGGGCTGTTCGTCGACATTTTCGAGGAAGAGTCGAACCGGCTCAAGGATGCCAAATGGCTGGCCCAGGGAACCATCTATCCCGATGTCATCGAGTCGGCCGGAGCCAAGACCGGCAAGGCGCATAACATCAAAAGCCACCACAACGTCGGCGGCCTCCCCGACTACATGAAGCTGCAATTGCTCGAACCGCTCCGGGAACTGTTCAAGGACGAGGTCCGCGCCATCGGCGAAGAACTCGGGTTGCCGCACGCCATGGTCTGGCGTCACCCGTTTCCCGGTCCCGGGCTCGGGGTGCGCATTCTCGGCGAGGTGCAGAAGGAGTATGCCGATATCCTGCGCCGGGCCGACGCCATCTATATCGAGGAGCTGTATCGCACCGGCCATTACGACAAGATCAGCCAGGCCTTCGCGGTATTCCTGCCGGTCAAAAGCGTTGGCGTCATGGGCGACGGCCGCACCTACGAGTACGTGGTGGCCCTGCGCGCGGTGGAGACCAAGGATTTCATGACCGCCGGCTGGTACCCGCTTCCCTATGCGGACATGGCCCATATCAGCAACCGCATCATCAACGAGGTCAAGGGAATCAATCGGGTGGTGTACGACATCTCAAGTAAACCACCGGCCACCATCGAGTGGGAGTAACCCCCAAAAAAGCCGTCCGGGTGTACCGGGCGGCTTTTTTGCATTATAGTTTGATGGCGTCGCAAAAACTCGCCAACTGCTGCGTTGCTGCAATTGACTCGCTGCTTCGACGTACGTAGGTACGTCTCATTGCTCGACAATTACGCGCCTTGCATTTGGCGCTTTTGGCTTAGCCATCCACTATGATGCTTTTTACGAAAGCATTATAGTTTCGTGGTATCCGTTTTTTTCGGGAGGACTCATCCCTTGTTTCATCCTCTTCGTTTTCTGTTTAATGGGCGGCGGTTGTGGTTGTCGGCAGTCCTTTTTCTGTCCGTCTTTATGGCCGTTCAGGGGCAAGCCGAAACCTCGGGAACGACCTCGCCGGGGATTCGCGCCCGGATGGTGGACGAACCGGTTTTCGGGGGGAGTGCCTACCTGCTTGAAGCCGGGAAAAAAGGAAATCCGCCCCTGGTGCTGGTTCACGGACTTGGGGACCTGGCCTCGGACACCTGGCGTCCGCTGATACCGGAACTTGCCAAATCCTATCATGTCGTGACCTTTGACCTGCCGGGTTTCGGTCGGTCATCGAAGCAGAATTCTCTATATTCCCCGGGCAATTACGCAGCATTTGTTAAATGGGTGATTGATACCTATGTCGGGGCGCCTCCGATCCTGGTCGGCCATTCGCTGGGGGGAGCGGTCGCGCTGAGATATGCGGGTACTTACCCGGATTCCCTGTCCCGGCTGGTTCTGATCGATGTGGCCGGCATTCTCGACCGCCGCGTTTACACCAAGGAAATGCTCAGCATGTTATGGGCGGGGAACTCGGTGCCTTTTGACGTCGACAGTCTTCTTGGCAAAATCGTTGGCGGCCTTTCCAGTCCGTTGCTCGACCTTGACGTTATCCTGGAAAACGACCTTTTACGGAACCAGATGCTGGGGGGCAACCCGGCTGTAATCGCCTCAATGGCCCTGCTCCAGGAAAATTTCAGTCGTTACCTGTATCGAGTCCGGGCGCCCACGGCGATCCTCTGGGGCGAGCATGATCGGGTTACTCCTCGCCGAACCGGGATTTTACTTGAGGCGAACCTGCCGGCGGCCCGCTTGCAGATCATTCCCGGCGCCGGACATGTACCGATGGCCGATTCCCCCCGCCTGTTCGCGACGGCGTTTCTCGCGGCCCTGCGAAACGATGTTCGTCCCGCCGGTTTTCCCTCGGGAAACGAAGGACGGCAGGGCCGTTGCGAGGGGACCGGAGGAATGCTTTTCGAGGGGGCTTACAATTCGCTCGAAATTATCGACTGCCAGGATGTTCAGTTGACCAACGTGACTGCCAAGTCGGTTAGCCTGGTTCGCTCAAGTGCGATTTTCGATAAAGGCGCAATTATCGGCAACGAGATCGGACTTCGCGCCGAAGGTTCGACGGTAATCGCCAACGGTTTGCGTATCGAAGCGCCGGTGGCGGTGTCCGCCTCGAATTCCCGGCTCGATTTGGCCGGGGTGCGCCTCAGCGGGAGCCGCGCGGCGGTGAGCACCGACAGCTGGGTGACCCTGCTGTTTTCGGTCAGCCGGATTCAGAGCCCGCATGGTAGCGGCACCATTCACGGGTTGCGGGAACTGAGGGCCGGAGAAGCTCTCTAATTTTGCGGGAGGAACAATGAACGACAGGGAGACGACGTTGCAGCAGCTCAAGGAGCGAATGGCGGAATTTGTCCGGGAGCGGGATTGGGAACAGTACCACACCCCAAAAAACCTCAGCATGTCCATCGCTATCGAAGCGGCTGAACTGATGGAGCATTTCCAGTGGCTGACGGTCGAAGCTTCACAGAAACTCCCGTCCGAAGCCCTGGCCGATATCGGGGAAGAACTGGCGGATATTTTCATCTATTCCCTGTCGCTGGCCAATGCCCTCGATCTCGATCTGGCCGAAACGGTGTCGAAGAAGATGGATAAGAATATCCGCAAGTATCCCAGCGATAAGGTCCGGGGTAAAGCCCATAAATATACCTGGTACCAGGAGCATGAGTGAGTTGCGGCCGGTTTGATTAAAGCTGCCGGGCCAGTGTGTCGAGGAGGGTCTGCCAACGTTGCTGGCAGTCGGTCAGTTGGGCGAAATCTTCGGGGGGGAGTTTCAGAAAGTCGGCCGGCATGTCGAAAAAGGTTTTACTCAGCGAGACCACGACCCGGCTGTAGTCATTGATATACAGATAGGCGGTGCAGGCAAATACCAGCTTGTTGTCGGCCTCCTGATAATAGAAGGCGGCCGACAGGTCTTTTTTCCGATAGGCATCGAAAAAAACCGCTTGCGGATTCAGGATGGGGGGCGTTCGCACCAGCTTCTGGGGGTAATCGAGTTGAAACAGCAGGTAAGTATAAGTACCTTCTTTTTCGACCAGAAAGTCGGCTTCCTGTTGTTTGATGATGTTGTATCGGCCATTCAATGTCAGGCTGAAATCGGTGGCCGAAAAACTGGTATGGTTGTCGGCGGAGTTTATCCGCACCGGTTCCGGTGTGTAGTCAACCGACTCAAGAGGGCGCCAGCCTCTGCTGCTCAGACAATTGGTAT
>MHXM01000181.1:0-1256 GCA_001825565.1 Desulfuromonadaceae bacterium GWC2_58_13
ACTGTGACCGCTACATGGAAATCTGGAACAACGTCTTCATGCAGTTCAACCGTAGCGCCGACGGCACCCTGACCCCGCTGCCGAAACCGGCGGTCGACACCGGCATGGGCCTGGAGCGGATCTGCACGGTCATGCAGGGGGTCAAATCCAACTACGACACCGATCTGCTGCGCAGCATCATCGGCTACATCGAACGACTCTCCAGCCGGCGCTACGGCGACAACACCGACCACGACGTGTCGATGCGAGTCATCGCCGACCACAGCCGAGCGACCGCCTTTCTCATCGCCGACGGCGTTCTCCCTTCCAACGAGGGGCGCGGCTACGTACTGCGCCGGATCATGCGCCGGGCCATGCGGCACGCCAAGATGCTCGGCTGCGAAAATCCGGTCCTGTTCCAGACCGCCGTCTTCGTGCTCGAATCGATGGCCGATGCCTTCCCCGAGGAAGCCAAGCGCAAGGATTTCGTCGCCAAGGTGGTTCGTAACGAGGAAGAGCGCTTCATCCAGACCCTCGACAACGGCCTGCGCATCCTTTCCGACGAAATTGCCAAGCTGAAAGCGAAACAGCAGACCGTCATCCCCGGCGACGTGGTCTTCCGCCTCTACGATACCTTCGGCTTCCCGGTCGATTTGACCGCCGACATTGTCGAGAAGGATGGTTACACCCTCGACGAAGCCGGCTTCGAAACCTGCATGGAACAGCAGCGCAAGAAAGCCCGGGAAAACTGGAAGGGTTCCGGCGAGGAAGCGGTGGCGGCGGTCTACCGCAAACTCCTCGAAGCCGGGTTGCAGTGCGAATTCACCGGTTATCACACAACCTCGGGGCACGGCACGGTGACCGCCATCCTCAAGGACGGCCAACCGGTCGAACAGGCGGGCGCCGGCGAGCAGGTCGAAGTCATCACCAGCCAGACCCCCTTCTACGGCGAGTCGGGCGGCCAGGCCGGCGACCGCGGCCGGATGCGCACCGAAAACGCCGAACTCGAAATCATCGAGACGCGCAAACCCCTGCCGGAGCTGCCGGTGCATCTGGTCAAGGTTGCCAACGGCACCCTGCGCCAGGGGGATACCGCCGAACTCCAGGTGGACGAAACGGCCCGCCAAGCCACCGCCCTCAACCATACCGCCACCCATATCCTGCAGGCGGTCCTGATCGATGTGCTCGGCGATCACGTCAAGCAGGCCGGCTCGCTGGTTACCCCCGACCGGTTACGATTCGACTTCAGCCACTTTTCACCCATGACCACCGAGGAA
>MHXM01000181.1:1296-1589 GCA_001825565.1 Desulfuromonadaceae bacterium GWC2_58_13
AGAACCAGGCAGTCGACACCACCGAAATGGATAACGAAGAAGCGATCGCCGCCGGCGCCACCGCGCTGTTCGGCGAGAAATACGGTGACCGGGTACGGGTCGTGCGCGTCGGTGAATTCAGCATGGAGCTGTGCGGCGGCACCCACGCCAGCGCCGCCGGAGACATCGGCCTGTTCAAGATTCTGCAGGAAACCGGCATCGCTGCCGGCGTTCGCCGCATCGAAGCAGCCACCGGGGCGCGAGCCCTGGCCCTCGTCCAGAACGAAGAAAAGGCCATGGACCAGATGGCCGCT
>MHXM01000181.1:1640-10426 GCA_001825565.1 Desulfuromonadaceae bacterium GWC2_58_13
GAACGGCAGAAGGAAATGGAGCGGGAAATCGAAATGCTGCAGGGTCGGCTCAATGCCGGCCAGGCCGGCGAACTCCTCGATAAGGTTCAGGACGCCGCCGGGATCAAACTGCTGGCAGTGGAAATTTCCGGCAGCGACGCCAAAGGGCTGCGGGAGTTGGCCGACCAGCTCCGCGACCGACTGCAGTCGGGGGTGGTGATTCTCGGCTGCAAGACGGACGACAAAGCCAGCCTGCTGGTCGCCGTCACCAAAGATCTCACCGGACGTCTGCACGCCGGCCAGATTATCCGCGTGCTCGCCGAGCAAGTCGGTGGCAAAGGGGGCGGTCGACCGGACCTGGCTCAAGCCGGCGGCAACCAACCGGAAAATCTCGGCGCGGCCATTGGTGGAGCCGGGGACGTGGTCCGCGCAGCCCTGCAAGGAGATTGAGCCCGAGACCGGACTCTTACTGAACCGAAATGAAGGGATGCCAGTGAAACTCAATTTAGAGGGCCAACCGCAATTGCAGCAGGAGATGGAAGGTCGGACCATCCTGATCGTCGACGATGAGTCGGTCATCCGCGACCTGTGCAGCAGAGCCCTCAAGGGGTACCGGATTCTTCAGGCCGAGGACGGCGAGCAAGCGCTCAACATTCTCGATCATGAACGAGTCGATGTGGTGCTGGCCGACGTCATGATGCCGCAAGTCAACGGCCTCGACCTGCTCAAGACGGTCAAGGACAAGACGCCGAACCAGATCGTCGTCATCATGACCGGCTACGCCGACAAAGAGATCATCCTGCGAGCCCTCAAATCCGACGCCGACGACTTCATCACCAAACCGATGAACCTGCTTCAGTTGAAGACCACCATCGACAAGGTGCTGGAAAAAAAGGCTCTCAAAGAGGAACTGCTGCACCTCAAGCGCCTGGACAAACTCAAATCCGAGTTTCTCGGCCTGGTTTCCCACAAACTGAAAACCCCGATCACCGCCATTTCCCTGTTCATCCAGAATCTTTCCCGGGGTTTCGGCGATCCCAGCGACCCCACCTATCAGCAAACCCTGGCGCTGATTCTGGACGAGTCGAAGTACCTCGGCTACCTGATCAAGGACCTGCTCTTCTACAGCGAGGTCATCCTGCGCGAGGGCCCGCCGGAACTCTCCCCCTGCAACCTGCGGGACATCGCCCAGAGCGTGGCGGGCGACCTCAACTATTCCGCCCTCAACAAAGGGGTGGTGCTGACCTCGACCTTCGAAAGCAATTTCCCCGAAATGTCCCTCGACCGCAAACGGATCAGCTTCGCCCTGCGGGCGGTCCTGGAGAATGCCATCAAGTTCACCCACAAGGGGGGCACGATCCACTTGATGGGCGAAGTGACCGAGAAGGTCGTCCGTCTGATCGTCAAAGACACCGGCCAGGGAATCCCCGCGGATGAACTGCCCAAGGTCTTCGAAAAATTCTACCAGGTCGACCCGGATCGTACCGGGCAGATTCGCGGGTTTGGCTTGGGACTCTTTTACGCCCGCCAGTTCATCGGCAGCCACGGTGGGCGGCTACTGCTCGAAAGCACCCCGGAAAAGGGAACCATCGCCACCATCGAACTCCCTTTCGCCTGACCGATGCCCGACCAAGCGGGAAAAGTGCCGTCTCTCTCGGGGCAACCGCTCCGGAGGCGGCATTTTTCTTTTTCATGCCGTAGTGCCTGTGATATATTAGCCGCATTTTTCTTTTCCTGAAAAACGGACTGCCGATGCGGCAGGAGGAAGCCCATGTTTCGTGGTACTACCATCGTTTGTGTTCGCAAAAACAACGAAATTGCCCTGGCCGGCGACGGACAGGTGACTCTCGGCAACACGGTAATGAAGCACGGCGCCCGCAAGCTGCGGCGGATGTACAACGATCAGGTGCTGGCCGGGTTCGCCGGCAGCACCGCCGACGCCTTCACCCTGTTCGAAAAATTCGACGCCAAACTTCAGGAATACCGCGGCAACCTCCCCAGGGCAGCAGTTGCCCTGGCCAAGGATTGGCGCACCGACCGCATTCTGCGCAAACTGGAAGCGCTGTTGATCGTGGCCAATACCGAAACCACCCTGGTCCTTTCCGGGGTCGGGGATGTCATCGAGCCGGACGACGGGGTGGCCGCCATCGGCTCCGGCGGCCCCTTTGCCCTGGCCGCGGCTCGCGCCCTGCTGAACCATTCCGAGCTGCCGGCCCGCGAGATCGTCGAACAGGCCATGCATATCGCCGCCGGAATCTGCATCTACACCAACGACAACATTCTCGTGGAGACTCTGCCGTGAACAATTTTACCCCACGGGAAATCGTATCCGAGCTCGACCGCTACATCGTCGGCCAGAAAGGCGCCAAGCGCGCCGTCGCCGTGGCCCTGCGCAACCGTTGGCGCCGCCAGCAGGTTCCGGCCGAACTACGGGACGAAATCGCCCCGAAAAACATCATCATGATCGGCCCGACCGGGGTCGGCAAAACCGAGATCGCCCGCCGTCTGGCCAAGCTCGCCCAGGCCCCCTTCGTCAAAGTCGAAGCCAGCAAATTCACCGAAGTCGGCTATGTCGGCCGCGACGTCGAAAGCATGGTCCGCGACCTGATCGAACTGGCCATCATCATGGTCAAAAAAGAAGAGGCGCAAGCCGTGCGGATCAAGGCCGAGGACCATGCCGAAGAACGCCTGCTCGACCTGCTCCTGCCCGGCGAAAAACACGCGGTCGAATCCGCCGAAGCCAAAGGCGAAAGCGGAACCCGCGACAAACTGCGCAAGCTGCTGCGCATGGGCGAACTCAACGAGCGCTTCGTCGAGATCGAAACCCAGGAAGTCAAGATGCCGATGATGGAGGTTCTCACCCCTCAGGGTTCGGAGGAAATGGGGATCAACTTCAAGGAGATGTTTGGCAACCTGTTCCCGAAAAAGACCAAGCGCCGGCGCATGAAAGTCGCCGAGGCGAAGGAGATGCTGATCAACGAGGAGGCCGAAAAGCTGGTCGACATGGACAAGGTCCACGCCCTGGCCAAGGAGCGCACCGAGCAGAGCGGCATTATCTTCATCGACGAAATCGACAAAATCGCCAGCCGCGAGGGAGGCCATGGCCCCGAAGTCTCCCGCGAAGGGGTGCAGCGCGACATCCTCCCCATCGTCGAGGGAAGCACGGTCAACACCAAGTACGGGCCGGTCAAGACCGACCACGTGCTGTTCATCGCCGCCGGCGCCTTTCACGTTTCCAAGCCGTCGGACCTGATCCCCGAGTTGCAGGGACGGTTTCCGATCCGGGTCGAGTTGGAAAGCCTCGGCGAAGACGAGTTCGTGCGCATCCTAAGCGAGCCGAAGAACGCCCTGACCTGTCAGTACGCCGCGCTGATGCACACTGAAGGGATCGAACTCAACTTCACCGACGACGGCATCCACGAAATCGCCCGCACCGCCGCCCTGGTCAACGAGCGCACCGAAAACATCGGCGCCCGCAGATTGCACACGATCATGGAAAAGCTGCTGGAGGACCTCTCCTTCGACGCGCCGGAGCGTCAGGACAAGACCATCACCATCGATGGCCCCTACGTGAATCAGCGGTTGGCCGAGATCGTCAAGGACGAGGATCTGTCGCGATACATTTTGTAAGACGGATTTTTGATGTTGTAGGGGCGCTGCTTGCCGCGCCCGTTTTCGCCAGATCAGGATAAAGGGCGCAGCAAGCAGCGCCCCTACAAGGAAAAACGCCATGCAGGACATCATCAATAAAGCCAAGGTTCTGACCGAAGCGCTCCCCTACATCAAGCGTTTCTACAACAAGACCATCGTCATCAAGTACGGCGGCAACGCCATGGTCGAGGAACGACTCAAGGAATCCTTCGCCCAGGACATCATCCTGATGAAATACATCGGCCTCAACCCGGTAGTGGTCCACGGCGGCGGCCCGCAGATCGGCCAGGTTCTCAAGGCGATGAACATCCAGAGTTACTTCGTCCAGGGGATGCGGGTCACGGACCGCGCCACCATGGACGTGGTCGAAATGGTATTGGGCGGCAAGGTCAACAAGGAAATCGTCGCCAACATCAACCGCCACGGCGGCCGGGCCGTCGGCCTGACCGGCAAGGACGGCGGCCTGCTGACCGCCCGCAAGATGGAAATGACCGCGGTCAACCCCGATACCCTGACCCCCGAGATCATCGACATCGGCCTGGTCGGAGAAGTGGAAACGGTCAATCCGGCGATCATCGAAGCGCTGGAAAAAAACAATTTCATTCCGGTCATCGCGCCCATCGGCGCCGGCCTGAACGGCGAAACCTACAACATCAACGCCGACCTGGTGGCCGGCAAGGTGGCCGGCGCCCTGCGCGCCGAAAAGCTGATCCTGCTCACCGACGTCGAGGGGGTCAAGGACAAGCAGGGGAGACTGATCTCCACCATCGACGTTCGGCGGGTGGCCGACCTGATCAACGACGGCACCATCACCGGCGGCATGATCCCCAAGGTCAACTGCTGCCTCGACGCCGTCGAGGAGGGGGTCGCCAAGACTCACATCATCGACGGCCGCATGGAGCACGCCTGCCTGCTTGAGATCTTCACCGACAAGGGGATCGGCACGGCCATCGCCCGATTTTGATGCCCTGTGATTGGTCATTAGTGATTGGGGAAATTCTCCCTCCGATTGAAAAAGAAAGATGAATCCGATGAGCACATCCTCCGAATGGATCGCCCGGGGCGACAAACATATTGCTAAAACCTACGGCCGGTATCCGCTGGTGCCGGTGCGAGGCGAGGGCTGCCGGCTGTGGGACGCCGATGGCAAGGCCTATCTCGATTTTCTCGCCGGAGTCGCGGTCAACAGCCTGGGGCACTGCCATCCCAAGGTGGTCGCCGCCCTGCAACGGCAGGCCGCCACGCTGATTCACTGCTCCAACTACTACCACATCCCGCAGCAGATCGAACTGGCCGAGATCCTGTGCGCCAATTCCTTCGGCGACCGGGTCTTCTTCTGCAACTCGGGGGCCGAGGCCAACGAGGCGGCGATCAAGCTGGCGCGCAAGTTCAGCAAGGAAAAGCACGGGGATAACCGCTTCGAGGTGATCACGGCTCTCGGCTCCTTCCACGGCCGCACCATCGGCGGCATCAGCGCCACCGGGCAGGAGAAGGTACGGCTCGGTTTCGAACCGGTGGTTCCCGGCTTCAGCTATGTCCCGTTCGGCGACATCGACGCCCTGCGCAGCGCCGTCGGCTCTGGCACCTGCGCCATTCTGCTTGAACCGATCCAGGGCGAGGGTGGCGTCAACGTGCCGCCGGCCGGCTACCTGGCTCAAGTGCGCGAGCTTTGCGATGCCCACAAGCTGCTGCTGATTTTCGATGAAGTTCAGTCCGGTTGCGGCCGTACCGGAACCCTGTTCGGCTACCAGAACGAAGGAATGGAACCGGACATCATGACCCTGGCCAAAGCATTGGCCGGCGGCCCACCCATCGGCGCCATGGTGACCCGCGAGGCAATCGCCGAGAGCTTCGGCCCCGGCACCCACGGCTCCACCTTCGGCGGCAATCCCCTGGTGACCGCCGCCGGCGTCGCCGCCATGAAAGTACTGCTGGAGGACGGCGTGCTGGAAAACTGTGTCGCCATGGGCGACACCCTGCGCCACCGGCTGGAAGAACTGCGGAACCGTTACCCTTTCGTCGTCGCCGTGCGCGGCCGGGGCCTGATCCTCGGCATGGAGCTCTCGATCGAGGGCGCGCCCATCGTCAACAAGGCTCTGGAACGCGGGCTGCTGCTCAACTGCACGGTCGGCAAGGTGCTGCGTTTCGTCCCGCCGTTGACCGTGACCGCCGCCGAGATCGACGAGGCGATGTCGATTCTCGATGGCATTCTTGCCGAGATTGAATAGATAGGTCGCAGCCCTGCCGCGACCCGACCGGTGAATTTAATTTTTTCAGGAGAACCTACAGTGCAAAAAGACTTTCTTGCCCTCACCGACTGGAGCCGCGAAGACCTGGAACAGATCTTCGCCCTGACCGTCGAACTCAAAGCCAAACAGAAACGCGGTGAGGAGCATCAGCTGCTCAAGGGGAAAACCCTGGCCATGATCTTTGAAAAAAGCTCGACCCGCACCCGGGTTTCCTTCGAAGCAGGGATGTTCCAGCTCGGCGGACACGGCCTGTTTCTCTCCTCCGGCAGCACCCAGATGGGACGGGGCGAACCGATCCAGGACACCGCCCGCTGCATGGCCCGCTACTGCGACGGCGTGATGATCCGCACCTACTCGCAGCAGGCTGTCGAAGACTTTGCCCGCTATGCCGACATTCCGGTCATCAACGGCCTGACCGACCTCTACCACCCCTGCCAGGTGATGGCCGACCTGTTCACCGTCATCGAGCATAAGGGCAACTGCCGCGAACTCAGCTACTGCTGGATCGGCGACGGCAACAACATGGCCAACAGCTGGATCAACGCCGCCGCGATCTTCGGCTTCGAACTGCGGATCGCCACCCCCAAGGGCTACCAACCCGACGCAACGGTCATGGCCCGGGCCGAAAAGATGGGGGCGAAGATCCGCTACACCCACGATCCCAAAGAAGCGGCACGCGGAGCCATGGTCCTCAATACCGATGTCTGGGCCAGCATGGGCCAGGAAGCCGAACAGAAGGAGCGGGAACAGGCCTTCAAGGGCTTCCAGATCAACGCCGGCATCGTCGCCCTGGCCGATCCCTCCTGCATCGTGATGCACTGCCTGCCGGCCCACCGCGATGAGGAAATCACCAACGAGGTGATCGAGGGGCCGCATTCGGTAATTTTCGACCAGGCGGAAAACCGCCTGCATGTGCAGAAGGCCATCATGGCCACCTTGATGGGATAAAGGGTCGCCGCCAATCGCCGATAACCAATCACCAATTACTGGTTCTATGACTCTGACCTGCCCCCACTGCGAATTTTCCAAGGAAATCGATCCGGACCGGATTCCGGACAGCGTCAAAAAAGTCGTCTGTCCCCGCTGCAAAGTACCCTTTGCCCTGCCGGAGAAGATTTCGCGGAGCGCGGCCGGGCCGGCTCCGGAGCCCGCGGTTGCCGCCCTGGCCCCGGTGCGGGCGGCCGCGGCCGACCTGCCCAAGGCGGGCTTCTGGATCCGCGTGGTCGCCACGCTGGTCGATTCCTTGCTGGCCGGCCTGGCACAGGTCTTTTTCACCTTTATTCTGGCGATCACCGCGAGCAACCTGATGGGCGGAGTCCCCGGGGACAGTTCCGCTTACAGCATGCTGATCTTTCTGTTCAGCATGCTGTTCGGGTTCACTTACTCCGTCTTTTTCACCGGTTACTGCGGCCAGACCCCCGGCAAGATGGTGCTGCGCATCAAAGTGATCCGTACCAGCGGCGCCGAGATCGGCTATGGCCGGGCCTTTCTGCGCGAAGTGCCGGGCAAGTTCCTTTCCGGCATCCTGCTCGGCATCGGTTATCTGATGGTCGCTTTCGACGACCGAAAGCAGGGGTTGCACGACCGTATTGCCGACACCTACGTCGTTAAACTTTAATTCAGCCGCCAGACATTTCTGGCCCGCTGCTTCCCAATCAACCAAGGAGACAATCATGTCCAAGAAAACCACCGTCAAAAAAGTCGTCCTCGCCTATTCCGGGGGCCTGGACACCTCCATTATCCTCAAATGGCTGACCGAAGAGTACGACTGCGAAGTGGTCGCCTACTCCGCCGACCTCGGCCAGGGTGAAGAACTCGACGGCATTCCCGCAAAGGCCAAGAAAACCGGCGCCAGCAGCTGTCACATCGTCGACCTTAAAGAAGAATTCGCCCGCGACTTCGTCTTCCCCATGTTCCGCGCCAATGCTGTTTACGAAGGTCGCTACTTCCTCGGCACCTCCATCGCCCGGCCGCTGATCGCCAAGGCGCAGATGGAAATCGCCGCCAAGGAAGGCGCCGACGCCGTTTCCCACGGCGCCACCGGCAAGGGCAACGACCAGGTTCGCTTCGAGGTCGCCTACTACCACTTCGACCCGACGATCAAGGTCATCGCTCCCTGGCGCGAGTGGACCATGAAAAGCCGCACCGCCCTGGAAGAATATGCGAAAAAGCACGGCATCCCGGTGCCGACCAGCAAGAAATTTCCCTGGAGCTCGGATCGCAACCTGCTGCACATCTCCTTCGAGGGGGACATCCTGGAAAACCCCTGGGCCGAGGCCCCGGAAGAGATGTACCAGCTCACCGTCCGTCCCGAGGATGCTCCGGACCAGCCCGAATATGTCGAAGTCGAATTCGAAAAAGGGGATGCCGTAGCGGTCAACGGCGAGCGCCTGTCGCCGGCCAAGCTGCTGGCCAAGCTCAATGTCTTCGGCGGCAAGCACGGTATCGGCCGGGTCGACCTGCTGGAAAACCGCTATGTCGGCATGAAAAGCCGGGGCGTCTACGAAACCCCGGGCGGCACCATCCTCGAAGAAGCCCACCGCGCCGTCGAGTCGATCTGCATGGACCGCGAAGTCATGCATCTGCGCGACTCGCTGGTCCCCCGCTATGCCGACATGATCTATAACGGCTACTGGTTTTCTCCCGAACGCACGGTGCTGCAAGCGCTGATCGACGCCTCGCAGCAGACCGTCAACGGCAAGGCCCGCATCAAGCTGTACAAAGGACACTGCCGGGTCGTCGGCCGCGATTCGGCCACCGACAGCCTGTTCAATGTCGATTTCGCCACCTTCGAGAAGGACGAGGTCTACAACCAGGCCGACGCCGAGGGCTTCATCAAGCTCAACACCCTGCGCTTGCGCATCGCCGCCATTCACCGCCAGAACCGCAAATAACCGGGAATCGTCG
>MHXM01000181.1:10434-20413 GCA_001825565.1 Desulfuromonadaceae bacterium GWC2_58_13
GTCAATGATTATGGAATTTTCTAAACAACCCCAGATCAAAACGTCGGTGGTCGCTTGCGTCATCGACGAACAGGACCGGGTCCTGCTGACCCGTCGCTGCATCGAACCCTTCTGCAGCCTTTGGGTGATGCCGGGCGGCAAGATCGACCACGGCGAATCGATTCTGGAGGCCCTGCACCGCGAAGTGAAAGAGGAAGTCGGCATCGAGGTGCGAGCCGAGGGTTTGATCGACGTATTCGAACACGTCAACGTCGGCCAGAGCAACGCCCATTTCATCATCCTCTATTACCGGGCCAGCCCGTTGAGTTTCGATCTGAAACCCAACGGCGAGGAGTGCACCGTGGCGGTCTGGGTTGGCAAAAGCGCCCTGTCCGGCTACCCCATGCCCCCCGGCACCCGGCACATCCTCGGCAAGGTTTTTCCCGAGCTGGGGTGGGGGGACCAGCCCCCCCCGGCACGCATTCCGGCCGACGAAATCCCCGGCGAAAAGCAGCTTCCCCAGGTCTGTCCGTTTGAAAACGGCTGAAAGTCCGCCATGTTCAGCATCGTCGAAAAACAACTTAATATCGACTTCCTGCACGGACATCATCTGCACAGCATGGTCTGCCAGATTCCCAGCCAACTCAGCATGAAGGACTGGGCCTGCCGGCTGGTCGATCCCGAGCAGAGCTGGAACCAGATCCGCGCCATCCTGTATCTGATCGCGGAAGGGAAAGGCAACCTGAAGAAGTGTCACTTCCTGATTTTTCCGGAAGCGGTCATGCCAGCCGCCCACGTCGAGGAAACCCTGCGAATCGTCGACCAGCAGTTCCGCCCCAACTCGATCGTCATGTTTGGCGTCGAACACATCCGCCTGGCCGACTATCGCGACCTGTTGGCCCGCCACCGGAACGACAACATCGAGACCCTGGCCTCGGTGATCGAGGATCTCGACGCCGGCGACATCGTGGATATCCCGACCAACGTCAGCGTCACCGCGGTCAAGGAGGCGGACGGGAGGATGCGGGTTTTTCTGCAGGCCAAGAGCCACCCTTTCGTCGGCGAAGAGCATCTCGACTCCCTGCACGACCTTTATCGCGGCAAGGTGTTCCCCCTGTTCCGCTGCCAGCCGGCCTGTTTCAATTTCATGTCGCTGATCTGCCTCGACTACGTCTACCGGGATACCTATCAGTCGAACATCAACCACATCATCGACAAGGCCAACGAGCTGTTTTTCCAGACCCGGCAGCGACTCGATCTGCTGGCGGTGCTCGAGTGCAACCCCAAACCCGAACATCACGCCTTCCGCGACGTGGTCAACGGTTTTTACGGTGAATATCTGGCCTACACGCCCGGGGTCCGGGAAACCATCACGGTCTTCTGCAACACCTCGGAAGAGACCAGCGGGCTGCCCGGCAGCGACCGCCTTACCTTCGGCCATTCCTCGGTTATCATTCACAAAAGCCACAAAATCGGCCCGGTGGAGGATGCCGAGTTCGTCAGCGACGATTTCGACGGCCTGCCGGTCTGCCGGCTGCGTTTCGGTACCGCGACCCGTCTGTACTACTTCAACCTTCCCCTGTTTCACGAACTCGATCCCCGCACCACCCGGGTGCCGCTGAAAATCCACGGCATCTTCCGGTCCGACCAGGGACAGTGGCAACGGATCGACGGAAGCAGCGACTTCAACTGACATTTCTACCGGCTCGTCCGGCAGTCGATCAACCCCGAAATGGAGCCTCACAGCATGAGCGAAAAACCCTGGGCGGGACGGTTTACCCAGCCGACCGACAAGTTTGTTGAAGAATTCACCGCATCGATCGATTTCGACAAGCGGATGTACCGTTACGATATCCAGGGGTCCCTGGCCCACGCCCGGATGCTGGCCAGGCAGGGCATCATCAGCAAGGATGAGGCCCAGCAGATCATGGCCGGGCTTGAATCCATCCTGGTCGACATCGAGAAGGGGAAATTCGAGTTCAAGGTCGCCCTCGAAGACATCCACATGAACATCGAGGCCCGCCTCATCGAACGCATCGGAGCGGTCGGGGGCAAGCTGCATACCGCCCGCTCCCGCAACGACCAGGTCGCTCTCGACGTGCGCCTCTACCTGCGCGACGAGTTGAAGGAGATCCTCGGCTACCTCGACCAGCTGCAGGAGTCGTTGCTGGCCCAGGCCGAGGGGAACCTCGGCGTCATCATGCCCGGCTACACCCATCTGCAGACCGCCCAGCCGATCCTTTTCGCCCATCACATGCTGGCCTATTACGAGATGATGAAACGGGATGCCGGCCGCATGCACGACGTGCTGAAGCGGATGAACGTGCTGCCGCTGGGAGCCGGGGCACTGGCCGGCACCACCTTCCCCATCGACCGCGAGTTCGTCGCCGAGCAGCTCGGCTTTTCCGGGGTGACCCGCAACAGTCTCGACTCGGTTTCCGACCGCGACTTCGCCATCGAATTCTGCGCCGCCAGCGCAATCCTGATGATGCACCTGTCGCGCCTGTCCGAAGAGCTGGTCCTCTGGTCCTCCGCCGACTTCGCCTTCATCGAACTGACCGACGCCTTCTGCACCGGTTCCTCGATCATGCCGCAGAAGAAAAACCCCGACGTCCCCGAACTGGTGCGCGGCAAGACCGGCCGGGTCTACGGCAACCTGATCTCGCTGCTGACCCTGATGAAGTCGCTGCCGCTGGCCTACAACAAGGACATGCAGGAAGACAAGGAGCCGCTGTTCGATTCCATCGACACGGTCAAGGGGTCGCTGAAGATTTTCGCCGACATGATCGCCCTGATGAAGGTGCGGGCCGAAAACATGCGTGTCGCCGCCGCCCGTGGTTTTTCCACCGCCACCGACGTCGCCGACTACTGCGTCCGCAAGGGTCTCCCCTTCCGCAACGCCCACGAGGTGGTCGGCAAAACGGTGCGCTACTGCATCGAGAACGGCAAGGACATCCCCGAGCTCAGCATCGAGGAGTTCCGCCAGTTCTCCGAGCTGATCGATACGGACATCTATGATTACGTCACCCTCGAAGCCTCGGTCAACGCCCGTCGCGCCACGGGCGGCACGGCGCGCGAGGCGGTGGAACGGGAAATCGCCCGCGCCCGGGCTGAACGCAAAGGATAGCGCGTTTTTTTCGGCTTCATTCATCTGGAAAGCAACGAACCCATGAAATCAGTCGTAACCAAGTCCCCCCTGATCCCCCTGCTCGCCTGCCTGCTGCTGATGCTTGGCGGCTGCGGCAAGGTGGGTCCGGTCAAACCCCTCGAACATCCGTTGCCGGCGGCGCCGGGAAAACCCGCCGCCTTGCAGCAGGGGGACCTCATGCAACTGGCCTGGGACATTCCCGCCAGCAATCAGGACGGCTCGCCGCTCACCGACCTGCAGGGATTCAACGTGTTCAGGATGCGCTACGACCTGGTCGACGATTGCCCCGAATGCCGCGACACCTCGACCCTGCTGCGCCAGGTCGACCTGGATTTTCTGAAAAATACCGAGCGCCGGGGCGATCGCCTGATAATCTGGGATGACGATCTGGAGCCGGGTTTCGGCTATCAGTACAAAGTGGTCGCCTACACCCGGCGCAACCGCGAAGGCGCCCCGGCCAGCATCCGCCACCCGTTTCTCGCCCCCCTGCCCGCCCCAACCGGACTTCGAGCGAGCGCTCACGACCGCATGGCGCGCCTCGACTGGCAACCGGCCGCCGCACTCGCCGGCGGGGAATTTCTCGGCTACAACCTGTATCGCCGCGGCAGCGGAGAAATGCTGACGTCCCTTCCGGTCAACAACGTTCTGTTAACCGAAACCTCTTTCGAGGATTTCGGCCTGCAGAACGACAGCCGCTACAGTTATACCCTGCGCGCCGTCGTAAATATGGAAAACACACGCCTGGAAAGCACCGCTTCGGTACCCGTCGAAGTCACGCCGAAAGCCGGCCAATGAGGTTTTCAAACGAACTTTGACTTTGCCCTGAAGGTATGCTACCAATACGTTTTTCCAGCGTTTACACTTAACTTCCAGCGGGAAAACCCAGGCTTTTCCGCGATACGTTCTTACGGGGATTGCAACATCTTTTCATTTTTCATTCTGGAGGAAACCCATGTTTAAAGGTTCCATGGTCGCCATCATCACCCCCTTCACCACGGAAGGCCGGGTCGATGAAGAGAGATATCGTCAACTGATCGAATTTCAGATCGAAAACGGCACCGATGTCATCGTCCCCTGCGGGACCACCGGCGAGTCGGCCACCCTCGACTACGAGGAGCACGATCGCGTCATCCAGATCTGCATCGAACAGGTGGGCAAGCGGGTTCCGGTCATCGCCGGCACCGGTTCCAATAGCACCACCGAAGCGATCGCCCTCTCCCAGCACGCCAAGAAAATGGGCGCCGACGGCGTCCTGCTGGTTTCCCCCTACTACAACAAGCCGTCGCAGGAAGGGCTGTACCAGCATTACAAAAAAATCGCCGAAACCGTCGCCCTGCCGCAGGTGCTCTACAACGTCCCCGGCCGCACCGGCATGAACATGGAAGCGAAAACCACCATCCGCCTGGCCGAGTTCGGCAACATCGTGGCGATCAAGGAAGCTTCCGGCAACATCACCCAGTCCGGCGAGATCCTCGCCGCCGCCGGAGACAAGATCGACGTCCTCTCCGGCGACGACTTCCTCACCCTGCCGCTGATGGCCATCGGTGCCAAGGGGATCATCTCGGTCACCGCCAACATCATGCCCAGGGAAGTCAAGGCGATGGTCGTCGCCATCAACGAAGGTCGCTGGGAAGATGCCCGCAAGATGCATCTGAAAATGCTCGAAATCCACAACGCCATGTTCATCGAGTCCAACCCGGTACCGGTCAAAACCGCCGCCAGCCTGATGGGCAAATGCGGCGCCGACGTGCGCCTGCCGCTGGTCGGCATGCAGCCGGCCACCCTGGAAAAACTCACGGGTGTGATGAAGAAATACGAATTGATCTGATGATTTCGTAGGGGCAGGCCCCCGTGCCTGCCCAGGGCGGACACGTGACAAGGGCAGCCACAGGGGGCTGCCCCTACATCGCTACCAAGAAGGATTGCATATGATCAGGATTGCCGTCACCGGTGCCGCCGGGCGGATGGGCGGGCGCATCATCGCCGCCATCAAGGAAGCCGATGGGATGGAGCTGGCCGGGGCCTGCGAACAGCCGGGCCACGCCATGATCGGCCAGGATGCCGGACTCATCGCCGGTTGCGGCGAAAGCGGCGTCCTTATCCGCGCCAGCCTCGAAGAAGCGCTGACCAACGCCGACGTGCTCATCGACTTCACCTTTCCCGAGGTCACCCTCGCCAACATGGCGGTCTGCGCCAAGCTCGGCAAGATGATCGTCATCGGCTCCACCGGCTTCACCCCCGAGCAACGCAGGCAGGCCGAAGTTTTCGCCGCGCAAATCCCCGTGGTGCTCGCCCCCAACATGAGCGTCGGGGTCAACGCCTGCTTCAAGCTGCTCAAGGAAGCGGCGCGGATCCTCGGCGACGGCTTCGACGTCGAAATCGTCGAGCTGCACCACAACAAGAAGAAGGACTCCCCTTCCGGCACCGCCGTGCGCATGGGCGAGGTCGTGGCCGAGGCCCTGGGGCGCGATTACAACAAAGTCGCCAACTACCACCGCGAGGGGATGTGCGGCGAGCGGACCAAGGAAGAGATCGGCATGCAGACCGTGCGCGGCGGCGACATCGTCGGGGAGCACACCGTCTATTTTATCGGCATGGGCGAGCGCATCGAGATCAGCCACCGCGCCATGAGCCGCGACATGTTCGCCCGCGGCGCCGTGCGTGCCGCCGGCTGGCTGGCCGGCAAAAAGCCCGGCATGTACGACATGCAGGATGTGCTCGGACTGAAATAACCCGACGGAGAAGAACCATGACACGCCTGATGATCCTATTGCTGGCGACGGCACTTTTCCTGGGTGGCTGCGAAACCACCAAAGGCGTCGGCAAGGACATGCAAAAAGCCGGCGAATGGATTGAAGACAAAGCCAGCAAGTAATCCTTTTCAAACACCCTCTCGCCCGTTCGCTTCGCTCACTCGAGCACGCTGAGATCGCAGAGGAAAACCAGGAATATAGACTTTTTCTCTGTGTTCTCTGTGCTCTCGAGCGAATGAAATGAGTGGGCGCGAGGCCGATTTTCTTATAAACGATTTCCCGGAGGTTTATTTTTCCCATGGCTCGCATCAACGACAACTACCTGAAACTCAAGGCTGGCTACCTGTTTCCCGAAATTGGCCGCCGGGTCCGTGAATTTTCCGCCGCCAACCCTCAAGCCAAGGTCATCCGTCTCGGCATCGGCGACGTCACCCGCCCGCTGGCTCCGGCGGTGCTCAAAGCCTTCCACGACGCCGTCGACGATCTCGGCACCCTTGACCACTTCGCCGGCTACGGTCCCGAACAGGGCTACGACTGGCTGATCGACACCATCATCGATAAATCGTACAAGTCCCTTGGCGTTGAGCTGAAAACCGGCGAGATGTTCATCTCCGATGGGTCCAAGTGCGACTGCGCCAACATCCTCGACATCTTCGCCCTCGACAACCGGGTCGCCATCGGCGATCCGGTCTACCCGGTCTACAACGACACCAATGTGATGATCGGCCGCACCGGCGAAGCCGACGAGAAGGGCTATTACCAGGGGATCGTCTACCTCCCCTGCACCGAGGCCAACAACTTCATCCCCGAGTTGCCGAAGGAGAAGGTCGACATCATTTACCTCTGCTTTCCCAACAACCCGACCGGCACCGTGGCCAGCAAAGCCGAGCTGAAGAAGTGGGTCGACTACGCCAACCAGAGCGGCGCGGTGATCTTTTTCGACGCCGCCTACGAAGCCTTCATCACCAACCCCGACATCCCCCACTCCATCTACGAGATCGAAGGGGCGAAAAAGTGCGCCATCGAGTTCCGCTCCTTCTCCAAGACCGCCGGCTTCACCGGCGTTCGCTGCGGGCTGGTCGTGGTGCCCGAAGAAGTGATGGGGACCACCGCGAGCGGCGAAAAATATTCCTTCAACAAGCTGTGGAACCGCCGCACCACCACCAAGTTCAACGGCGCCTCCTACCCGGTGCAGAAAGCCGCCGCCGCCGTCTACTCGGACCAGGGGTGGAAGGAAACCAAGGAAATCATCGACTACTACATGGACAACGCCCGCATCATCCGCGAAGGCCTCACCGCCGCCGGCATCGTCTGCCATGGCGGGGTCGACGCCCCCTACATCTGGCTGAAAACCCCTGGCGGGCTCAGCAGTTGGGATTTCTTCGACAAGCTGCTGAACGAGTGCAACGTCGTCGGCACGCCGGGATCGGGCTTCGGACCCAGCGGCGAAGGCTACTTCCGCCTCTCGGCCTTCGGTCATAAGGAAAACGTGATCGAGGCGGTGGAGCGGATCAAGAAAAAGTGGGGCAAATAAGAGGATGAAAAGGGCGGCCGATGAGGCCGCCCTTCTTGTTTGTATTTGGATTTTGGATTTCTGCTGGCAATCAATCGCGCTGTATGCGAAACTTTTTCTCATGCTCGTTGGGCCGGATTTGGCGGCAGCAGCAGGCCATCTCCGGCTGATTCCTATTGATCTTTTCGAGGGGAGGGGACGATGAAAACCTCTGTTTACAGAATGCATCAGGCACTTCGAACGCAAATGACAATGTGTCGAGGCAAGAAAACAGCATGCATAGGGACCTCACTGCTTCTAATCTTAACTCTGCTCAGCCTCGACCCGGCCGCGGTTTCGGCCGGCACGATCTTCAAATGGCGGGACCAGACAGGGCAGCTCAATTTTACCGATTCCGAACTTAACATTCCCCCCGAATACAGGGACAAGGCCAGCAAGAAGACGGTCACCGAGATGCCTCGCGCCAACTTCGTTCCCGCGCCGACCGCTACCAAATCCAACATTCCCACCCAGAGCACCGCTGCCCAGAAGGATGGAGCGACCATCGATATCCCCTTTACCGCCCGGGAGGGCACTGCCGACCGGGTCATCATAGACATCGTCTTTAACGGTCGCGTCACCGCTCCGATCATGGTCGACACCGGCTCCCCCGGACTGGTGATATCCGCCGAGCTGGCCAGCCAGCTGGGACTGTTCCGCGAAGACTCCAGTAACCTGCTGGTCACCATCGGTGGCATCGGCGGCAGTGAGGTTGCGATCCGCACCATTGTCGACAAGGTGCAGATCGGCTCAATCACTGAGGAATACGTCCCGGCACACATCGTCGAGGAAATGGCGGATGCTTACCAGGGCCTGGTTGGCATGGACATCCTGGCCGACTATACGGTCACCATCGATTCCGCTAATAAACGCCTGACTGCCAGAAAAAATCCAGCCAGTGATCAACTCCCTGCCGGACATGGCCAGGACTGGTGGCAGAGAAGCTTCCGGGAATTCAATTATTACAAGGAATTCTGGGAGAATCAGCTGAAGACAATCGACGACGGAGGCGGTCCCTACACCCGGCTCCCCAGCAGCAGAACCACGAAAATCAAGGCATTCATCGAATACCAGCGCATGGAGGCGGATAAACTGCTCAGAAAGCTGGATCGCTACGCCAGTTGGAAGGGAGTGCCACGGCACTGGCGAAGATAGGCGCGTCCCCTTCGAGTTGAAGCTTACATACACTTCATTCGTGGCTTGTCGAACACAGCGGTACTCTTATTTTGTTTGGTAAGATTTGGCGGCGATCACTGCGTCGAGGACTCAGGGGGATAGTGCATCGAGATCGTTTCTGCGCAAGCTGTTGACCCACTCCTTGCCTTCGCGCCTGATCGTGGTGCCCGCGAGGAGCTGAGGGGACCACCACCAAAGGCGAGAAGTACAGCCTCAACAAGCTCTGAAACCGACGCACCACCAAGTTCAACGACGCCTCCTACCCGGTGCAACGCGCCGCCGCTGCGGTCTACTCCAACCAGGGATGGAAAGAAGATCATCGACTACTATTTGAACAACGCCCGGATCATCCGCGAAAGGCCTTCCAAAACCGGTATCGCCTGCTTCGGCGGGGTCGACTCCCCCTACTCTGGCTGAAAACGCCGAAAGTGCCGGTGCGACTGGCTCTGCCGACACCGGTCGCCGGCTACCTGTTTCCTGATCTTTATCCGACACTGATCGCCAGGTAAGGTCCTTGTCCATTTGCGGCTAATCCCCATTTGTAAGGCTTGGCCCGGCAAATGTCAGGTTGGCCGCTTTTTATTTGTCTTGATGCTGGAGGGAAAATGAGGAAAGCGAAGTTTGTTCGCCGGTTCCAGAAACGGTTTCTGCTGCGCTTCCACATGTCGCTGATCCTGCTGGCGACCTGCCTGAGCGGCGTCCTCTTCTCCAAACTGTTCCTGTATCTCGGTGTCCATGGCCCCCTCATCCGCTATCCCCTGGTCGCCACCCTCGCCTATCTCCTTTTTTTCGTCTTCATAAAGCTCTGGCTCTGGTACGTCTCAACCACGACCGAAACGAAGACTCGGCAGACCGTCGATGCTGTCGTCGAAAATACTACGGACCTCGCCCCCGGTCCATTCCCTCTATTCTCGAAAACCTCACCCACGCTCGAGACTTTCACTGGCGGTGGCGGCAACTTCGGTGGTGGCGGGGCTTCGGGGAGCTTCGGCGAAGCGGGGGATGCGGTCTCCGATTTGGCTAAAGGCGCAGGGGAAACGGTTGGCGACAAGGTCGACGATCTTGTTCCCGACCTCGATGAGAACCTGGGCGCGGCGCTCCTTGTCCTCGGCGTTCTCCTTGCCGTCATTTTCGGCGCGGGGATTTTCCTGTTCTACAGCGCCCCGACGATCCTTGGCGAAGCGGCGTTCGAGTTCGTGCTGGCCGGAAGCCTGGTCAAAAGGACAAAGGCAATGGACAACCCCGACTGGGTGGGTAGCGTCTTCCGAGCGACGTGGGTATCGTTCGCTGCCGTGCTAGCGATAACTGTCGCGGCAGGGTGGGTGCTCCATGCCTATTATCCGGAGGTGGGTAAAATTGGTGATTTGTTCA
>MHXM01000182.1:0-10475 GCA_001825565.1 Desulfuromonadaceae bacterium GWC2_58_13
ATTCCCGGCAGGATTTGAACAATTGGTCCGAGCTGGCCGCCCGTTTCATGACCGCCGCCGGAGTAACCGAAGACGACATCGTACATATCGCCTTCGGTTACGGTCTGTTTACCGGCGCTTTCGGTCTCCATTACGGAGCCGAGCGCATCGGTGCATCGGTCATCCCCATGTCGAGCGGCAATACCGATAAGCAGCTGATGATCATGCAGGATTATCGTTCCAGCGCCCTGGTCTGTACCCCGTCCTATGCTCTGACCATGGCCGAACGGATGGAAAAACTCGGCATCGCCCCTTCGCAGTTATCGTTGCGGGTCGGTTTGTTTGGAGCCGAGCCCTGGAGCGATGAAATGCGCCGCGAGATCGAAACCCGGCTCGGCATTATCGCGACGGACAATTATGGGCTTTCCGAAGTCATGGGACCCGGAGTGGCGGGGGAATGCCAGTATCGCTGCGGCATGCACCTTTTCGAAGATCATTTTCTACCCGAAATCATCCATCCGGAAACGGGTGAAGCGTTGCCCCCCGGTTCCATCGGCGAACTGGTGCTGACCAGCCTCACCAAAGAGGCCTTCCCGGTCATCCGTTACCGGACGCGGGACATCACCCGACTGATTTATGATGCCTGCCCCTGCGGCCGTACCATGGTGCGCATGCAGAAAACCATGGGTCGCTCGGACGACATGCTGATCATCAAGGGCGTCAATGTTTTTCCGACCCAGATTGAAGAGGTCCTGTTCCAGGTCGAGGGGTGCGAACCCCACTATCAGCTGGTGATCGACCGGGTCGGCAATATGGATACGCTGGAAGTCCAGGTCGAGGTCTTCGAGAGTATTTTCTTCGACGAGATGAAAAAACAGCGGGCTTTTGTCGATTTACTGGAAAAGCGTCTCCTCTCCACCCTGGGGGTCGGAGCCAAGGTTAAGCTGGTCGAGCCGGCCTCGATCACCCGTCATGAAGGAAAGGCCAAACGGGTCATCGACAAGCGCCGGCTTTGACATGGAACTTGTTGATTTTAAAAAGCAATATAAAATTAAGGCCGGGGAAATTTATCCTTGACATTGAGGGATAAATGGCAGATAATCCGGCCTCGTTGATTGACGGGGCGTAGCGCAGCCTGGTAGCGCACGTGCATGGGGTGCACGGGGTCGGAGGTTCAAATCCTCTCGCCCCGACCAACGAGAAAAAGGGAGTGACTCTGTCACTCCCTTTTTTCGTAAAACCGTTTCGCGTACACACACGACGAGGAAACATGAAAGAACAGATTCAGACCCTGCTGGAGCAGGCGATCGCGATCTTGAAGGAGCAGGGACTGCTCCCGGCCGATACCGCGCCGGCCATCCAGGTCGATCGCACCAAGGACAAGACCCATGGCGACCTGGCCACCAACCTGGCCCTGGTCGGTGCCAAGGCGGCCAGAAAAAACCCGCGCCAGCTGGCGACCGAGATCATCGACCACCTGCCCGCCTCACCGTTGGTACTCAAGGTCGAGATCGCCGGCCCCGGTTTCATCAATTTTTATCTCAACCCGGACTGGCTCGCCGGGCAGGTCGAGAATGCCCTGGCCGATCCTCGTCTGGCCATCCCGCTGGTAGCCCACCCGCAATCGGTGGTGGTTGACTACTCATCGCCCAACCTGGCCAAGGAAATGCACGTCGGCCACCTGCGCTCGACCATCATCGGCGATGCGGTATCCCGGACCCTGGAATTTCTGGGGCATAAGGTGATCAGGCACAATCATGTCGGCGACTGGGGCACCCAGTTCGGCATGCTGCTGGCCCACATGGAAGAGAAGCGCCGGGACGGCGTCGAGATCAGCATGCAGCTGGCCGACCTGGAAAGTTTCTACCGTGAAGCCAAGGGACGCTTCGACGCCTCCATCGAATTTGCCGACCGAGCCCGGCAGCTGGTGGTCGAACTGCAGTCGGGGGATGCCTACTGCAATCAGCTCTGGCGCGAGTTCCTGGAAATTTCCTTGACCCACTGCCAGCAGATTTACGACCGCCTGAATGTTGCCCTAACCCGTAAGGACGTGATTGGCGAGAGCGCTTATAACGACGACCTGCCCAAGGTGATCGAGGACCTGACGACAGCCGGTCTGTTGACCGAGAACCAGGGCGCCCGCTGCGTGTTTCTCGACGAATTCAAAGGCAAGGACGACGAGCTTTTGCCGATGATCGTGCAGAAAAAAGATGGCGGATATCTCTATGCCACCACCGATCTGGCGGCCATCCGCTTTCGCCTGCGCACCCTGCATGCCGACCGGGTCCTCTATTTCGTCGACCACCGGCAGTCGCTGCACTTTCAGCAGCTCTTCGCCGTGGCCCGCAAGGCCGGTTTTGCCGGTGCCGACACCCGACTCGAACACATGGCTTTCGGCACCGTGATGGGAGACGACGGCAAACCGTTCAAGACCCGTTCCGGCGGGGTCGCTAAACTGGCCGAATTGCTTGATGAGGCCGAAGCCCGGGCCTATGCTTTGGTCCGGGAAAAAAATCCGGAAATGGCGGACGACGAACTCCGCAACATCGGTCGGGTGGTCGGGATTGCCTCGGTCAAATATGCCGATCTGTCCAAGCATCGCACCAGCGACTATGTCTTCAGCTTCGACCAGATGCTCAGTTTCGAGGGGAATACCGCGCCGTACCTTTTATACGCCTATACCCGGGTCGCCAGTATTTTCCGGCGGGGGGACATTCGCGAAGATCAACTGCGGGGGAAGGTGATTCTTGAAGAAGAGATCGAGAAAGACCTCGCCGGCAAACTGGTCCAATTCGGTGAGGTCGTCCATCGGGTTGCCGAAAAAGGCTGGCCGCATCTGCTCTGCGGCTATCTTTACGAACTTTCCGGCGTCTTCTCCAGTTTTTACCAAAGCTGCCCGGTGCTGATCTGCGAGAATGACGAAATCCGGCAGAGCCGTCTAAAGCTGTCCCTGCTTACCGCTCGCACCCTCCAGCAGGGTTTGTCTCTGCTCGGCATCGAGACCCTGGAACGGATGTAGACAAAGCTCGAGGACAATCGACCAACGCAAGAGGCGCCATGGATAAAACCTGGCGCCTCTTGCGTTGGTCGGTGAGCAAATTAATCGCCTTCATCGACTTTTATAATCTCGAAGGGACGAAACTCGAAACGGACAGTCCGGAAATGATCGCCCTGGAGGCGTACATTCACTGGGAACGCCGCGGCATCGGCCTCGTGCCGGGAAAACATTGACAGCCTGGTGAATAACATGGCGGGCGGCCATCATTCAGGAGGCCGCCCGCGAAATTGCTGGCTCTTTAATCAATTATGGGTTACACTTCCACGGTTTTGTGAGGTTCCCCGTTCCGTTGGATTTCACCGTCTTTCAATCCCGCTCGAATCGACTTTTTTTTACCCTCCCGAGCACTATCCATACAGGTTATTCATGACAGAAGATGCCGTTGTCAGCTTCGCCCAGCTCGCCATCCTTCCTGCTCTTCACAAGGTGGTCGATGAACTCGGCTATGAAACTCCCTCGCCGATCCAGGCCCAGAGCATCCCTCCGCTGCTCGAAGGACGCGACCTCCTTGGCCAGGCCCAGACCGGTACCGGCAAGACGGCCGCATTTTCCCTGCCGCTCCTGAGTCGTCTCGACCTGTCGGTCAAAAGCCCGCAGATCCTGGTTTTGACTCCGACCCGCGAACTGGCTTTGCAGGTCGCCGAGGCCATGCAGACCTATGCCCGCCATCTGCCGGGTTTTCAGGTGCTGCCCGTTTATGGCGGCCAGAACATGAGCCAGCAGCTGCGCCAGCTGCAACGGGGAGTACACGCCGTGGTCGGGACGCCTGGGCGCATTCAGGACCATCTGCGCCGCGGAACCTTGAAGCTGGACAAGTTGACCAGTGTCGTCGTGGACGAAGCGGACGAAATGCTCAAAATGGGTTTCATCGAAGAAGTCGATCAGATCCTCGAACATACGCCGCCAGAACGGCAGACCGCGCTGTTTTCCGCAACCATGCCCAACGAAGTCCTGCGGGTGGCCCGACGCCATCTGAAAGATCCTATCGAAATCCGGATCAAGAGTAAAACCTCCACGGTCGAAACCATCAGCCAACGGTTCTGGCAGGTCAAGGGTCTTCACAAGCTCGACGCTTTGACCCGGATTCTCGAAGCCGAAGAAATCGAGGCGATGCTTATTTTCGTCCGTACCAAAATCGCCACTGTCGAACTGGCGGAAAAGCTCGAAGGCCGTGGATTTTCCAGCGCCCCTCTCAACGGCGACATGACCCAGGCCCTGCGGGAAAAGACCATCGAGCGACTTAAAAACGGAACTCTCGACATCGTCGTCGCTACCGATGTGGCCGCCCGCGGCCTCGACGTGAAGCGAATCAGCCACGTCGTCAACTACGACATTCCCTACGACACCGAGTCCTATATCCACCGCATCGGTCGAACCGGAAGAGCAGGGCGGGAAGGAAAGGCGATCCTGTTTGTCGCCCCCAGGGAACGGCGCATGCTCTATGCCATCGAGCAGGCCACCCGCCAGCCGATAACGCCGATGAGCCTCCCGAGCCGCAAGGATATCACCGACCGCCGAATCACCCTGTTCAAGGAGCAGATCGCCGAAGCCATGGAATCCCAGGATCTGGAATTCTTCGAAGAACTGATCGACAGCTACCAGGATGAGTTCGACGTCGGCCACAGGCGCATCGCCGCCACCCTGGCCTACCTGGCGCAGAAGGACAAGCCGCTGCAACTCGAAGGCGGCCCGGTGGATGAGGTGTCGGTGGCCGAACCCGCCAGCCGTCCTTCACCCGTGGAACGCAAGGCCGGAGAGACGGCCGAGCTGTCCCGTTACCGGATCGAAGTCGGGCGCATCCATGGGGTGGAGCCGCGCCACATCGTCGGCGCCATCAGCAACGAGGCTCAGCTCAGCAGCAACGACATCGGACAGATCAAGCTGTATGACACCTTCAGCCTGGTGGACCTGCCGGCGGACCTGCCCCGGGAAACGGTGCGACTGCTGCAGGATGTCTGGGTTTGCGGCCAACGCCTGCAGCTCAGTGTCGATAAGGGGAAAATTCTTAAATACAAAGAAAAGCCGGCCAATAAGCGTCCATTTGACAAGGGCGCCGATCGTCGCGCCAAGCCGGGCGGGAAAAAGCCGCCCCAAAAACCATATAAGAAGAAATAGCGGCAAGCCATGAAGGCTTTTCTGGACAGAATTCCGTACAGTATCCTGATTCCCGTTGCGGTTCTGCTGGGACTGGCGCCGTTTTTTCCTCAACCCCATGTCGTTGAAAAAATCCGCATGCTGGCAAACGGAGAACTGCGCAGGCCGATCGATATCATCGACTTGATAATGCACCTGTCGCCCGTTTTGTTGTTGCTGTACAAGTGGTTGGATGAGAAATTCAACGGCCGCGACGAACGAACCTGATGGATTTTAGGGCCATGACCGAATTTGATCTGCAGGGGCACGAATTCATTGAACTGCACAACCTGTTGAAATGTGTCGGTCTGTGCCATAGTGGCGGTACGGCCAAGATGCTCATTGCCGAAGGGTTGGTGCGGGTGGATGGCGACGTCGAACTGCGGAAACGCTGTAAGGTTCGCAAAGGTCAGATCATTGAATTCAAAGGAAAAAAGATTACATTAGTCGACCGCTAGAACCGATCGGCCGAATGGAATCGAACAAAAAGGAGCGGCCCGACTGGCCGCTCCTTTTTGTCTACAGCTATCGGCGTCGCCCGGACGATTTATCGCCGGGGCCAGGCTTTCCGCGACTTCCCGGCGGTTTGGATTCGCCGGGTTTCTGCGGTTTGGCCTCGGAAACCTCGATCTTGCGATTGACCAGCAAGGCCCCATCGAGGGTGTCGATCACTTCCTTGGCCTTGACGTCGGCCATCTTGACAAAGGCGCAGCCCTTGAACTTGCCTGACTTGTGATCGGTAATCATATGGATCGAACGAACTTTACCGGCCACCTCAAAGAGCTTGCGAACATCTTCTTCGGTGGCTTCAAAGGAAATATTTCCGACATAAACATCCACGATCATCTGCGTCTCCTGCAGTAAATTCTGTTGTGTATCAGAATGTTATCTAAGGTAATTTCAAGTTTTTCAAGAAGGTTCTTCAAGGCTGATCCGGCCGATTTTCCCGCTCCGCAATTCGCGGATGAACGCTTCGGCGGACCGGTGCGGGTCGATTTCTCCACCGGTCACCAGGCAACCGCGCAGATGACCGATCGCTTCGATCAGGGCGGTGGCGGTTTCGGGCATTTCGGCAAGTTTGTAGCGTTCAAGCAGCAGTTTGGGATAACGCTGCATCAGATATTCGGCAGCAAAGCGGGCCACTTCAACGTAATCCAGAGCACTGTCGCCGATAGCGCCGCTGGCGGCCAAGCGGTAAGCTCCCTCCTGGTCATCCATGACCGGCCAGAGCAACCCCGGCGTGTCGGATAACATGATCCCGTTACGCAGATCGATCTGTTGATTGCAGGTGGTGATGGCCGGACGGTCGCCGATGCGGGCCATGCGTTTGCCGGCCAGGGTGTTGATCAAGGTCGATTTTCCAACGTTAGGGATGCCGATCACCATGGCGCGTAGCGGAAAACCGGGTTTGCAGCGATTGGGCGCCAGGCGCTTGCACAGCGTGGTGACGAGTCCCACATCGGACCGTTTGCGAGCGTCAAAGGGAAGGGCGCGAACGCCTCTCATTTTATCGAAATGCCGAACCCAGGCTTTGGTGACCTCTGGATCGGCCAGGTCGCTCTTGTTGAGCACCTTGATGCAAGGCTTGTTCTGGCGCAGCTTCTCCAGGACGGGGTTGGCGCTGGAAACGGGAAGGCGGGCGTCAAGCACTTCAATAATCACATGAAACGACATGATCACCTCGGCGATCAGTCGACTGGTCTTGCTCATGTGTCCGGGGTACCACTCGATTTTCATCTCTGCGTTTCCTGGGTTTCGGTAAAGATTAAAGTCTGCATTTTCAGGGCACGAACTTTAGCACATCTACTGAAAAAGTGGTGGTTTATATCTATTCAATATTCACTGCTCCGATTAAACATCCGTGGGAGCAAAGCCGCGGCGCATGGTATTTTCGGTCACCGTGCGCGGGTCCATGAAATGCAGCAGGTAATCCGGACCGCCGGCCTTGGTTCCCAGCCCCGACATGGCGGCCCCACCGAAGGGCTGGCGCTCCACCAGGGCGCCGACGCAGTTACGGTTGAGATAGAGATTGCCGACCCGGAAATCGCGGCGAGCCCGCTCGAGGTGGGCCGGACTGCGGCTGAATACCCCCCCGGTCAGGGCGAATCGGGTACTGTTGGCCCATTCGATGGCCTGCTCGAAGGTGCTGGCCCGCATGACCGCCAACAGCGGCCCGAAAACTTCCTCCTGGGCAATGCGGTGCTCTGGCCGGATGCCACCGACAATGGTCAGCGGAACATAAAAGCCATCCGCCGGCGTCTCGCTGCGATACAGGACTTCCCCCTCGCGTTGCGCCAGGTCGATGTAGTCGATGACTTTGTTCCGCGCGCTGCCGTCGACGACCGGCCCCATGAAGTTGGCTGGATCTTCAGCCGGACCGATTTTCAGGGATTTCGCGGCCTTGACCAATCGTTCGACAAACTGGTCGTGGATGGTATCCAGCACGATAACCCGTGAACACGCCGAACATTTCTGCCCTTGATACCCGAATGCCGAATAGAGCACATGGGGAACCGCTTCGTCGAGATCGGCATCGTCGTCGATGATGATGGCATTTTTACCGCCCATTTCGGCGACCACCCGCTTGACATGACGTTGGCCGGGGTGAACCCGGGCCGCTTTTTCGGCGAGGCGCAGGCCCACTTCCATCGATCCGGTAAAGGCGATCAGACTGATATCCGGGTGTTCGACCAGCAGGTCGCCGATTTCGCTGCCCCGGCCCGGCACGTAGTTGAAAACTCCGGGCGGCAGACCGGCTGCGGTGAACAGTTCGACCAGCTCATGGCCGATGACCGGGGTCAGCCCGGACGGCTTGAAGACCACGCAGTTACCGGTGACAATCGCGGCAGCGGCCATGCCGCAGCTGATCGCCAGCGGAAAGTTCCAGGGGGAAATGACGGCGGCCACGCCGCGCGGTTCATACCCGTAGCGATTGTCCTCCCCAGGAGCGCGTCCCAGTTTTCGCGGCACGCCGAGCCGGATCATTTCACAAGCGTAATATCCAAGGAAATCAATCCCTTCGGTGACATCTGCGTAGGCCTGGTCCCACTGTTTGCCCGCTTCGAGCACCTGCCAGGCCGCCAGTTCGAAAATCCGTTTCCTGGCGGCTTCCGCAGCCTTGCGCAGGACTTGAGCCCGCAACTCCGGTGCGGTGTCGCGCCAGTTTGGAAACGCCCGTTTCGCCGCGGCGATTGCCAGGTCGATTTCCTTGGCGCCGGCCAGGCAGACCGTGCCGATCACTTCGGCTGGCGCAGCCGGATTCAGGGACGGGATCAGGTCTGCCGTCGCCACCTCTTTCCCGTCGATAAACAAGGGGTAGGTTTTACCCAGCTGGTTGCGTACCCGAGCGATGGCATCCTGAAAAGCCTGCCGTTGGGCGGGGACGGAAAAATCGACCGCCGGGTCATTGGTAAAAACGGGAAGGGCAGGTGGTTCGATCTTTTCCTCGGACTGAATGGCCGCCTGTCGTTCGGCGGTTCGCTGCGGATCTTCGAGCAAGCGGGCAATCGCCGTCTCTTCGGCGAAACTCTGGCGCAGAAACGACTCGTTGGCGGTATTTTCCAGCAGCCGTCGCACCAGATAGGCCATCCCCGGAATCATTTCGCCGTAAGGACAGTACAGGCGGATCCGCCCGGCGACCTCCAGCAACCCTTTGCGCACCGGTTCGGCCATGCCGTACAGCACCTGGAATTCATATCGCTCATCGGGGACGCCGAGCTGGCGTGCCGTTTCCATGACCGCCGCGATCGAACGGATGTTGTGGGAGCCACAGGCCAGATGGCAGATGGCGTGGTGGGCGAGGATGGTTGCGGCATGACGTTCGAAGGCCGCATCGGATTCCGCCTTCACCGTGTAAACCGGAGGAGGCCAACCGTTCTGCCTGGCGATTACGGTTTCGTAATCCCAGTAAGCGCCCTTGACCAGGCGGATCGAGATAGGCAGATTCTGGGTCTGTGCCCAGGCCAACAGATCGTCCAGATCATGATCGGTGGCCGTAAGATACGTCTGCAACACCACCCCGAGATGGGGATAGTCGCGGTATTTCAGGCGCAGGCGACGGAATACCTCCAAGGTGATGTCCTTGTATCGATGCGACTCCATGTCGATGCACAAGAAGCCGCCCAGATCGATGACTTTTTCGTAGATGCGCGACATCCGCTCGGCGATGACCGCCACCGATCCTTCAAAATTCTGTGGTTTGGCCTGTGAATAGAAGGCAGAAGGCTTGACCGACACATTGATTTTGGGCGCATGACCCCAGTCAAAATCCGAAGAAGGGTCCCCCAGGGGGTGCCAGTCTCCTTGAACCTCTTGCAGTGCTTGCAATAAGTCAAGATAAGTCGTGACATAGGTTTCGGCTTCCTCCTCACTGACCGTGGCCTCGCCGAGTACATCGACCACGAAGGCAAAACCCTGCTTTCTCAGTTTGTTAATATTTTTGATCGCTTCTTTGCTCTGTTCGCCGACGATGAACTGCCGGGCCATTTCCTCGATGTTCGATTTGATGACCTTGTTCAGAATGGCCGCGCCGATGGCGCCACCAAGGCCGCTGCTCTGGGCGCCCCATTTGAGAACCGCGGGGATATCCCGTTCGTCGCCGCCGAAATATTCACGGATGTGGGCGGTCAGCATCTCCTTGGTGGTCAGGCAGGGAAAAACATCGACGAAACGAAACAGTTGCAGCCGAAAATCCTCATTCCGCATGCACCAGTCCATGACCTTGCCGACCCAGCGGTTTTTATTGAACAGCGACGGCGTTTCGCCTTGGATGCTGCGAAAGAAATCTTTCCCCCTGGCGATGATGCGTTCATTCAAGTCGGTTCTCGTCATATTCCCTCCTGGAAGGTGACCCATATTTCCATTAAAGTGTACCGGGTTAAATTCCGCTGACAAACGATTCCGTTGAATCCTGGATATTGGAAGGGGGAGCTGACCGCGACATTCCCCAAGCAATGATCGGCACTTGAAAACATAACGTCGCATAAGATATATTATGTAAACTTAAATAGGCGAACGAGGGTTGATTCTGAAGGACGGAGCAAAATGCCGCAAATAGGCTGCCGTTTTGTGGTTGGCTTCGGCAGAAAACTGAAAAGGCCGATTCATCCCAGTTCAGGCCCACACCCAACCCTTGGCTTGCCGGAGAAAATCGATTACAGGGCAAATTTGGAAGCCGGGATTTTCCGAGCTGGTCGGATAGTTGTAACCAACCGTAATTACAGGATATCGATCCGGCTTGCCCTGACAATTATGGACTCCTGCTTGAAAAACAACTCTAGATACTCCCTAAACTCTTTCCACCATA
>MHXM01000182.1:10682-10824 GCA_001825565.1 Desulfuromonadaceae bacterium GWC2_58_13
TCATGAATGTTTAAATGTCAAACCCGAGCCCGGAGAAGACCCCCTTTTGTTTCCAGTGGTCTTCCTGCTGGTGCCGCCCCATCAAAAGTTACCGTATGTATTTTTTGCATATCCTGAAATGGACTGCATTGGCCCTATGGTA
>MHXM01000182.1:10948-11906 GCA_001825565.1 Desulfuromonadaceae bacterium GWC2_58_13
TCTTTAAACTTCGGCATAAAATGTTGATACTCTGCTTCATCGCTAGTGATCAAATCTCCAGTTACGCTACACGCCAGCTTACCTCCACCTTTTCTAAAAGCTTCATTTTTTTGAGATATCAATTCGTCAGAAACTGCGTGTCTGCAAGCTCTATAAAAAAGTTGTTCAGTAGTTGGAGCGTCTCCTTTTATGCAACTGACATAAGAAAACTCAGTGGCTTGATCGTCTATTCTCATGATAAAGAAACAAGGTGTGTGGTATTCAGGTGAAGTGCCCCGATAAAAGTACTTTATCCCATCACCTATTTTGTCTTCTGCTTCAGGGTGCCGACGAAGTAACTCAAGTAGCAACCTGCTGTCATCAAGATTCAGAATTTGCTCCTCACTGTACTTATGGAGCATCTCTTTGAAAAATTCTATGGCTTCTTTCTGGGTTTTAAACGACTTACTTGGAAGTTGAACCGCTTTTGCCATAATTTCTCCCCTTATTTTTATCCGATTTTGGTGAATAGAATTATCCGGTTGCCAAGCTATTTATACTCCTCGCCAGCTTGCTCACATAGTTTTAAAACCCTTTCAATCCAACTGTCATACCAAAACCAAGCACCTGCCACTTCAGCTCCGAAACCCTTGGCTGGGTTTTTTGCATCTTCCTTTTTCCACATCTCGACATGTTCGGGGTTGGTGCGAAAATTATTAAAGCCCTTCTCTTTGGCTATAGCAACAACATCAGATGGACGATATTTCTTGCGTTCAACTTCTTTTTTTACCCAATATTCTTTGTAGATGGTCTGAGCAAGTTCTGCATTTGGATCTATAAATTCAATTACTTTGTCGGCTTGCCCAGGTCTATTTACCAACTTCTTTTTGAACAAAAGTCGATAAGAATATTTAGAACTGTTATATTGATCGTGGTCTAAATTTCCATCAAAGTCGGCAATGTAAGCTCTTAACTGTTT
>MHXM01000183.1 GCA_001825565.1 Desulfuromonadaceae bacterium GWC2_58_13
TAATCAAGCCTGCATGGTTTGTCAATGGAAAGGTTCAAGAGAGGCTTTCAGTGGCAGGCGGATGGTAAAAATGGCGCCCTCTGGATCGTTGTGAATTTCAATGGAGCCCCGGTGCTGCTGAATGATACGCAGCGAAATAGCCAGGCCGAGGCCGGTTCCCTGGTCTTTGGTGGTATAGAAGGGGGTGAAGATTTCCTTCAGCGCTTCGTTGGGAATTCCCCCACCGGTGTCTTTGATTTCGATGGCGATTCCCTCTTCTCCGCGTAGGGGAAAGGGATAGGCCCGGATTGTGAGGGTGCCCCCGGTCGTCATGACGTGGCGGGCGTTGTCGATCAGATTGATGAAAACCTGCAGAAGTTTCTGGTCGTCACCCTGAAATGGGGGGAGGGTTGGGTTGATATCGAGCTGTACATCGATATTGGAACTTTTCAGGGCATCATCTTCAAGGATGAGGGATTGTTCAATAATTTTATAGGCCTGGCATTCACCGAAACAGAGGAGTTGTTTTTTGGAAAATGCCAGGATTTCCGAAAGAATCTGCTCCATGCGATGGGTTTCCCGGACGATGATGTCGCAGTATTCGGCTTCTTTGCTGCCGGGGTTGACCAGTCCGGAGAGCCGATGGGCAAACCCGCCGATCGGCACAAGAGGAGTTTTCAATTCGTGGGCGATGGACGTGGCCAGTTCGCCGAGGGCGGCCATTTTTTCCCCCTGGATCAGTCGTTCCTGGGTTTCACGCAGGTCACGGTTGACCGTTTCGAGGCGCTGCAGCAACATCGAATTTTCCATGGCGCTGCTGGCCTGGTGGGCGAATAATTCGAGAAAGCGCAACCGGTCGAGGCCGATAGCCCGCTGGGTTTCGCAGCTGTCGACCACCAATACGCCGAGCGGGCGGTTTTTCCCACGCAGGGGGGCGCAGGCATAGGGACCCAGTTGGAGTTCTTCGGCCAGGGCGGCGCCCGATGGCGGTTCGTCACCCGGTTGTGAAACGAATAATACTCGCCCCTTGAGAACCGCGCGGGCGAGGGCGTTGTCTTCCGCGTCCAGAGGCAGGCGCTGGCGCATGACCTGCTGGCAGAAGGGCATCATGCGTTGCGCTTCCCGGATATCCACGTCAACCGTTGGTCTTTCCCACGAAGCCCGGTCGTCCAGGGGGGAGAAAATCAAGGAAGCCCCTTCTTGGCTGACTCCCAGCATCCCCTGGAGCATGCCGCTGCGTTCATTGATGGTGAACAGCATGGCCCGTTCGAAACCACCTCCGGCGGGAACCGTGGCCGCCGAAAGAATCAGGTGCATCAGTTCGTTGAGGTTCAGGGTGCTGTGGATAGCCCGGAAACTGCGGTAGAGCAGGGACAGTTCGCGATACTTGAGATCGTTTTCCGCGGAAAGGGTTTCCAGCCGTTCGAGAGTCGAGACCCGCTCCAGGGCATGAGCGATCTGCGAACCAACCGAGGTGTAGAATTCTTTGGTCGCGCCTTTGGTGGCAAAGGGCATTTTGGCGGGGTCTTTGTTGAAAAACAGGGTCAGGGTGCCCATGGCCCGTTGCTGAAAATAGAGCGGGATAACGACCATCTGCGAAGGAAAATCGGTTTCGCTTTGGGGCAGGTCGGACAGGTAAAGAGGGCTGGTGCGGTTGAGGGCATGGGAGGCATGTTCTTCCTCCAGCTGCTGCAACAGGCTGCGATGTTTGCGAACCTCGTTGTCCAGGCGCAGGTAGCTGCTGCCCATGACGGTACCGCCGAGCAACGGACGCAGAATGACGCAGGCGGCCTTGGAATGGCGGTGGATGCTTTTGGCGGCGGTGGTCAAAAGTTCTTTGAGCTGGTGGGCCTGGGTCAGTTGGCGCCCGAGATCGGAAAGAAAGGCCAGCTGTTCCATGCGCCAGGTGTCCTCGGCATGGATGGCGGCGCTACGGACAAGAGCCGCCAGTTCTTCGCCGATAGCGGCCAGGCACTCGAACTCCTGGGAGGAAAAGGGTTGCCGGCCGGGAGCGGGGATGACGAGCATCCCGAAGCTCTGGCTGCAGCAGAAAACCGGGACATGCAGGTTGTCGTCATGATATTCGGGCTGATGACTGCGAAGCGCTCGCTCTTCGGGAGAATCTTTGGCGGGTAGGGCGCAGGCGGTCAGGAGGGCCTCTCCGGAAGCGGTAATGACCTGATCAAATTGGTCCCCGTCGGGACACAGGAGGAAGAGGGTGCACTCTTCCAGGGGAAACAGCTGGGATACCAGGCGAAGGATGTCCTTCAGCGCTTGGGGATAGTCTTGGACTGCGCAGTTGGCAATCCGGACAATTTTGTGTAGAAGCTCGAAACAATCGCACTTCATGGACCTCCCTCTTCCCCCCTGGATGGCCGGCGAAAGTTTTCTGGTGGGTTATCAGCCGATACGTTCCTGACGTTCCTGCTCGGTTTTGCAATCGATACAGAGGGTTGTCACCGGACGGGCGCGCAGCCTGGCTTCGCCGATATCTTCGCCACAGCTTTCACAAACACCAAAGTCTCCCTCGGTGATGCGTTCGAGAGCCTCTTGAATTTTCCCGATGAGTTTACGCTCACGGTCGCGAATGCGCAATTCGAAGTTGCGGTCGGATTCCAGGGAAGCGCGATCGGTCGGGTCGGGAAAGTTGGTTTTTTCATCCGTCATTTCCAACACGGTTTTGTCGGCTTCCCGCAGCAGGCTGTCTATCTGGGACTGTAGGAGTTGCCGAAACTCCTCGAGCTTTTCCTTGTTCATGCAAGGCTCCCTTGAATTTTGAGTATCCGCGAATGTTAAATTAATTGGTCGATAAAGTCAACAAAGATAGGGTGTTGACGATTTAGTTCTGTCAGGAATGGTCCCCGAACTGGATATAGAGGATAAATGCCAGCAGGGCTACCGCCAGCCAGCAGGAAATGATGTCGGTGCTCTTGACCGGCGGCGCTTCGGCCATCTTTCGGGTGTCGTCGCTGATCGTGGCCTGGGGAACCCGATTCAGCAAGGCGCGGACCAGTTCGGGAAAGTCGGCATAGGCATTGGAAAGAATGACGAATTCGTCCTCGACGCAGAGGGTCAGGAAAACCCGTTTGCGGACCATCACCGTTTCAACCGCGGTCATTTTGGCAAAGGCCAGGTGCTTCTGGCGCAAAAATTTATATACCGTGATGCCTTCGGCGTTGATCACCGTCCGCCGAAAAGCACTTTCGATGAAGAAGCCGGCTACCGGCAGGATGATGACCGCAAGGATGATCGCCTTGGCGGTTGGCTGGCCCTGTATGATGCTGGTGACCAGCAGTGCCAGGGACAGCAACAGGAGCAGCCCAAGGGGGACTAAAAAGGTTCTGCGGATAGCGAAGGTGAGTTCTTGCGGCACGATGGTATTCTCCTGGTCGCCCGGGGCGATATGCAGTAACTTTATTCGGTTCGGATAAACGATCCGCTTTTGCCGCCGTGTTTTTCCATCAGGCGGATTTCGCCAATGATCATGGCCTTGTCCACGGCCTTGCACATGTCATAGATGGTCAGGGCGGCGGCGGATACCGCGGTGAGCGCTTCCATTTCGACGCCGGTCTGGCCGGCGACTTTGACGGTCGCCTCGATTTCCACCCGTCCCTCGCCGGCATGAGGTATGAATTCGATCGCCACCGAAGTCAGTAGCAGCGGATGGCAAAGAGGAATCAGGTCGGGGGTTTTCTTGGCCGCCATGATGCCGGCGATACGGGCCACGGCGAAGACGTCCCCCTTCTCCACGCCGCGATCGAGAATGCGGCTGAGGGTCGCTTCTTCCATATGGACCTCGCCGCGGGCAACGGCCATGCGACGGGTCGGATTTTTTTCGCCCACCTCGACCATGATGGCTTTGCCTTCGTCGTCGAAATGAGTGAGTTTGTTTTCGGTCAAGTTAACCTCCGTAATAGGTGATTAGCAATCGAATGTTGTTTGAATTACCATATCCAATAACCAATCACCGCTTTTATTCAAACAGCCCTTCCAGCGCCTCCTCGGCGCGGCGGACACCGATCAGATCGATTCCCTTGGGAATGTCCAGATTTTTCAGGTTGCCGGCGGGCAGCAGGCAGCGGTCGAAACCGAGCCGGGCCGCTTCCTTGATGCGCAACTCCGGGCGGGAGACGGCCCGCACCTCGCCGGTCAGGCCGACTTCGCCGAACAGGATGGTGCGCGGCGGGATCGGTTTGTTGAGATGACTGGACGCCAGCGCCGCCATCACCCCGAGGTCGACGGCCGGCTCATCGAGACGCACCCCTCCGGCCACGTTGAGAAAGATGTCCTGAGCCAGCAGCGACAGGCCGACCTTCTTTTCCAGCACCGCCACCAGTAGCGAGACCCGGTTGTGGTCGATCCCCATGGTGGTGCGGCGCGGAGTGCCGAAGGAAGAGCCGGAAACCAGCGCCTGCAGCTCCACCAGGATCGGCCGGCTGCCTTCCAGCGAAGGGACCACGACGCTGCCGGCGGCCCCTTCGGGGCGTTCGGCGAGAAAGAGTTCCGACGGGTTGGCCACTTCGGTCAGTCCCGCCTCGTTCATTTCGAAAACGCCGATTTCGTTGGTCGAGCCGAAGCGGTTCTTGACCGCCCGCAGAATCCGGTAGGGGTGGCCGGGCTCCCCTTCGAAGTAGAGGACCGTATCGACCATGTGCTCGAGCATGCGGGGTCCGGCGATGGAGCCATCCTTGGTCACGTGGCCGACGATGAAGGTGGGGATGCCGTCCCCCTTGGCCACTTGCATTAAACGCCCGGCGCATTCGCGGACCTGGCTGACGCTGCCGGGGGCGGATTCGAGGGCGCCGGTGTAAATGGTCTGGATCGAGTCGATGACCAGAAACGCCGGCTTGAGCTCGCGGACCCGTTCCTGGATCGTTTCCAGGGAGGTTTCCGCCAGCAGAAAGAGATCGCGGGCGCGGGCGCCGAGCCGCTGACCGCGCAGTTTGACTTGACGGGTTGACTCTTCGGCGGTGACATAGAGGGCCGGACCGACTTCGGCCAGTCGATCAATCGCCTGCAGCAGCAGGGTCGATTTACCGATACCGGGATCGCCACCGATCAGGGTGAAAGAGCCGGGGACCACGCCGCCGCCGAGGACCCGGTCGAATTCACCGATGCCGCAGCGGATGCGATCTTCCTCGGTGCTCTGCACCTCGGACAGGCGCTGTGGCGGCAGGCCGCTGGCGGCGGTCGGCACCCTGCCTTTGCCTTTTACAATGGCCAGGGTTTCTTCGGTCAGGGTGTTCCACTGCTGGCAGTCGGGGCATTTGCCCATCCACTTGGGACTCTGGTAGCCGCACTGTTGGCAGGTGTAGAAAGTTTTTTGTTTCACCCGGACTCCTTAGGGTCTTGCAAAATCCGTTCATCTTAGGCAAATTCACCCTATCGTGTCAATCATCAAGCAGGCTTCGCCCCGTGGGGAATTCGATGATTTTTTTCGGCGCTTTTGTGGCGACCTTGGCCGCGTTGGTCTTTTTCGCAGCATTCGGCAGCGGGTCGGCCAGGGGGGCGGCGGATTTTGCCGTCGCCAACCGTCAGGCCGGCAGTTGGCCGGTGGCCGGCGCGATCATGGGGACCCTGGTCGGTGGCGCTTCAACCATCGGCACCGCCCAACTGGCGTTTCTCTACGGGTTGTCCGCCTGGTGGTTTACCCTCGGCGCCGGGCTGGCTTGTCTGGTGTTGGCTCTGTTGGTGGCCGGACCGCTGCGCCGGGCCGAGGTGGAGACCATCCCCCAATTTTTGCAGCGCTACTATGGGGGGCGGGCGCAGGCCGTCGCCAGCGGTTTTTCCGCTCTTGGCATGTTTATCCATATCGTCGCTCAACTGCTGGCGGCCGGAGCCCTCCTCTCCAGCCTGTTCGGCTGTCGTCCCCTGGTCTCGGCCGGGATGGCGGTGCTGCTGGTGGCGGCGGTGACCCTCGGCGGAGGCATGCGGGCGGCGGGCGCCGTCGGGCTGGCCAAGCTGCTCCTGTTGTATCTGATGATGGCCGGCTCAGGCCTTTTGGCCTGGCATCTGGCCGGCGGCTGGTCGGGGTTGCGGACGTCCTTTGCCGAGGGATCCTGGTTCAGCCTGTTCGGCTACGGGGTTCGCGAAGGAGTGTCCGACCTGGTATCGATGCTGGTCGGAGTGCTTTCCACGCAGATCTATCTGCAGGCGGTCTTTTCCGCGCGCAGTGCCCGCGAGGCCAGTCGCGGCGCCATGCTCAGCGCGGTGCTGATCCCGCCGCTCGGCCTGTTCGGCATTATGGTCGGACTTTACATGCGCCAGGCCCATCCCGAGATGGACAGCGTTCTGGCGCTGCCCGACTTTTTCCGCCTTTACCTGCCGCCGCCGCTGGCCGGCATCGGTTTTGCCACCCTGCTGTTCGCCGCCGTCGGCACCGCCGCCGGCCTGACCCTCGGGGTCGGCACCACTTTGCAGGTCGACCTGGTAGGACGCTTGTTCCGGTCGAGCGATCGCCTGCGTCTGCTGCGGCTGCTCACCCTGGCGGTGCTGGTGGCGGCCCTGCTGTTGCTGGTCGCCAATCTCGGCTCGGCGATCATGCAGTGGAGCTTCCTTTCCATGGGGCTGCGTGGCGCCACCCTCTGTTTTCCCCTGTTGGCGGCGGTCTGTTTCGGCTCGCGGGTGTCCCGCCGCGGCGGCGCGCTCTCCGTCTTTCTCGCCCCGTCTTGCGTTCTGCTTGCCGGTCTGGCCGGCTGGACTTTCCTGCCGCCGCTCTACCTCGGTCTGGGCGTCTCCCTGCTGGCCTTGTCCATCGGTTTCCGGCCTTCCCGGGCCTGAGCTTTCCCGCGAAAATCCCTGCGATTCCCCATGTTGACTTCCCGGACGCTGCTGTTAAACCTTTTAACAGGGGGTTGATTCATTGTTGAATTCTAAGAAAGTGGAAAGGAGCGCATCGATGGATCCGACCATTATCTTTTCCGTCGGCAGTTTTGTTTGTATTCTTGCCGTGCTTGTGCTTCTGCGGGCCAAGAGCACCCGTTTCGAGGTGAAGCCGGCCGACATCGTGGTGGCCGTGGTGCCGGTGGTGGTTTTTCTGCTGGTCACCGGCAAACTGCAGAAGTTCGAGCTCGGCGAGGGGGGCGTCAAAATCGAGACCGCCTTCGTCGAGGCCTCGGCTTCGACCATCGAGCCGCAGGTGACGCCATTGGCCGGCATTGCCGCCGAGCCGATCCGGCTTAATTCGAAAATGAGCGTCAACGAACTCCCCCGCCTGATCGAGAGCGAAACCGAGGGATTGACCTTTAGCCTCGGCCACGGCGGCTATTGGGGACCGGCCATCGCGGAATATTTCGTGACCCTCGCCCGGCAGCCCTTTCTCAAATACGTGATCATCGAACATCCCGACGGCACCTTTTTCGGACTGGCCAATGCCCGGCCGCTGGCCGAGTTTTTCCAGCAGAGCTTTCAGGCTCCCATCACCGCCGACCATCTGGCCGAATGGCTGAATTCATCCGATACCAAGGCGCTGGCCCAGTTGCCGAATTTTATCGGCGCCGTCGATGCGGTGAACAAGGAAACCGACAAATATCAGGCACTTTTGAAGATGGAAACCCTCAATGTCGACCGGTTGCCGGCGGTGAACGAGGCGAATCACTTTGTCGGCATGGTCGACCGCTCGCGATTGACCGCCAGCCTGCTCATCGACGTGGCGAAGAATCTGAACAAATGAGAATTTACCGGGAGGTGGTTCATGGCTGACAGCGCAGGATCTATCCGTTGGCTCGAACAGCTCAGAAATCGCGACGTCCCTCTGGTCGGCGGCAAGAACGCCTCGCTGGGGGAGATGGTCGGCACCCTCAAGGGCGAGGGAATCCGGGTTCCCGACGGTTTCGCCACCGTCGCCGAGGCTTACCGGCGGTTTCTGACCGACAACGGCCTGGATGAAAAAATCCGCGAACTGATCGGCGCCTTTCAGCGGGAAAACGCTTCCCTGGCGCAGACCGGCGAGGCGATCCGGCGGCTGATCCGGCGGGGACGCTGGCCGGCGGACCTCGCCGGCGAAATCGTCGCCGCCTATCGCGAGCTGGGCCGGCGCTATGGCCGGGACGAGGTCGACGTGGCGGTGCGCAGCAGCGCCACCGCCGAGGATCTGCCGGAAGCGAGCTTCGCCGGCCAGCAGGAGACCTTCCTCAATATTGTCGGCGAGGAGGAGCTGCTCGAAGCCTGCCGCAAGTGTTACGCTTCGCTTTTCACCGATCGGGCCATCAGCTACCGCGAACACCACGGCTTCGACCACCTGCAGGTGGCGCTGTCGATCGGGGTGCAGAAAATGGTCCGCAGCGATCTGGCGGGGGCCGGAGTGATGTTCTCCATCGACACCGAAACCGGATTTCCCGACGTGGTGGTCATCGACGCCGCCTGGGGGTTGGGCGAAAACGTGGTGCAGGGGACGGTCAATCCGGACAGCTACACGGTGTTCAAACCGCTGCTCGGCTGGCCCGGATTGCGGCCGATTCTGGAAAAACGGCTCGGCGCCAAGGAAAAGAAGATGATCTACGGCAGCGGCGGCAGCCATGCCACCCGCAACGTCGACACCACCGCCCACGAGCGCCGCGCCTTCGTGCTTGCCGCCGACGAGGTGCTGCAACTGGCCCGCTGGGCGACGGCCATCGAGCGCCACTACGACAAGCCGATGGACATGGAATGGGCCAAGGACGGCGAGTCCGGCGAACTGTTCATCGTCCAGGCCCGCCCCGAGACGGTGCAGTCGCGGCGCGATGCCGGGGTGCTCAAGAGCTACACCCTGGAGGAAAAGGGGACGGTGCTGCTGACCGGGCTGTCCATCGGCGAGGCCATCGCCGCAGGAAAGGTGCAGGTGATCAAAAGCGCGAGCGAGATCGAACGCTTCACTCCCGGCAGCATCCTGGTCACCGGCATGACCGACCCCGATTGGGTGCCGATCATGAAAAAGGCGGCCGGCATCATCACCGATCACGGTGGCCGCACCTCGCATGCCGCCATCGTCAGTCGCGAGCTCGGCATCGCCGCGGTGGTCGGCACCGGCCACGGCACCAGCGAGCTCAGGGACGGCCAGGACGTGACCCTCTCCTGCGCCGAGGGGGAGGTGGGCAAGATCTACCAGGGACTTCTCAAGTTCCGCGCCGACGAACTCAGCCTCGATGCGCTTCCCGAAATCCGCACCCAAATCATGATGAACATCGCCAGCCCGGCGGCGGCCTTCCGCTGGTGGCGGCTCCCCTGCCGGGGGATCGGCCTGGCTCGCATGGAGTTCATCATCAACGGCATTATCAAAGCCCACCCGATGGCGCTGATCCACTACGACCAACTGGAGGACAAGGAGGCCAAGCAGCGCATCCGCGAACTGACCCGGAACTACGCCGACAAATGCGAGTATTTTGTCGATCAGCTGGCCCAGGGGATCGCCACCATCGCCGCCAGCCAGTACCCCGAACCGGTCATCGTGCGCATGAGCGATTTCAAGACCAACGAATACGCCGAGCTGATCGGCGGCCGCCAGTTCGAGTTCGCCGAAGAAAACCCGATGATCGGTTTCCGTGGCGCCTCCCGTTACTACAGCGACAAATACCGGGCGGGATTCGCCCTCGAATGCGCCGCCATTCGGCGGGTGCGCGAAACCATCGGCCTGACCAACGTGATTGTGATGATTCCTTTCTGCCGGTCGTTGCAGGAGGCCGACAAAGTGCTGGCGGTGATGGCCGAAAACGGACTGGAGCGAGGCAAGGCCGGGCTGGAAGTCTACGTGATGGTGGAGATCCCCTCCAACGTGGTGCTGGCCGAGGAGTTCGCCAAGCGTTTCGACGGTTTTTCCATAGGCTCCAACGATCTGACCCAACTGACCCTCGGGGTCGACCGCGACTCGGCGATCCTCAAGGATCTGTTCGACGAGCGCGATCCGGCGGTGATGAGCCTGATCCGCCAGGCCATTGCCTCGGCCAACCGCACCGGCACCAAGATCGGCATCTGCGGCCAGGCGCCGAGCGACCATCCCGAGTTCGCCGCCTTTTTGGTCGAGGCGGGGATCGACTCGATCTCCCTCAACCCCGACAGCGTGATCGGGGTGATCCGGCGAGTGGCCGAGGTGGAAAAAAACCTGATCTGACCTGAACGTAAAAAATGGATCGACATCCAGCAGGCGTGCCCTTGGCGCGCCTGTTTTCTTGTTTTTTAAAGGCAAAAGCCGTAGTATGGAAAACCCGACCGCGGAGGCTCCTTTGGACGAGATCAAACTGAAATACGGAACGGAAACCCTGATCTGCCGGCTCCCCGCAGCCCAGGTGCTGCGGCCGGTCGAGG
>MHXM01000184.1 GCA_001825565.1 Desulfuromonadaceae bacterium GWC2_58_13
TCCCGCAACTGGCTGAAGGTGACCAGGCCGTCGAGCGGATCGTGCTGCCCCATGGAAGAAACGAGGGGACGGGCGAGGTCGATGCTCATCTTCCAGTTGAGTTTTTTGACACTCCCCGCCTTCGCCGCGAAACTGAACCGGCCATGGGCGGTCAGGGCCAGTTCCATTCCCCACCGGTTATAGGTCGGATCGCCGGTGATGGCGCCGACCCGGTTGAGGGCATGCATCCACTTGGTCAGGTAATGGTAATACTGTCCGTCCCGCTCCCATTCGAGGCTTTCGTCGAAGCGCTCGTTTTCCCCGCGCTCGTTCAGTTCCTTGCCGATCCGCAGCCCGCCGGCCGTCGGGCGCCGCCCCCCTTGCTCCTCATCGAGGCCGCTGATCCAACCGTTGCGCGGGTCGTCCTCGCGGTGCCGGCCGAGAACGGCGTGAACCTGATCGACCAGACGCAGGGCGAGTAGCCGCCATTTTTCCCGCCCCGTCCGGCGGAACAGTTCCAGCAGGCTGCAGACCGCAAAGGCATCGGTCCACAGGTAGCGGCGCGGCGGCCGGTTGGAAGTCAGGCCGGTCTGCCCGGCGAACTCCGTCAGCAACTCCCGAACCATCGACGTTTCGACTGATTTCATGCGTACCTCCGAGAAAGATCGGCCTTTCGGCGGAAAGGCACGGACCGAAAAAGTCTATCATGTTTTCTCCGAGGCATCCCGGCCCTGTCAGGCCGGCAGGGTCAGGCCGAATGTTCCGGCGGCGGCCGCACGGGCCGTCCGGGGGAGCAGATCCTCATGGCTGTGAGGCCATAGGAAAACGCGCGGGTCCATCGCCTCAGCCTCCCCCGAGCAGGGGGAAGCTAGAAATCGCTGCCGCGCCCTTGGTCCCGTTGTGTTTCCGCCGCCGGTTGACGATGGCCGGTCGGCAGCTGCCCGGCCAGGGTGAGCAGCAGATCGGTTTTGGCCAGGCTCCCCAGCAGTCGCGGCGTCGGACCGTCGGCCACCACCGGCAGCCTTTCCCCGCTGTGCCGGGTGAATTTTTCCAACGCCTCGTCCAGGGAGGCGGACGCGGTAATGACCGGCGGGCCAGGTCCCAGAAGGTCCCGGGCGATGACCAGATGGGCAAGCGAAGCGGTGCCGAGATATTCCTTGACGTCCTCGAGGCAGACCGCCCCCAGGTAGGTGTCGTGCTCATCGACAATGTAGAGGTAACGGAAGGTGTGCGTGATAAAGTGCCTGGCAATTTCCCCGAAGCAGGCATTTTCGCGAACCCGCGCGGGATCGGGTTTCATCAATTCGCCCGCGCGAAGCTCGCTCAGCCGGCGGGCGAAATAACCGGCCCCCTTGCGCTCCAGGGAACCGCTGTAGATGGAGCGGGATTCGATCCCATGGGCGGTGAAATACGCCACCACGCAGCCCAGCATCAATGGCAGGATGAGCTGGTAATCGAGAGTCATTTCAAAGATCATGAGAATCGCCATGAGTGGAGCATGGGTGGTCGCCGCCAGAAACATCCCCATCCCGGTCAGGGCGAAGGCTCCGGGGGACGGCATGGGGCCGAAACCGATCGCCTGGTGGATGTGACCGAACAGATAACCGAGGCTGGCGCCCATGAACAGGGTCGGGGTAAAAACGCCGCCGACCGCCCCCGAGCCGAAGCTGGCGCAGGTGGCCACCAGCTTGAACCCCACCACGGCCGCCAGGCTCGCCCAGAGCCACTGCTCCTGCAGAATGCCGGTGACCACGCTGTAACCGTTGCCGCACACCTGCGGGTAGTAGAGGGCGATGACTCCGACCAGCAGCCCGCCCAGGCCGGTGCGCAGATAGACGGGCAGACGCGTTTGCCCGAAGAGTTTTTCGCTCCCCCGCAGGATGCGCAGGAACCAGGGGGCGATCAGGCCGGAAAGAACCCCCAGCGCCAGATAATCGAAGAGCTCGACCCCGGAATTGAGGTGAAACGGGGGAATGACATAGAGCGGCGAATCCCCGATCAGAAAATGAACCGTCTGGGTCGCCAATACGGTGGAAAACAACAGGGGGCCCAAGGTTTCCATGGCGATCGAGCCCAGCACGATCTCGGCGACGAACAGCGCTCCGGCGATGGGGGCGTTATAGGCCGAGGCGATTCCGGCCGCCGCGCCGCAGGCCAGAATCAGGCGCCGGCGGGCGATCGACCAGCGCCGGGTCCGCCCGACCAGCGAGGCGAGCAGGGCCGCCAATTGCACCATGGGACCCTCGCGGCCGATGGATGCCCCGGTGGCGATGGAAAACATGGAAGAAAAAATCTTGGTCATGCTGGAACGAAAGGAAAGCGAACCCTCCCCGAGCACAACCGCTTCCATGTAGTCGGTGGTGTTTTTCCGGCTCGATGTCAGTTTGCCGCCGAAATAGAGGATCAGTCCGGCGACGATGCCGCCGAGCGCGGGGGTGACCAGTCGCTGCCAGGGGCAAAGGCCGGAAAAGATTTCCACCATCCCGCCGGTGCTCCCCGTCAGCCCGAAAGAAAGGAATCCGAGCATTTTGCGGAACAGCACCGATGACAAGCCACCCAGGATTCCCACCACCCCGGCCCAGAACAGGATCCGATAACGTTCCGCGGCGCGATAGAGTTCCGCCAGCCGGACGCGGAAAAACAGGAAGCGGAAAATGCGTGGCATGCCGCGCCACTGGTTGAGCCATTTCCGCCGTTCGCGTGTTTTATCAGCGGACATTTTCAGTTCCCTGAAAAGATGAAAGGGGATTCGCCCGGCAGCCCTCCCCGAAGGAAAAGGTGGCGTCCACGGGGGCTGCACGGTTCGAGTCAAGCTATCATATCAATTTGAAATCTTGAAGAATTTTGTCGAGAAGAGAGAAAGTTCAACGAGTTTTTACTTGCATCCGGAGAAAACTCTGGTTAGGTTTGATTTTCACTTTCGGAGCTATCCGCGTCTGGGGAGGACTGGGGTCCTCGCCCCCGCGCCGTGCTCGCCCCCCAGATATCCTTACCCGGATAGCTTTTTCGCGGACTATCGCAGCTCTGCCTATGGATACCCTGACCCACAGCGAAATCACCGCCCTGTTCCTGGCCCTGGGCCTGCTGCTGGCCACCGCGCGGCTGTTCGGCGAGCTGGCTCGCCGCTTCAGCCTGCCGGCGGTACTCGGCGAGATCCTGGCCGGCATCCTCTGGGGCCCCACCATCTTTGGCACCCTGGCCCCGGAGTGGCGCGCCTTCATCTTTCCCCGACAGGGTGGTGGAGCCCTGGCCTTCGATGGGTTGACCACTCTGGCCATCGTTCTGTTTCTGCTGGTGGCCGGCATGGAGATCAACCTCTCCACGGTCTGGCGACAGGGAAAGGTGGCGTTGTGGGTGGCTCTGGTCGGAATGTCCGTGCCGTTCAGCCTCGGTTTTGCCGTCGCTTGGTGGTCGCCGGACCTGGTGGGCTATCAGCCGGGAGTCAACCCCCTGGCCTTCGCGCTGTTCATGGCCACCGCCCTCTCCATCTCCGCCCTGCCGATCATCGCCAAGATCCTCATGGATCTCAACATCTACCGCAGCGATCTGGGAGTGACGGTGATCGCCGCCGCCGTTCTCAACGATCTGCTGGGATGGCTGGTCTTTGCCGTCGTGCTCGGCATGCTCGGTGCCGGAAACGGAATGCCCTTCGGCCACACCCTCTGGCTGACCCTGACCTTCACCAGCGCCATGCTCACGGTCGTCCCCTGGTGCATCCATCGGCTCCTTCCCTGGATTCAGGCCCATACCAGCTGGCCCGGCGGAGTCCTCGGCTTTGCCCTTTCGTTCTGCCTGATTTCAGCGGCCTTTACCGAGTGGATCGGCATCCACGCCATTTTCGGCTCCTTTCTGGCCGGAGTGGCCCTGGGGCACTCGAGTCATCTGCGAGAGCGCACCCGGGCCACCATCGACCAGTTCGTGTCTTTCATCTTCGCTCCGCTTTTTTTCGCCAGCATCGGCCTGAAAGTGAACTTTGCCGAGCACTTTGACCCGCTTCTGACCCTGACCGTGCTGGGCCTCGCCCTCACCGGCAAGGTGGCTGGAAGTGCGCTGGGGGGACGTTTTGGCGGGCTTTCCTGGCGGGATGCGTTAGGGATCGGGTTCGGCATGAGCGCCCAAGGAACCATGGGGATGATCCTGGGAGTGCTGGCCCTGCAGTTTGGACTCATCAATCAACAGGTCTTCGTATCCCTGGTGGTGATGGCTCTGGTGACCTCGCTGATAAGCGGGCCGATGCTGCAAATCATCCTGCGCCTGAAAAAACCCCGCCGCTTCCTGGACTACCTTCAGCCGCAGGGTTTTGTCAACCGCCTTGAGGCCACCGATCGCTGGGAAGCCATTCGCGACCTTTCGCAGATAACGGCTCCCCTGGTCGGTCTCGATCCGCAGATGGTGACCAGCGCCATCCTCGCTCGGGAAAAAATCATGGCAACAGGGATTGGCAAAGGGGTTGCGGTCCCACATACCAGATTGCCGGGATTGTATGCGCCGGTGGTCACCATCGGTTTGTCGCGGGTCGGCATCGATTTCGACGCTCCGGACGGCACCCCGGCTCACATCATCTGCCTCATCCTGACCCCGGTCAACGACGATGGGGTTCAACTGGAAATCCTGGCCGACATCGCCACCACCTTTAAAACCAAGGAAGTTCGGGAAAAGGCCATTAGCGTCGCCGGTTTCACCGAATTCCTGGCGCTGGTCCGCAGCGGCCAGGCGCGCTGAAGAGGCTGTTCAGGTGAAAACTATTCCTTGACAAGAGCGGTCAAGGTCCCTACATTGACTGAGCAATCAGTCAGTCTGGGGGGTCAAAAAATGTCCAAGGCAAAAACCGACAAACGGGCGGCGCTGCTCAAGGCGGCGCTTGAGTTGTTCGCGGAACAGGGGTTCAACGGCTCATCGACGGCGCTGATCGCCAAACGGGCCGGGGTCGCGAGCGGCACCCTGTTCTTCCATTTCAAAAACAAGGAAGAGTTGATTCACGAGCTGTTCCGAGAAGTCCTGACAAAGATCGAGCATCAGGTTCTGGAGACTTTTCCCGCGGATATGGCGATACGCGAGCGTCTCTTGCGTATCCTGGCCAATCTCCTCCGATATTTCCTGAACAACCCCGACGTGTTCAAGTTCGCCGAGCAATACCGCTTTTCCCCATTCGGCGAACGGGAAATCCATCGCACCGAGAACAGAAATGAGATCCAGACGCTTCTTCTGCAGGCCCGCGAGCAACAGATCATCAAGGATGCCCCCCTGCTGGTGCTGGAAACCATTATCTTCGGACCCATTTCCAGCTTGGCCAAGGAGCACGCCAATTGCGGAACGCCCATCGACGACGAGATGTGCCGGCTGGTCATCGAGGCGTGCTGGGATGGGGTGAAAAGATAATTTTTTCAGGAATAGAAAATGACTGACTACTCAGTTAATAGTTTTCGGGAAACCGACAAGCCGTTTCCTTTTGCCGCGCTTCTGGATAAGGAAGACCTCGCCTATCTGGGACAACTGGTGGATTGGCACTCGGCAAAGGCAGGCGACTGTCTGTGGCACGAAGGGGAGATGAACGATCGACTCGGATTGGTGCTGGAAGGACAGGTGAAGCTCCTTAAGGAATCCGCTTTTCGAGGACATCCCATCGTTCTGGGACTTTTCGGAGCGGGGTCGCTGATCGTTGATCTTTCTTTTGCGCAAGGAGATCCCACGGAGACGTCCGCCTATGCCGTCGACGATCTGCGGGTGGTTTTCCTGCCCCGGGATCGGTTTGAAAAAGTTCTCCTTGAACGGCCCATGCTGGCCAACAGCATTCTCAACGAAGTCCTGTTGTCGATTGCCGATCAGTTGCGGCACATGTATCGCCGGCTGCATGCCTTTTTCTGATAAACCGTATCATTTCATGGAGTTAGTCATTCATGACCACAACCGACAAACGGCGTGAAATTTTACATTCGGCATTGAAACTGATCGCGCTGAACGGTTTTCAAGGGGCGCCTACGGCCCTGATCGCTTCGCGGGCCAATGTCGGCGCCGGGACCATCTACTGCTATTTCGAAAGCAAGGATGTCTTGATCCAGACGCTTTACGAAGAGCTGGAGATTCGCATGCTGGCGGCGCTCACGAAGGGCTATCCCGGCACCCAGCCGCTCCGGGAGCGCTTTATCCATGTCGGCAAATCATTCGTGCGGTATTGCCTGGCGGTTCCCATGGACTTCCGTTTTCTGGAGCAGTTTCACAATTCGCCCCATGGCGCGGCTTATCGGCGCGACCGTATTCTCGGCGGCAAGGATCAGGACATTATCCACGAACTTTTCGAAAAGGCGCAAAAAGAGCAACTCATCAAGGATCTGCCCAAAATGATTCTCATGAATCTGTTTTTTGGCCCCTTGCTTTGTGTCGTGCGCGACCACGTCCTCGGCTTTGCCACGTTGGATGAGCCGACCATCGACCGCACCGTGGATGCCTGCTGGGACGCCATCAGGCGTTGAACGCTATTTAGTTGATTAATGAATGACCCGTTTATTGAATTCACCCGCCACCGTCCGGACCAATCCGGCGGGGAGGCAAATTTCCAGGACAGAGGATCGCATGAAAACCAAGCTGAGAATCGGATTGCCGGCCGCGGGGTTGTTCGCCCTGCTTTTCGTCTTAAGCGGTTGCGACAAAAAAACCGACGCCACGGCGGCTCCCGCCCCCCCGCCGGAAGTCGGGGTGGTCGAGGTGCAGGCGCAGCCGGTTCAATTGACCACGGAACTATCGGGCCGGACCTCGGCTCACCTGATTGCCGAAGTCCGGCCCCAGGTGAGCGGAATCATCCAGCAGCGCCTTTTCACCGAAGGTTCCGACGTGAAAGCCGGAGCGGTGCTCTATCGGATCGACCCGGCAACCTATCAGGCCGCCTACGACAGTGCCAAGGCGGCCCTGTCCAAAGCCGAAGCCAATCTCATGCCGTACCGGCTTAAAGAGGAGCGCTACCGCGACCTGGTGAAGATCAACGCCGTCAGCCAGCAGGACTACGACGACGTCATTGCTTCCCTCGGGCAGGCCGAGGCCGATATCGAGGGGGCCAAAGCTGCCGTGCAGAGCGCCCGCATCAACCTCGATTACACCTGCGTGAAGGCACCGATCTCCGGCCGCATCGGTCGCTCGGCGGTGACCACCGGAGCCCTGGTTACGGCCAGCCAGGCCGATCCCCTGGCCACCATCCAGCAGCTCGACCCGGTCTACGTCGACGTCACCCAGTCGACCTCCGAGCTGCTGCGCCTGAAGCGGAACCTCGCCAGTGGTCTGGTGACAAACGCCGAATCGCAACAGGCCGCGGTCAAGCTGATTCTGGAAGATGGAACGCCCTACCCCCATTCAGGGACCATGAAATTCTCCGAGGTCACCGTCAACCAGAGCACCGGCTCGGTCACTTTGCGCACGCTCTTTCCCAACCCCGACCTCCTGCTGCTGCCGGGGATGTTCGTCAGCGCCGTGGTCGAAGAAGGAGTGAACGAGCTGGGCATCATGGTGCCGCAACGAGGGGTCTCCCGCGATACCTCAGGCAACGCGACCGCGTTGGTGGTCGGAGCCGACGACAAGGTCGAACCGCGCACCTTGAAGGTGGCCCGTGCCATTGGCGACCAATGGCTGGTCAGCGAAGGGTTGCAGCCGGGCGACCGTTTGATCGTGGAGGGCCTGCAACGAGCCCGTCCCGGGGCCACGGTGAAACCCGTCCCCTTCGACGAGGGTTCCGGAATGGTCGCCGTCGCCCCCCGGGCTGCGGTCGCGAAAAAATGACCCCCTGCCCGCTCCTGAATCAGGCGCGGGTAAAAGCCAGATTTTCTGATGCACCCCTACTCCCCCTCCTTGCTAAGGAGGGGGCCAGGGGGGTGATTTTAAACTGACACGTAAGGAGCTTCCTCCATGCCCCGGTTTTTCATCAACCGCCCGATCTTCGCCTGGGTCATCGCCATCATGGTCATGCTGGCCGGCCTGCTGGCGATCAAAACCCTGCCGGTCTCCCAATATCCGCCGATCGCGCCGCCGCAGATCAGCATCAACGCCACCTACCCGGGAGCCTCGGCCCAGACCGTTCAGAATACGGTCACCCAGGTCATCGAGCAGAAGTTGAACGGCATCGACAACCTGATCTATATGTCGTCCACCAGCGACTCGTCCGGCGCCGTCTCCATCAACCTGACCTTCAAGGCCGGTACCGACCCCAACATCGCCCAGGTGCAGGTGCAGAACAAGCTGCAACTGGCGACGCCGCTGCTGCCGCAGATCGTGCAGCGACAGGGAATTCAAGTCGTCAAATCGACCCGGAACTTCCTGCTGATCATCGGCCTGGTATCGGAAGATGGATCCAGGGACCGCAATGCCCTGACCGACTACATGGTCTCCAATGTCCAGGATATCATCAGCCGGGTCGAAGGGGTCGGGGAGCTGCAGTTGTTCGGCACCCAGAACGCCATGCGCATCTGGCTGAACCCGATCAAGCTGAATAACTTTCACCTGACCACCGAGGACGTGACCGCGGCGGTGCAGGCCCAGAACGCCCAGGTCTCCGCCGGCCAGTTCGGCGCCAACCCCGCCGAGAAGGGGCAGCAGCTCAACGCCACCATCACCGCCCGAACCCTGCTTCAGACCACCGAACAGTTCGACAACATCATTCTGCGCACCAACGGTGACGGTTCCACGGTCCGTCTCAAGGATGTCGCCGAAACCAGGGTGGGAACGGAAAACTACAGTATCCAGGCCCGTTACAAGGGCAAACCGATTGGCGGCATGGCGATCCGGCTGGCTGCCGGCGCCAACGCTCTGGATACCGGGAACCGGGTCAAGGCCAAGATGGCCGATCTGGAAAAATACTTCCCGGCCGGCATGAAGGTGGTCTACCCCTACGACACCACCCCTTTCATCAAGATCTCCATCGAAGAGGTGGTCCGCACCCTGCTTGAGGCAGTGGTCCTGGTCTTTCTCATCATGTTCCTGTTCCTGCAGAACTTCCGCGCCACCCTGATCCCCACCATCGCGGTACCGGTGGTGCTGCTCGGGACCATGGGAGTTCTGTCCGTCGCCGGTTTTTCCATCAACACCCTGACCATGTTCGCTCTGGTCATCGTCATCGGCCTGCTGGTGGACGACGCCATCGTCGTGGTCGAGAACGTCGAGCGGATCATGTCCGAGGAGGGGCTGTCGCCACACGACGCCACCATCAAGTCGATGGGACAGATCACCAGCGCCCTGTGGGGCATCGCCACCGTGCTGACGGCGGTCTTTCTGCCGATGGCCTTCTTCGGCGGCTCCACCGGGGTCATCTACCGGCAGTTCTCCATCACCATCATCTCGGCCATGATCCTCTCGGTGATGGTGGCAATGATCCTGACTCCGGCCCTGTGCGCCACCCTGCTCAAACCGATCGAAAAGGGGCACGAGGTTGGCGAGTGCGGCTGGTTCTGCCATTTCTTCCGCTGGTTCAACAAGTGGTTCGACCGCGCGAGGCATCAGTACGAAAGGATCGTCGGTCGCTCCTTCGGCAAACCGATCCGTTATCTTCTGGTGTATGGCGCCATCGTCGCGGCCATGGTGTTCTTCTTCCTGCGTCTGCCCACCGCCTTTTTGCCCGATGAGGACCAGGGCTTCATTATCTGCCAGATCCAACTGCCGGCCGGTGCCACCGAGGAGCGGACCATCAAGGTGATCGAACAGGTCGAAAAACATTTCATGGAGGACGAGACCAAAACCGTTGAGGCCATCATCACGGTGGCGGGTTTCAGCTTTGCCGGACGCGGCCAGAACATGGGATTGGCCTTCGTCAAGCTCAAGGACTGGAGCCTGCGCCCAACGCCTGACCTCAAGTCGCCGGCGGTTGCCGGCCGGGCCATGCAGGCCTTCTCAACGATTCGCGACGGCATGGCCTTTGCCTTCTCGCCGCCGGCGGTCATCGAGCTGGGAACCGCCAACGGCTTCGACTTTCAGTTGCAGGATCGAGCCGGACTGGGCCACGACAAGCTGATGGAAGCCCGCAATCAGCTCCTCGGCATGGCCATGAAAAATCCCAAACTGGTAGCGGTCCGGCCCAACGGTCAGGACGACTCGCCCGAGTTCAAACTCGATATCGACGACGTGCGGGCCGGTTCCCTCGGCCTTTCGCTGGCCGACATCAACAGCGTGCTCAGCACCGCCTGGGGAAGTTCCTACATCAACGACTTCATCCAGAACGGCCGGGTCAAGAAGGTCTACCTGCAGGCCGACGCCAAGTACCGCATGCTGCCGGAGGACATCGACAAGTGGTACGTGCGTAACGACAA
>MHXM01000185.1:0-9861 GCA_001825565.1 Desulfuromonadaceae bacterium GWC2_58_13
GGTAAATGCTCCGCCACTGTTGGGCGAAGATTTTCAATTCCCGCTCCAGGGTTTCGGCCTGCCGCTGGTTCTCTTTGATCCGATCCCGAATCGCCTCAAGTTTCCGGGCGAAGGGGAGTTCCTCGATAGCCGAGGGCAGGGAGAATTCGGGCAGACTCTCCCGGCGCAAGGCGTGCTTGAGTTCGGCGGCCCGTCCCCGTTGAACGGCAATCAGGACGATCAGGGTGCCCTGCGTTCCTTCCGTGGTCCGCAGGTCGAACCGGCCATCGGTCTGCCGGGCAACCAGCTGGGTCAATGGTTCGACGGCCTCGGGATCCTTGAGTTCAAGGCCGATGAATTCGAGTGCCGTTTCCCCACTGACTCCGCCAACCAGGGGCGCGAGGGTGCTGAAAAAACGCTCGGCCTTTTCAAGCTCTTCCCGATCACGATGCAGTTTTGTGTGGTTTGCCAACCGTTCGTTGCAACAGGAGGTGTGCTTCTCCACCAGCCTGGCGACCGCGTCCATGGCCGCAAGCGGCGGAAGGTAGGATTTCCGGTCACTGATTTGGGGCAGGTATGCCAGCAGAGCTTCGATTTTTTGTTTAAGATTTTCGTAATGGATTCGGGTGTCCGTCGATTCGCTGTCGAGTTGCAGGGATTTGAGACAGGAATGATCGGTTCCGTCGATGGCGGGAGAGGGACGCTCCTCGATATGCAGCAGGCCAAATTGGCGCACCAGGGAAAGTACCGGCAGCAGGAGGTGGCGAGGGCCGAAGATTTCAATTTTTGACATCCGGACGATCATTGCGCGTCCTCGGATCGATGGGGGCCAGGTGCCGGAGGATGAGGTCGCGCAGCGAGGTCGAATCGATGGCGGCCAGCCGCCGGGCCAGGGTGGTGGCGTTGTCGATCATCGCTTCGGCGCTTTTTTCGGCCTCCTTTTTTTTCTCGGCCAGGTTGTGCCGCAGGTTCGCTTCGATGTGGTCCGACTCCAGGACGACCCGGCGGTTAATTTCAGCTTTCTTCCCATCCAGCCATTGGCGGGCTCTTATGCGTTCGCATTCGAGCTGGTTTTCAATGGCTCGCTCTGCTTCAAGCAAGGTGTTGAGGGGGGAGTCGTCGGATTTTACCGGCTCGCGCATGGTCGAATAGGCCTTTCAAAACCTTAGTGCGGGTATCAGGCATGACGGCCTGCTTTTTCATTATAGCTGAGCGATAGCCTTTTTCCAGCTGTCGCCGCGAGCAGGCGTTCATGGCCTGCGGCCATCGTTTCCGCCGGCCGGGCGGAGCGGGTAAGCGGGACGAGCAAAACGGTTGCCCGTACCCCCTCCCTGTGCTAACCTGTTGCCGTTTTTGACTATATTTCCTGGTTGGTTCATCCGTTATCCCCTGAACGGTCCTATGAAGAAAATCCGTCTCGATAAACTGATCGTCGATCGCGGCCTGGTGCCGTCGCGGGAACGGGCGCGGGCCCTGATCCTGGCCGGCAAGGTGGTGGTGGGCGACCACGCCGTCGACAAGGCCGGCGCCCAGGTGGCCGAAGACGTCGAAGTCCGCTTGAAAGGGGAAGACATCCCCTACGTGTCCCGGGGCGGGCTGAAGCTGGAAAAAGGGCTGGACCTGTTCGAGGTTAGCGTGCCGGGAGTGGTGGCCATCGATGTCGGCGCGTCCACCGGCGGTTTCACCGATTGCCTGCTGCAGCGCGGGGCGGCCAGGGTCTACGCCGTCGATGTCGGCTACGGCCAACTGGCCTGGAAGCTGCGCGAGGACCCCCGGGTGGTCAACCTGGAGCGGACCAATATCCGCGAACTGACCGCCGACCGGCTGGCCGAGCGGCCGACCCTGGCGGTCATTGACGCTTCCTTCATTTCCCTCGACAAGGTGCTGCCGCCGACCCTGGCCCTGCTGGCCGCCAAGGCCGAGGTGGTGGCCCTGATCAAGCCCCAGTTCGAAGTTGGCAAGGGAGAGGTCGGCAAGGGCGGGGTGGTGCGCGACGCCGATAAACAGGCCGCGGTGGTCGAACGCATCCGCGCGCTGGCCGAAACCCTTGGCTGCACCGTGCTGGGGGTGACCGAGAGCCCGATTCTCGGGCCCAAGGGAAATCGCGAATTTCTCATTTACCTGCGCCGGGGGGCAACTCCATGAACCGCGTCTATTTCATCGGCGCCGGTCCCGGCGATCCCGATTATCTGACCCTCAAGGGGGCGCGCCTGCTGGCCGGCTGCCACGCCGTATTCGCGCCGACCCCTTTCGAACGGACCTTTGCCGAGTATCTGCGGGACAAGGTGGTGCTGGTTCCCTTCGACTTTTATTTCGACGAACTGGTCGAGAAAATCCATGGCTTTTTGCGGGAAGGCGAAGTGGCCTTCCTGGTTCCCGGCGACCTGACCTTCTATGCTCCGTTTCAGGCCCTGATCGATCGTCTCGGCGAGCAGGCGGTGGTGGTGCCGGGAGTCGGCACGGTCAATGTCGCCTCGGCGATGCTGAAGAAGACCCTGGATCTTCCGGGTGTCTGCAACCGGGCGATCATCGCCTCGCCCCGCACCCTCGGCGACGGCGAGAACGCCCCGACCATCGGCCAGCTCGCCGCGCCCGGCGTCTCCCTGCTGATCTATATGAACAACATTCCTCTCGATGAGCTGGTCATCCAGCTGCGCCAGGGGTATGGTAAAAACGTGCCGATCGCTATTTGCCACCGGCTCGGCCTTTCCGGCGAAGTGGTGGTGGTGGGGACCCTCGACGATATCGCGGAGAAGGTCGGCGAGCGGGATTTCTTTAATCTGCATTCGGCGACCAAGCGGCCGGCCCTGACTCTGGTCCTGGTGGGCGAGACGCTGACCGCGACCGTCGACGGCCGGTGGTGGGACTACCGCCGCGATCATATCTGGAAATTCCGCGACGGGGAGGGCGAATGCGACTGATCTCCCCGGTCGACCAGCTGGCCGAAGCCGAGCCCCTTCTTGAAGCCGGGGCCGACGAATTGTACGGGGGCTTCGTTTCGGAGGAGTGGCGGCGCCGCTACCGACTACTGGCCTCGATCAATCAACGCACCTTCGAGGGCGCGCAGATCGCCAGTTTTGCCGATCTGCGGGAGATCGTGAAGCGGGCCCACGGGCGGGGCAAGAGCTTTTCCCTGACCCTCAACGCGCCTTTTTATACCGATGAGCAGATGCCGCTGCTGCTCGATTACGTCGATCGGACGGTGGCGGCCGGCATCGACGGCATTATCCTGGCCGACCTGGGTCTGCTGCGGGAGCTGCGCCGGCGCCATCCCGGCATCGAATATCACGCCAGCACCCTGGCCCACCTCGGCAATTCCGGGGCGGTTGCCTTTTATGCCGGCCAGGGGGTCAGCCGGGTCATTTTCCCCCGCCACCTGACCCTGGCCGAAATGACCGAAATCGCGGGCAAACTGCCCCAGCTGCGGTTCGATGCCTTCATGCTGATCGGCAAGTGTCCCAATACCGAGGGGTTGTGCACCTTTCATCATTCGAGTCCGGACCAGATCTGGCCCTGCGAAATCCCCTACCGGATCGAACCGCTTGAACCGCCGGGTTCGCCGACTTTGCAGGCCGCCATCGTCCGTCAGGCCAGCTGGTCGCGCAGCAACCGCCGTCAAGGTTGCGGGTTGTGCGCTATTCCGGCCCTGTTGCGCGCTGGCATCCATGGGGTTAAACTGGTTGGCCGCGGCGCCCCGGCGGCCCAGAAAATCATGAACGTTTCGCTGGTCGGGGAGTTCCTCCGCCTGGCTGCCGAAGAAACCGACCTGTCGCGGTATTGTCGACAGGCCAGAGAGGCCCATGCCCGACGGTTCACGGCGGCCTGCTCCGGCAACGTCTGTTACTATCCCGAATACTGTCCCGACGAATAGGTTCTTTATGATACGCATTCTACATACGGCCGATCTGCACCTGGGCGCCCCGTTTCCGTCCCTCGGCGAGGCGGAAGGGCGTCGGCAAAGCGACTTTTTACAGACCTTTGAGCGGCTGCTGACCCTGGCCATCAAGAAGGAAGTCCAGCTGTTCGTGGTGGCCGGCGACCTCTTCGATTCGCCCAGGCCCGACCCTGAGCTGGTCGGCAAGGTGCAGGCCGGCTTCAAGCGGCTGGCCGATCGCGGCATTCTCACGGTGTTGCTGCCGGGTACCCACGACAACACGGTCAGCGCCGATTCGGTTTACCGGCGCCACGAGTTCCCGGGAGCCATCCTGCTGTCGTCACCGCTGGTGGAAGCGCCGGTGGGCATCGAGGTGGCCGGGCAGGAGGTCTACCTGTACGGCTTCGCCTATCGCAGTTTCGCCTCGGACAACGCCCTCGCCAGCATGGCCCGGCGCAAGCCCGAGGGGATTCACATCGGCCTGCTGCACGGGTCGCGGCAGGGGAGTCCGGAATGGGAATACCGGAAAAAGGATCTGCCGTTTTCCCTGGCGACCCTGCAACAGTGGGGGCTCGACTACGTCGCTCTCGGCCATTACCATAATTTCGAAACCCTCGAATCGGGCGGCCGGCTGCATGGTTGCTATCCGGGATCCCCGGAAGGAAAACGGTTCGGCGAAAACGGGCCGCGCTTCTGCGCCCTGGTGACGGTCGAATCCGGGAAGGCCGCGGTCGAGCCATTGCCGGTGGGAAGCCGGATTCTCGATGAGCTGACTCTTGACATTTCCGGTTGCGAGTCGCTGCCGGCCGCGGCCGATAAAATCCGCGAACTGCGGAGTTCGGATCTGCTGCTGCGTCTGATCCTGACCGGGGTGGTCGAAGCGCCCCTCGATCTGAAGGCCCTGCACGCCCGTGCTGCCGGCGACTTTTTCCATCTGGAGTTCGTCGACAAGACCCATCTGTTCGACAGCGATTTCGCCCGTCGCATCGAAACCGAAGAAACGGTTCGGGGTGTCTTCGTGCGCCGGACCCGGCAGCTGATGGCCGAGGCCTCGCCCGAACGGCGGCAGGTGATCGAGGATGCTTTTCGTGAAGTGCTGATCCGCTTTCAGAGCTTCGGAGGAGGCCCGTCATGATTCTGCGCAGCCTGGAACTGAAGCATTTCGGCAAGTTCGCCGAGCGAACCTTCGAATTCCGCCGGGGCATGAATCTGGTCACCGGCCCCAACGAAGCCGGCAAATCGACCCTGATGGAAGCGATTCCGGCGGTGCTGTTCGGGGTGCGCAACAAGGAGCGATTCAAGCCCTGGGGGCGCAACGGCGGCAGCTCGGTGGCCCTGGTGCTGGAAGGCCGCAACCGCACCGTGCGCATCGAACGGGACATTCTTTCCGATCTGGTGCGTCTGACCGAACACGACGACCTGTACCATGAACTGTTTCAGTTCGAAGGAAAGGTCGCGCCCAACGGCCGATCGTCCGAACGGGGCGAATACTACGAGCAACTGGCCCGGCTGTTCGGCATCGCCGAAGAGGACGTTTTTCGCGCCTCGCTGTTTTTCGGCCAGGGGTATCTCGATGTTCCGGGTCAGTCGGCCATGACGGCGAAAATCAAGGGGCTGCTGTCCGGATTTGTCGAAGTCGATTACGATAAGGTGCTCGAATCGCTCAACGAAGATCTGTTTGCCGTGACCCGGGTCAGTCCCTGGGGCAAGGACAAGACCAAGGATCGCGAGCTGGAAGAGGTGACCAAGCGGATCGGCGCCCTAGAAACCCAATGGTTCGAGGCGCGAGGCGCTCTCAAGGATCTGGAAACCCTGCGCGACGAGATCGCCGAACTCGACAAATCGATCCGCCTCGACCGCGACGAATATCTCAAGGGGGAGCGCTACCTGGCCTGGGCCCGCAAACAATGGCAGCTCGAAGAAAAAGAAGTGGGTTTGCGCAAGGATTTCGCCCGGGTCAACCGGCAATCGGTGAAGGTCGAAGACCTGGAAAAACAACGCCAGCAGTTGGCTAAAGAGCTGAGCAAGACCGGGTTGCCCCGGGAAATTCCGGAAGACCTGGTAAAAATTCTCGTCGATGCCGACGACGAACGCAAGGAACTGGTTTCCTTGCAGGGTGAATCGACCGCCCTGCGCAAGGATCTTCTGGCCCACAAAGCGCCCCGCTGGAAGCCTTCCGTGGGGCTGTCCGTAGTGCTGTTCGCCATGGGTGGCGCGGTCGCCTGGTTTTTCCCCGGCCGGCTGGTACAATCGCTGTTGGGGGCCGGCCTGGCGACGGCGATGATCTGGATCGTTTACCTCTGGAAGGCCGGCAAGGAACGGGCCGAGCGCGGCCGCATCCAGGGGCAGGCGCAAGTGCTCGAACGCAAGCGGGAAGAGGCCCAGGCGCGGTTGGCCACCCTGGACGAGCGGTTCGAGCGGCTCGGCATGTCGCCCTCGGCGGTCGAGATCGTCAAGATGCAGAAGAACCTGGCTCGCCATCAGGAACTGCTGGAGCAGCTCAAGGAAGTTGAAATCGCTTTAAACGTTCTCGACCGGTCCGAAGAGTTAAAACGCGATCAGGATGACCTGACCCGCGAACTTGCGGTGCTGGACGAGCGCATGGAAAAGGAGAAGCCACTGCGCCCCGAAGGATTGTTGCCGCTCGATGAGCTGCCGGGCGCCGAAGAAAAACTCCAGGCGCTGGGGGAATCCCTGCATGACCGGGAACAGCGTCTGCTCGAACTGACTCGACGGGAAGCGGCGTTGCACGGCGCGATTGGCGACCTGCAACAGATCGAGGAGGAAGGGGAGCGGCTCAAACTTCGGGAAATGGCGCTGTTGCGTCGGCGCGATGCCCTGATCGCCGCCTACGAATTGCTGAGCGGATCGGTCGAAGAGTTCCGCCGCACCTACCTGGAACGGTTCGCCGGCGAGATCGGCGCCTACCTCACCTCGGCCACCTGCGGACGCTATGCCAGGGTGCGGCTGGACGAAGATTTTTCCCTTTCGCTGCCGGGCAAGGGGGAGGGGATCTGGCAGGAGGTCGGCAGCTTCAGCCGCGGCACCATCGATGCCGTTTATCTTGCGGTCCGTCTGGCCCTGACCCGGCATTTGTCCCACGGGCGGCGGTTGCCGCTGTTTCTTGACGATCCGCTGGTGAATTTCGACGCGGATCGTCAGGCGGAAACCCTGATCGCCCTGGAAAGCCTGTCCCGGGAGCATCAGATTATCTTTTTTACCCACAACGAGGGACTGTTCAAGCGGGCCGGGCAGAAACGCTGGAACCTGATCTCCCTGGACGAAGCCAAAAACAGCCGCATTCGTGCAAACGAAGAAAGGAAGGACGATGTCGGACAACTGCATCTTCTGTAGGATCATCGCCGGCGATATTCCGGCCAGGCTCGTGTACGAGGACGAGCAAGTTATTGTGATCGAGGATATCAATCCCCAGGCGCCGCATCATTTTCTGATTGTTCCCCGCAAACATATCCGCACCACCATTGACCTGACCACCGCGGACAATGAACTGATCGGCCATGTCTTCCAGGTTGCCGGCAAGATTGCCCACGACGTCGGCTTCGCCGCCGATGGTTTCCGCGTGATCAACAATTGCAACGAAGCTGGTGGCCAGACCGTCTGGCATATTCATTTTCATCTGCTCGGTGGCCGGGACATGACCTGGCCGCCGGGCTGACCGGCTTTTTCAGGGGCGCGCCGAGGTGCGCCCCTGCTTTTTTCGGGACCCATCATGGAAACGCTGAAGACAGAGGTGCTGATCATCGGTGGCGGGCTGGCGGGTCTGACCGCCGCCATCGAAGCCCGCCGGGCCGGCCGCGACGTGCTGCTGGTCTGCAAGCGCCGGGCCGGGCGTAGCGGCAACGTGGTGGTGGCCGCCTGCAACCTGACCGGGCTGTTGCCCGAGACCGGCGACACGGCGGCCGGGCTCGCCATCGACACCCTCGGCAGTGGACGCGATATTGGCGACCCCTCCCTGGTGCAGGCGCTGGCGGAAGGCGCCGCCGATGCCCTGGTCTTTCTCGAAGGGTGCGGGGTCCGTCTGCTGCGCTCGGGCGGACGGCTACAGGCCCGGCAGGTTCCCGGGCACGGTCGGCCCCGTACTCTCTGTACCGACCGCCAGGGTATTCCGGTTCAGACGGCGGGACTTTCCCTTTCCTTGCCGCTGCTTGACGAAGCCCGTCGCCTCGGCGTGCGTTTCATCGATTCAGCCATGGTGACCCGTCTGCTGCAAGATGGGAACCGGGTGGTCGGGGCCTTGGCCCTTCGCCGCGACGGAACCCGGCTGCAGCTCACGGCCGGGTCCACGGTACTCGCCAGCGGCGGTGGCGGCCGGCTTTATTCCCGCAGTAACAATACCCGGGATATCACCGGTGACGGCTATGCCCTGGCGTTCGATGCCGGCGCTGATCTGCGGGATATGGAATTCGTCCAGTTTCATCCGGCCATGGGGCTGGCCCCGGTCAGGGTTATCCTGCCGACGACCCTGTTCGGCGACGGCGCCCTGCTGCGCAATCGCTATGGCGAGCGGTTTCTGCTCGACAGCGTGACCGGCGGGGAGAAAGTGGCCGGACGCGACGAGATGAGCCAGGCGATCTATCGTGAAATCCAGGCCGGACGAGGGGTGGGCGAAGGGGTGCATCTCGATCTGTCGCCCCTTCCGGAGGAACTGGCCAAGACCCGTTACGCCGACCTCTGGCAACTGTTGCGGATGCGCGGCTGCGATCCCCGGCGGCAGCTGGTAACCGTCGGTCTCGCGGTACATTTCTTCATGGGCGGCATGGTCATCGACCGGCGCGGCGCATCGACCCTGGCCGGACTGTATGGCGCCGGCGAAGTTACCGGCGGCGTACACGGCGCCAACCGCTTGGGCGGCAATGCCTTGCTCGAAGCGGTGGTGTTCGGTCGCCTGACCGGACAGTCCGCTGCCGATGAAGCGGTGGAACCGACGGCAACGCCACCGCTGCCGAGTGCGGACTCTGGCATCCTCTGTCCCGTCGATGAATTAAACGGCATGCGCCGGGAACTGCGCGAATTGCTCTGGCAATGCGCCGGGGTGGTCCGGAGCGCCGATTCAATGCGAGCGGGACTGGAGCGCTGGCAACAAGTTGACGGCCGCTTCCGCCTCTTTTCGGGAGCGGCCGATCTTCAGCTCTGGGCCGAAACCGGCCACATGTTGACGGCTTCCCGGCTGATTCTACTGTCGGCGCTGGCACGCCGGGAAAGCCGCGGCGCCCATTGCCGCAGCGATTATCCGGCTCTCGACGACGACTGGCAGGGGACACTCCTGATCCGGCGCGGGGAATCCGGAGGCGTCCCCGTCCTTAAGTTCGTTCCCGAGCCGCAGGCATGAGGTTCGACCTGCCGACGTTAACCCTCGTCTGGGTTCTCTGGTGCGGCGGTCATTCGTTGTTGGCGGTCGACCCGGTCAAGCGGCAGGTGTGCAGGCATCTGAAGATTTCGTCCTCCTGTTATCGTCTGTTCTACAATGGCATGGCCCTGCTGACTCTGGCCCCGATACTCTATTGGTCGTTTGACCTGCCCGGTACCGATCTGCTGGATTGGCGCGGTCCATGGCGGTTGCTGCAGTGGTCTCTCTGGTCGATTGCCGGTTGCCTGGCCTGGGCCGGCGCCCGGGTGTATCCGCTGGATGAGTTTCTCGGCATCGACGGCCTGCCGAATCGCGTATCGCCAGCCAAGGAGCCCGTTTTGGTCACCGGCGGAGTGCTGGGGCTGGTACGCCATCCCTGGTATCTGGCCGCTTTACTTGTTCTCTGGGCCCGCGACCAGAATGCTCCGACGCTGGTGTCGTCGGTGGTCCTTTCCGCCTATTTGATGGCCGGGGCGCTGCTCGAAGAACGCAGGTTGGTTAATCGGTTCGGCCGTCGGTACGCCGATTACCGGGCTCGCGTTCCGATGTTGGTGCCCTGGCGTTGGTTGGTCGAAAAAATAACGCTGATTTTTCATCGCTGATCGGCATGGAAAAAGTCCTGGCCGGGGGAAAGTGGGGC
>MHXM01000185.1:9923-10167 GCA_001825565.1 Desulfuromonadaceae bacterium GWC2_58_13
GGATGACCTTCGGTGCCAACTCGGCGGTGGAGAATCTGCGTTGACTTACGACAACCGTACCGAACAGCGACTGATCAACGAAATCATGGAACTCCTGGTCACTCATCACGGTGGCGGGATGAGCGAGCAGGAGCTCGACCAGGGGATCGAGAGTCTGCACCGGGCCGTCCGGATGGCCGGGGATTCCCATGCCGGCGTTCTGCGCAAATCGGGGGAACCTTATTTTTTTCATCCCCTTCGGGTG
>MHXM01000186.1 GCA_001825565.1 Desulfuromonadaceae bacterium GWC2_58_13
GACGAACCGACGCACCCCTTCTTCGATGGGGGTGGCCGGCTTGAAACCGACATCGGCGGTCAACGCCTCGACATCGGCATAGGTGGCCGGGACATCCCCCGGCTGGATCGGCAGCAGGTTCTTCTCGGCTTTTTTGCCCAGGGCCGCCTCCAGCGTCTCGATGAGATACATCAATTCCACCGGATTGTTGTTGCCAATGTTGTACAGCCGGTAGGGGGCGGCGCTGGTGCCGGGATCCGGCGCATCGCCGTTCCATTCGGTATTGGCCGTGGCAATCTTGTCGGTGACCCGGATAATGCCCTCGACGATGTCGTCGATAAAGGTAAAGTCCCGGCGCATTTTGCCATAGTTGAACACATCGATGGGACGGCCCTCGAGAATCGCCCGGGTGAAGAGGAACAGCGCCATGTCCGGACGTCCCCAGGGACCGTAGACGGTAAAAAAACGCAGTCCCGTGCAGGGGAGCCGGTAAAGATGGGCATAGGTGTGGGCCATCAGTTCGTTGGCTTTTTTCGTCGCCGCGTACAGGGAAACGGGGTGATCCACGTTGTGATGCACCGAAAAAGGCATCCGGGTGTTGGCCCCGTAAACGGAGGAGGAAGAGGCATAGACCAGATGTTTGACGCCGTTATGGCGGCAGCCTTCAAGGATGTTGACAAAGCCGACCAGGTTGCTGTCGACATACGCATGGGGATTCTGCAACGAATAGCGCACCCCGGCCTGAGCGGCCAGATTCACCACTTTGTCGAAGGGTTCGGCGGCAAACAGAGCGGGTATACCCTCGCGGTCAGCCAGATCGAGATTAACAAAACGAAAATTGGGGTGCCCTTCGAGTTGCGCCAAGCGGGCCTGTTTCAAGGAAACATCATAGTAATCGTTCAGGTTGTCCAGGCCAACGACCTGATCGCCTCGCGCCAGCAGGCGCCTAGTGAGATGAAAACCGATGAACCCGGCGGAGCCGGTCACCAGAATCCGAGCGGGCCGAGGAGATCTGGACGATTGCAAAAGGTCGGTCATGCGTACACCTATCAGGTTATTGGCTATCGGATAGCGGATGATTTCAGATAAACAACCGGCCCGCGGATAAAAGCTGCCGGTGATCGGGGGTTAGACGAGAAACCTTTTCGATGCCGTCGGAGATCATGATTTCGAGTCCTGGCAGCGGATGGGAATCGCTGCCGAGGCAGCTGTACAGTCCGGCCTCAAGCAGGGCTACCGCCCGTTTCTCGACGAGCTTGCCGTAACGCCCGGCAAAACTGCCGAGATTCCCCTGAAACAGGCAACCGAGGCCCTGCAACTGCGACAGCAGATCGGAGGGTGGTTTCGACACGCCCCCTCCAAACCACCGCCGGGCCCTTGCCCACAAACCCTCATCCGGCTCCGGCGCCACGATAAGGTTGCAGCGTTCTGGATGAGCGATCAATGGGACGTAGCCACTGGCAACGATCTGCCGGATATTCTCGACGATCAGGTCGCATCCGGCCCAGTTGGGCGCCTCGACCAGCAGCAGCCGCGACTGGCCGAGCGGCTGGAGATCGGGCAATTCCTCGAAGAAACGGCTGTCGAGATAATATTCCATCCCCGGCCAAAGCCGCAACGGAATTTCAGCCAGATCCAAGGCCTGTTGCAGGCGCGCAACCCGATCCCGCACGATGGCCGGGGTGTTCTCGTACAAGCCACTGATGCAGTGCGGCGTGCAGTACACCTCGGAAAATCCGTGACCGGCCAGGATTCTGGCCATGACGACAGCCCCTTCCAGCGTCTCGGGTCCATCGTCGATTCCGAACAGCAGATGACAGTGGCAATCAATCAAAACACACCCGCAACATCAACCTCCAAATCCCCATGGCAAAAAGTCAATCCATCAAATTATTGAAATATACCAGCCCCCAGATACCTGCCGCAACGCCAAAACCCGTTACGAATTGCGTATGCGGGGATCGGCCAGGGCGTAACTCATATCGGCAATCAGGTTGCCAACCAGGGTCAGGACCGCACCGATCACCAGAATACCCATGATTAACGGATAGTCCCGCATCATGACGCCATCGTAGAACAATTTGCCCATGCCGGGTATGGCGAAAATAGTCTCGAAAATTACGCTGCCGCCAATCAGGCCGGGTACCGACAGTCCGAGAATGGTAATCACCGGCAGCAGAGCATTGCGCAGGGCATGACGATAAATCACCGCCCGCTCCGACAGCCCCTTGGCCCGGGCGGTTAAAATGTAATCCTGACGAATCACTTCAAGCATGTTGGAGCGCATGTAGCGGGAGAACCCGGCCAACCCGCCAAAGGCGGAAACCAGCACGGGCAGAATCAGATGATGGATGACATCCCAAAGTTTACCGTACCAGCTCAGATAATCGAAGCCGAGCGATTTGATGCCGACTATCGGGAACAGGCCGAGCCGCATGCCGAGCAGATCCATCAGCAGCAACGCCAGCCAGAACGAGGGCGTGGCAAACCCTACAAAGACGAATATGGTGGTTAACCGGTCGAACAGTGAATTCCGCCGGGTCGCCGAAAGAATGCCAATGGGGATGGCCACCGCCAGAATCGCCGTGATGGAGAGAACATTGATCAGAATTGTAATGGGGAGGCGCTCGACAATCTTGTCGCCCACGGGCCGGTTGTCCTGGGCGAAGGAATCGCCGAAATCGAACCGAGCCAGTCGGCCCAGCCAGCGCCCGTACTGCACGTACAGCGGCTGATCCAGGCCGTACTGTGCCCGCAGCCGTTCCTGCAGTTCGGCGCTGGCCTGGGGATTGAGCTGGGTCTGCAGGTCGGTGGGTTCGCCGGGAGCCAGATGGATGACCACAAAGGAAATCAGGGTGATTCCCAACAGCAGGGGGACCATCAGGAGCATGCGGCCAAGTAAGTATCTCAACATATCAGGACCTGCGCCTCACGGGTTCCATCAAGAAAAACATCGGCGAATCGAAAGCTTTCATCATTTTGTTAAAACCATTTCTAGCGCTGGTATTTCTGTTCCTTCTCTGGCACATACCATTTAATGAAATTGTAACGGATACCGGCAGGGGCCGCTTCCACTCCACGGAAGCGTCTGGCAACCACCGGCAGCGCCTCGGAAACATAGAGAAAGGTATACGGCTGTTCTTCGGCCAGAATCGCCTGAAAACGGTCGTAACAGGCCTTGCGCTCCTGCTGATCGAAGGTCCGCCGCCCCTTTTCCAGCAGCTCGTCGACTTCCGGATTTTTGAACCTGATGAAATTCAGCTCGCGCGGCCCGGTCTTGCTCGAATGCCAGATGTCGTACTGATCGGGCTCGGGACTGCCGGACCAAGCGAGAATGGTGGCTTCGAAGTTGCCCGGGTTGATGAATTCCTTGAGGAACGAAGCCCACTCGATCACCCGCAGCTTCACCTCGATGCCGACTTCCTGCAGGCGGCGCTGGATAATTTCGCCGCTTTTCACTCGCAGGTCGTTCCCCTGATTGGTGACGATGGTGAAGGAAAACTTCTGGCCGTCCTTATCCAGGATTCCGTCTCCGTCGCTATCCCGCCATCCGGCTTCGGCAAACAAAGCTTTCGCCTTGGCGGCATCATGGGGATATCGTCGTACATCCGGATTGTAGACCCAGGTATCCGGCTTGTAGGGACCGGTCGCCACCTGCCCAAGACCGAGCAGGACGCCGTCGATGATTTCCTGTTTGTCGATCGCATGGGCGATGGCCTGGCGGACCCGCTTATCCTGAAACAAGGGACGGTTGAGATTGTAGCCCAGATAGGTGTAGCCGAAGGCGAGATAACGATATTTCTCAAAGCGACGCTTGAACGCCAGGGTGTCGGTCTGGGTCTGGTACTGGATCGGCGTCAGCCCCATGAAATCGAGACCGCCGGACTGTAGTTCAAGAAACTGGGTGGACAGGTCGGGAATGATCCGGTACAGCACCCGGCGGATGTACGGCTGGCCTTCGAAATAATCGGGATTCGATTCGAGCACCAGGGTTTCCCCCGGTTTCCATTCGACGAACCGGAACGGGCCGGTACCAACCGGCATCCGGGAGAGCGGACTCTTGGTGATCTCGGTGTGTTCCAGCAGATGCTTAGGCATGATCGACACGCCCCAGCTGCCGAGGGCGGGCGCGTAGGGCTTGTCGTAGGTGACCCGAAAGGTATAGAGGTCGGGAGCCTCGGCACGGGCGACCTGTTTGTAGGATTCGGCATAGGCGGTCGGCGTTTTCGGGTCGATGTAGACATTATATGTGAACAGAACATCTGCCGATGTAAAAGGAACACCATCATGCCAAAGAACCCCTTTGCGGAGATGAAAGGTGATGGTCAGGTTGTCTTCCGAAATCTCCCAGGATTCGGCCAGTTCACCTTCAAGGATCAGGTCCTTGTTGTAGCGAATCAAACCATTGTAGACCAGGCCATTGATATCCGAAGACGCGGAATCGGAGGCCAGAACCGGCAGCAGGTTGCTCGGCTCGCCGATGGATGCTTCGATGAAGGTATCGCCGTACGCCGGTGCCGCCGTCGAATTATCGTCCGGCATGACAACCTCCTGCTTTTGGCAACCGCAACAGAGCAGAATGAGTAAAATCAGCAGAATACGCATATTTCTCGTCAGCCTCCCGGAAAAAACCTGCATGGAATCAGCGTTGCCAGCAGAACAGAAAGAACGGCCCATTCCCTGGCAAGAAAAAACTTCAGGGAATGGGCCGTTCTTCATAACCCTCGGGAGTTGCCAGGCGAAAACGCGGTCCCTCGGAAACCACGTTGGTCGCAAGTTCGGAAAAGGTCAGCGAAGCCTCGGCCTGCTGCTGGGGCATTTCCATGGAGGCGGAGCGGGGGAACGGAGACTCTCCTTCTGAAAAATTTTCATACTTGACCCGCAATGCCAGGTTATCACCTTGATAATAAACACTTTCCACAAGCCTCTGATTCGGATCAAACCACAGTTCCTGGCGACCATTTTCCGTCCCCTGCAATTGCAACAGATAGTCTCCGGCCAAACCGACACTGCCGGTCAGACTCTCATAAGGAATCACCGGCACCTGGTACAGAAGTAGATGGACCAGATCGGCCAGTTGCAGCGGGAGCCGGGTAAAACGCTGCAGATTACGCGACGAGGCCTCCCCCCGGAACATCAGACCTTCTCCCGGAACCATGACCGCCAGTTCAGTTCCGTCCGTAACCATCAGCATCAGGGGTGAGCCGAAACCAAAAGGGTTCAGCGTTTCGGCCCGAAAACGGTCGGGTTTCTCAACCAGTAGAGCCTGGGTCATCGTGGCGGTTTTCCCCTGCCACACCACATGTACCCTGGCCACCCCTTCGAGCGACTGGAACATGGCCCCGGTTTTCCGCAGGCGATCCCACAGCTGCATTTCCATCTCGGGCGACAACGGTTCCCGACCAGGGATTGATGAAATCCTGGCGGGCACGCAGGCGGAAACCAGCGTTCCGGCAATCAGTAGCAACACAACGAAAAACCTTTGTATCTTCTTCAATAGGAAACCCCGGGCTGGTTCATCAAGAAAGGAATATCAGCGACCAACCTCGTCGAGCTTGATCCGTACGGCTTCATCCTCGGGAGTTAGCTCTAGTACTTTTAAGTAGGTGGCCCGAGCCTGCTCGAACAGTTTCAATTCGCGGTAAGCATCGCCAAGATGCTGCAGCACGACGGGGTCCTTCGGCATCAAGTCAGCCGCCTTTTCGAGTTCCAAACGGGCATCTTCAAATCGCTTCATCTTGTAATAGACCCAGCCGAGGGTATCGATGACGTGACCTTCGGGCTTAAGCGCAAAGGCGCGATTCGCCAGGTCCAGCGCCTCGTCGAGATTCTCACCATCCTCGGCGAAGGAATACGCCAGAAAATTAAGTGCTTCGGCGTGATCCGGAGAGGCTATAAGCACTTGCCGCATCACTTCGATCGCTTGCGTCCTCTGCTTGTTACGTTCGAGGGTTACCCCCTTGTGATAGAGGAGGCCACTATCCTGGGGAAAAGAAACCAGGCCCCGGTCAAGTGCGGCCAACGCTTCATCCAAACGATTTTGATCCTCATAAAGAGAAGCAAAAAAAGCGTAGAGTTCGGGGCTCTCGCTCCCTTTGGCGAGAAGTTTTTCGAGGATCGTAATGGCCTCGCCAGTCCGACCGAGACGATGATTGAGGTAACTCATGTGGGCCATGGCATCGTCGTAAAGTTCCGAATCCTCGGGAATGGCCGAGAAGGCCTGCAACGCCCCCGGAAAGTCATTGCTCCGTTCCAGGGCAGTTCCCAGATAAAAACCCGCCTGATGCAAATCAGGATGACTTTTGAGAATGTCGGCAAAGACCCCGGCTGCGGCAGTCCAGTTTTCCTGTTCAAGATAAATCAGACCGATCTTGCGAAACGCTTCGAGATCATCGGGACGAATCCGCAGCAGGTCATCCAGTTCTTTAAGAGCCTGATCATACTCCTGGTTGGCAATGTACATGCGGACGATATGATGACGCATGTTAACATTGTCCGGGTCGTCGATCAGCAGCTTGCGATAAATCATCAGGGCCTGATCAAACTCGCCCATTTCCTCATGAAGGCTGCCGAGTTCGAAATAAACGGATTGGGTATCCGGAGAACGTTCCAGCAGCGCATTGTAGGTTTCGGTGGCCAATCCCGTCAGCCCCATCTCCTGGTATAGCCGCGCCAGGGTGACCTGCCCCCTGACCGACTCGGGATGATTAACGGTAAACGCCTTGAGTATCTCGACCGCCTGCTCGAAATTGTCGTTACGGGCATGAGTGATGGCCAACAGCAAGGGGGCATCTTCCCGTTCTGGCGCGAGATCGTTAACCCGGGTGAAGGCCTGGATGGCTTTTTCATTATTGCCCGCATGAAAAGACAGGTTGCCCAGCAGAAGATACGCGTCGACAAACCGCGGATCCTGGATAATGGCATCCTCGGCGGCCCGGATGGCCTGTTCCCCCTGGCCGAGAGACAAGTACTGTTCGGCCAGGGAATAGCGAAGAAAAGGATCGTGAGGATCAAGCTCCGCGGCCCGTTTCAACCGCTGCAACGCCCCTTCCCCATCGCCTTCGAGGGCCAATAGGCGCGATTCGATATAGAGAGCCTCGGCCTCGGCAACAGAACCCTCGGGACCAGGATTCTCGTTTTTGCTGGATTCGCCGGTCCCCTGCTGACTCTGCGCCGGCAGTTCCATGGAGCAGGCCGAGGCGATAAAGACCACACTCAGAAGCGAAAAAGTTCGGGTACAGCCTGCAAAATATCGAAAAATAGTCAAAGCCGGATATCCGTGATAAAGAGGAAGGCATTATGAGAAAACAGGAATCATTTAACCGGGCGGAACCCACTACGAACACCGTAAATTCAGTGTTAAAACTAACATACCGAGGGTGGACCGTCAATTACATTGCCTCGGGAAAAGCATCTTTACATTCTCCGGTTACCTGTTATTGTTTTATGTAAAATCAACAGCTTAGATATTTCAGGCGGATCAAGACCAACGGTTGCACAACCGTTGGGGCAGTCGATTAACCCGTTGCCGATTCGACCGGGGGACGAATGGATGCCGAATCCCTGCATAAAGCCATGCTTAATCTTGAATCCTACCCGGGAGAAACTGGCCCCGTTACCTTTAAGGAAACCCATATTTCCCGCCTGTATTTTACCGCCGGACATGTTTACAAGGTTAAAAAACGGGTCGATTTCGGTTTTCTCAACTTCACGTCCCTTGACCGTCGGCGTTTCTACTGTCAGGAGGAACTGCGTCTGAACCGTCGTTTCTGCCCCGGCACTTACCTGGAAATCGTCGAGGCAAGACGCCAGGGAACCGGCTGTCGCGTGGGATCCGGACTGGCCGGAGACCTTGTCGATTATGCGGTGCGCATGAAACGTCTACCGCAGGAACGCATGCTCGACGTCCTGATCGAGACCGATGCGCCCAACCTCCGCGACGAAATGAAGCGGCTGGGCCGCCACATCGGCAATCTTCACCTGGAATCCGCCCCTCCCCAACACACCAGCGGCCGCACCCATGCCGACGTGGTGGCCCTGAACTGGGAAGAAAACCTCAGGCAGACCGCTCCTTTCGTCGGCAGCACCCTGCCGCCCTGCGCCCAAACCCTGGTTGCCGCACATGTCGCCAGCTTTATCAGCCAATGCGCCGATCTGCTGCGACAGCGGGAACAGTCGGGATTCGTCATTGACGGACACGGCGACCTGCATGCGGAACATATCTGCCTGAGCGATCCGATTTGCATTTACGACTGCATCGAATTCAATGAGCGATTCCGGGTCGGCGACCGGATTGCCGACCTCGCTTTCCTCCTGATGGATCTCGAACATCGCAATCGACGGGATCTGGCGGAAAGCCTTCTTAGCAGCTATCTTGAAACGACCGGGCCCGATCCCGGCTGGCCAACGCTGCTGCCATTTTACAAAATCTACCGGGCCTGGGTGCGCGGTAAAGTCCTCTCTTTTCTGACCCACGACAGCTCGGCCAATCAGACCGAGCGAAAATCGGCAATCCTCGAAGCCAGGAACTATTTCAGCCTGGCCATCAGCTATCTTTGCCCGCCAGCCCTGATTCTGACCTGTGGCCTGATGGGGGTCGGAAAAACCGCGATTGCCGGAAAGCTGGCGCAAGTTCTGGGGGCCCCCCTGCTACGTTCGGATGAACTGCGCAAACGACTCTCCGGCATGGACCCGATGGACAGGGACCGCTCGGATTTCGGGCAGGGGATTTATTCAGCGAACATGAGTGAAAAAACCTACCGAACTCTTCTGGCAAAGGCTGAAGAACTGCTCGTTCGCGGACAAACCGTCATCGTCGACGCCTCGTTCGCCCTGCGACTAAACCGTGACCAATTCAGACAAACAGCGGTAAAAACCGGAGTCGCTTTTTGTATCATCTGGATGACCTGCGACGAAAAAACGATTCAGAATCGACTTCGCCAGCGACAGACCGCCGAAGAGGATGCATCCGACGGTCGACCGGAGCTGCTCGACCGGCAGAGGAACGTCTTTCAGAACCCGGAGCGGGAACCAAACGTCCTGCAAATCGACACATCCACGGACATTGTTTATAATGTTGAGCTGATTCTGTGCAATCTGGCCGAAAAAATGCCCGGGAACCTGCCAGATAATTGATGACACGATGAATGATTGAAGGCAGAATACCGGGACCGGACCCACCGGCCGGTCTCTGGCGTGACACCGGCTTGGAATCAGACTGAAATTCAAGGATCGGAACGTGTCTCAAGACCCAAACCAATCCAGCCATTTCAAAGAAGCCTGGGTGATCTTCTTCATCCTCGGCATCCTCATGCTCAATTTTCCATTTATTCATATTTTTAACAAAAACACGACCGTCCTCGGCTTTCCTCTCTTAATCCTCTACTTTTTCATCGGTTGGCCAACGTCCATCCTGTTCATTTATCTTTTTATCCGCAAAATCGACAGTGCCCCCAAGAATCAATCCGGGCCGGAACAGGGAGATGAGCCGGAATGATACCTGTCGAAATCATCACCATCATCTCTCTGCTTTACTTCGGGTTGCTTTTCGCCGTCGCCTACTATGCCGACATCAAGCGCCAGGAAGGCAAAAGCATTATCTCCAATGCCAACATCTACTCCCTTTCACTAGCCGTCTACCTGACGTCATGGACCTTCTACGGCAGCGTTGGCCGGGCCGCGACCAACGGTCTCGATTTCCTTCCCGTCTATCTCGGCCCAACCCTTATTGCCTTTAGCTGGTGTTTCCTCCTGAGAAAAATGATCAGGATCAGCAAGGAACACAATATCGTCAGCATCGCCGACTTCATTTCCAGCCGGTATGGGAAATCACCCCTGCTCGGGGCCATCGTTACAATCTTTGCCGTACTCGGCATCATGCCCTACATCGCCCTGCAGCTGAAAGCCGTTGCCAGCACCTACGATCTGCTCGCTGCACCGCAGGCGGCGGTCAGCGACAAAATCCATCAACTCATTCCGGGAATTCCTCCATTCATCGATACCGCTTTTGTCGTCGCCCTGTTTC
>MHXM01000187.1:0-2124 GCA_001825565.1 Desulfuromonadaceae bacterium GWC2_58_13
GAAAAAAACTATAGACGGACAATCGATTCATGACGATCTGCCGAAACGGTCCCCCTCCTTCAGTCCTGCATGCCAGGCCTCTATCTCATCCTCGCCATCCCACTGCACCCGAGTCAGAAGCACACACCCCTCTCCTGTCGCTACCATCACTCCCTGGGGCAGAACAGCCAGAACTTCGCCGGGATCTCCCCGCCGTTGATCAAAAGACTCGCGAGTCGCCCAAATCCAAAGACGTCGGTTATTGAACCAGGTAAACGCGCCGGGATAGGGATGGGTCAGAGCCCGCACCCAGTCATATAGTTGACGATGCCCCTTTTGCCAGTCCATCTCTCCGTCCTCGGGCCGGCGCCGTGGCCAAACCGATGCCCGGCTTTCATCTTGGGGGATTCGGGGAGCAGTGCCTTCGGCCAGAGCGGGAAGAGAATCCAGCAGAAGCCGGATCACCGTGTCATCGGTTCGTTCACCTAGGGTGGCCGACACATCTTCGTAATATACCGGCACTTCCTGTTGGGCCAGCAGGTCGCCGGTATCGGCACCGGGGTCGCAATAGAACAAGGAGGCGCCGGTTTTTTCCAGTCCCTTGATCAAAGCCCAGGGGATGGGTGCCCGCCCCCGCCCCTCGGGAAGCAGGGTCGGGTGCATGCCGATAAAACCACGCGGGGGCACTTGGAGCAGATCCCTCCCGATCAACTGCGAAACACCGATAACGATGCCGAGATGTGGACGCAGTGAAACAACCCATTCAGTAAGTTCTGGAGTATTCAGGGAAGTGAATTTCCGTGCCTCCAGTCCGTAGCGCTCAACCAGATCGTCGAAGGAGGCGAAGGCGGTGGTGATATCGGCTTTCGACTCATCGAGGGTCAGCACCCCAACCACGTTGGCGCCAGCCTCAAGCAGGGCTGCCAGAGTGCGGTGACCGACGATGCGAGCCCCGACATAGACGATGCGCAACTGCGATACCGTTAGGGGCTCAAAACTCATGGCACCAGTTCCCGGATCAGGACAAAGGGCTCCGCCGCAGCCATGCCAACCTGGGTTCCCCAGGTTCTGGCTCGCTCATCGATGGCCCGCACGGCACGGGGATGGGGATAGGGACGGATTTCCGAGCGGTAGGCCTCCATGGCCTTCAATTTGGCCGGCAGGGTCAGGGAAACATCGACAAACACGGTTGGAACAAAGGGCTGGTTGGGAAATCCCCAGCCGGTGGCCGAAGGAACCTCGAACGCCAGAATTCGGCGCACCGAGGCTTCCGGCAACGGCCGGCAGGCGGTCAGAACAGCCCGGGCCGTCAACACATGGTCGATATTGAGATCGCCAAAAAAGTGCGTATAAACCAATTCGGGCTGGATTTCTTCGATCAGCGACTCGATCGGCTTGACGATGTCGAGCAGATCGAGTCCGTCGAACCGGTTGTCCGGCAGGTCAAAAAAGCGAATCTCGGGACTTCCAAGAATTTCGGCGGCCTGTCGAGCATCGTTTTTCAGGCGTTCAAGTTCTTCCATCCCCACCTCGTCCCGTGTGGCACGGCGCGAGGTGATCCCTTCACTGAGAATCGCGACAGTGACCCGGTTGCCCTCTTGGATATGTCGCAGGATGGTTCCTCCAACACCAAGGACTTCGTCATCGGCATGGGCGGCAACAACCAGTATATTCATAACGGTTCGGTCTCCACAACGATAGTGTCAACGGCAGCGCTCACCCGACGAACAGCTTCTTCCCGAGTCTCCCCCGTGGCCAGCAGCATCCCGGCAGCGGCGTTGGAATCGGTCGGCGATCCAACCACATCGCCGGGTCCAACATTCATCACGATTTCGGCCACCCCGGGAAGATGCCGGGCGGCCTCAACTCCCCTGATCGCCACCACTCTTCCCGGTTCGGGAAAGAGATAGCGTTGCGCCACCCCCCGTCGGAAACGGGGCCGGAGATCGGCGGGGTCAACCGGCTCGCCAAGAGCGAGACGAATGACCGCCTGAACGGTACTGACTCCAACATTGAGGGGGATTTCATGGGTACAGAAATAGCCGCCACTGAGCCGAGCGGCCAATTCAATGACATGGGGCTGACCATTGGAAACAACAATGTCTCCCTTGACCACGCCATTTTCAACGCCAAGGCTGAGAGCAG
>MHXM01000187.1:2189-9188 GCA_001825565.1 Desulfuromonadaceae bacterium GWC2_58_13
CCGTTTTCGATAAAATGGGGGGCATAACGGTCGAGAAATTCGTAGTTGCGGTCGGAGAACCCCGGTGTGTGGGCGACCCCGTCAAGCATTATGCTTTCGGTGCTGACCTGGGGACCGGACAAGAATTGTTCAACCATGACCCGTCCGGTGGGGGAATGTCCAAACGCCTGACCATACGCCCATTCCAGATCGATCTCTTGTTCAAGGCGCAAGACCCCCCGCGAACCGCGACTGTCGACCGGCTTGATCACCAACGGAAACCCTTGATCGGCGACGAGATTCCGCAGATGGTCGGCCGATTCCACGGAGCTGAACCAAGGGATCGGCACGCCATCGCCTGCGAACTTGATCTTCATGGCCAGCTTGTCCATGGCCAACCGGGCCACCTCCACGGGAATGCCGGGAAGATGCAGGGCCTCGGCGATGCTGGCCACGGTCAGCGGCACATCGGTGGCCAGACACATGACCCCGTCAATGGGACTCCGGTGGCGGTGAAAATCGACAGCCGCCGTCACGCTGGCGTCCACATCGAAAGTGCTGGCCACAATGTGGTCGTCGGCTTCGGCAAAGCAGGGCGCCTGAGGATTGCGATCACTGACCACCACCCGGTATCCCATCGCCCGGGCCAACCGGACGCCGGGAAGCGCTTCCCGGCCACCGCCGATAAAGAGCAGGGTTTTGGTCAAAAGTACAGCCCTCCATTGACGTTAATGGTCTGGGCCGTGATGTAACTGCTGGCATCGGAAGCCAAAAAAACCACGGTCTGGCCAACCTCATCGGGATCCCCCATCCGTCCCAGCAGAATCCCTTCGGCCGCTTTCTGCACGGCACCGGCCTGCAGGCCGGCGGCAGCCATCTCCGAAGCGATCAGCCCGGCCGCCAGGGTGTTGCAGCGGATGTTGTCCTTGGCCCCGAAGCGGGCCACCACCTGGCCCAAAGAGATCAGCCCCGCCTTGCTCGCCGCGTAATGGGCGGTGCGCGGGCCGCCGTACTGGCCGCTGACCGAGCCGATATTAATAATGCTGCCGCCGCCGCGCCGCCGCATGGCCGGCAGAACTTCCTGAGAACAGATGAAGGGGCCCTTGAGATTCACCGACAGAATCTCGTCCCAGTCCTCGTCGGTCACCCGATCGAAGTCGGTCGGCTTGTTGATGCCGGCGTTATTGACCAGGATATCGATGCCGCCGAAAGCCTTTTCAACGGCCTGGATCGCACAACCGATGGCGGCGCGATCACGAACTTCAACCTGCTGAGCCAAGGCCCTTCCTCCCAGACGGGAAATCTCATCGACTACCGCCCGGGCCTGGGCGCCCTGCTCACGATAAGTCAGTGCCACTGCTGCCCCGGCTCCGGCCAGGGCTAAACAAATCGCCTTGCCGATCCCTCGACTGCCACCGGTAACGAAAGCAACTTTTCCACTTAAGTTCATTTAATGAGTCTCCCTAACTCGCAACCAAGGTTTTCCTGATCGGAATCCGTCGCAGATCACCAAACTCCTGGGCCGTTTCAACAATAAGAGAGCTGGTCGCAACATCGAAACCATAGACATTTCGCCAAAACAGGTTCCAACCCAGCCCGATAGCCCCCTTGTCAAAATGTTTGTAAAACAAAGTGTTTTTGTATTTTTCGAAGTCCAGAAAGAATTCCTTATCCAGGTACCATCCATGTGTTTCAGGATAATCGTCGTAGTACGTCGTCCCTGGAAAAGGAAGAAGGAGAAACGGCGTCACCATCGCGCCAAGATCTCTAACCCGCACAAAATATTCAATTTCTTTCTCAAGGAGAGCCACCGTTTCGAAAGGGAAACCGATAAGCAGATTGGTTCCAACCTTAATACCGTTATCCAGGCAGAGTTTGATTTTTTCCAATGCCAGATCCAGACGACAATTTTTGTCGATAAGCTTCTGAGCATCGGAAGTCAATCTTTCCAGACCGAAAGAGATGGTATCCACCCCAGCCTTTCTCAGCCTTTCCAGTAAATTGGCGTCAAAAGGCGAATGGATGTGCGTCTGCAAAAAAAATCGCAAACCCCGGCCCTGAAGCTCCCCGTTCAGGATCAGATCGCAGAATTCCTCGGAACGGTTCCGATCCAGCAAAAAGTTGCTATCGAGAATATTAATATTTTTGCCGTATTGCGCCGCGCAATTCAGATATTTTTCCAGTTGACCCAAAGAACCATTACGGAAATTCGTCGTCCATTCATCGGCGCAAAAATTACACCGGAATGCACACCCTCTGCTGGACAGAACGTTATTCAGATAGCTGCCAACATGCGAGTAGTTTTTACTTTCGAGACAACGCCAATCCGGCAACGAAAAGTCCTCGGGGTCAGCATAGGCCGGTTCCTGCAAAAGACAGGGGAAATCGCCTTGTTGCAGCGCCGTCATCAAGGCGGCGAAAACTGGCTCGATTTCATGCCTGACGACAATATGGACACCTTTTTCAAAGGCTTCCATATAATTGAATCTCATGTGCACCCCGCCCCCCACAACGATGAGGTGGGGCCAACGCCTTTTGGCTTCGTCCAGCAGATTGTAGGACCGAAGTGCATTCAGAGTTACGATAGAGAGAAACAGACTATCTGGAACAAAAGGACAGCTCTCAAGAATAGCTTCGGTATCGAATGCCTCCTCCCCGTTATTGTCGAAGACATAAATATCCGCGGCTTCTTTTTCCAGAAGGCCCGATAAAATTCCCAAGGCAGTGGTAACGTGGGACGGAACTCCCGGTTTTCTTTCGGCAACAACAAAGACGTTCAAAGAGGCTCCTCACCTTGCGATTTTTCGTTTTATCGCTGTTTGAGCAGCATCAGCTATAAAGATTCCGGTCAACCCGTATTTTTCAGCCAGTTCGTCGGGCTCACCCGACTCGCCGAAAACATCCTGAACCCCAACGAACTCCATGGGACAGGGTGATGTCTGCACCAAAGCCTCGGCCACCGCACTGCCCAGTCCGCCAAAGATGTTGTGATCCTCGGCGGTAACGATACAGCCGGTCTCCTCGGCACAGCGCACCAGCAGCTCGGTATCGATCGGTTTGATGGTGGCCATATTGACCACCCGGGCCGAAATCCCTTGGGCGTCCAGCAGCTGAGCTGCGTCGAGAGCACGAGCCACTTCGACCCCGCAAGCGACCAGGGTCACGTCGCTGCCGTCGCGCAGCACCCGACCGCGGCCCAGCTCAAAGCGGTAATCATCGCCCAGCACCCGACGCGCCGGACTGCGCCCCGTACGCATGTAGACCGGCCCCCGATAGTTCATGATGGCCGCGGTGGCCTGAGCCATCTCCAAAGGATCGGCTGGAGAAACCACGACCATCCCCGGGATCGCCCGAAAGGCGGCCAGGTCTTCGAGGGCCTGAGCCGAAGCGCCGTCCGGCCCTACGTCGAGTCCCGGGTGGCTGGCCACGATCTTGACATTGCGACGGCAGTAGGCGATGGACAGCCGCGCTTGTTCGATAGCGCGCAGACAGAAAACGGCGAAGGTGGTCACAAAGGGAACCAGTCCGGTGGCGGCCATGCCGCCTGCCACCGCCATCATGTTCTGCTCGGCGATGCCACACTGATAGAAGCGTTCAGGGTAGGCTTTGCGAAAGTGATGAACCCCGGTGCCCCCCGCGATATCGGCGTCGAGCACCACAACTTCGGGACGATTTCGCGCCAAGTCGACCAAAGCCTTGCCGAAGGCCTCGCGCAACGAATCTCCGCTGGAACCGATCAGGCTCGGCGCGCCACCGGCGGATGCCTCGTTCCTGTTACCAGATGCTGCCATTGACATACCCCTCGATATCGATTTCCGGTGTCTGCAGATCGCGCAGGGCGCGGACCAGTTCCTCTGGTTTGAGCTTGACGCTGCCGTGCCAGAGGGGATTGCCGGCCATATAGGAGATCCCCTGTCCTTTGATGGTATTGGCCACGATCACCGTCGGTTTGCCCCGGGTCTCCCTGGCTTCGCCGAAGGCCTTTTCGATCTGCCCGAAATCATGACCATCGATTTCGATGACCTGCCAACCAAAGGCGCTCCACTTCTCCCGTAAAGGCTCCAGCATCATGATATTGGCATTGAGATCATCGCTTTGCATTTTGTTGTAGTCAATAATGGCGCACAGGTTGTCGAGATGGTAATGGGCGGCAAACATCGCCCCTTCCCAGATCTCGCCTTCCTGCAGTTCGCCGTCACCGAGCAGCACGTAGGTGCGCGCCGCAATCTGCTGGTGGCGCAGACCAAGGGCTATGCCGATGGCAGCGGAAAAACCCTGGCCCAGTGAACCGGTACTCGTTTCCACCCAGGGAGTGGTGCCGATATTCGGGTGCCCCTGCAGGTCACGGTCGATCTTGCGAAAACCGCTGAGTTGCCCCGGATCCAGCAGACCGACGTGCCTGGCCACCGCGTACAGCGCCGGGCAGCCGTGTCCCTTGGAGAGCACAAAGCGGTTGCGATCCGGAGCATCGATCCGTGCTGGATCCAGACCGAGTTCCCGGGCATACAACCAGGTCAGGATCTCCGCCGGCGAAAGACTTCCGCCGGGATGTCCCGATCCGGCATGGTAGATCATCTGCAAAGCCGATCGACGCACCCGACAGGCTATCGTTTTCAATTCCATTTCACCTCCGCAAAATAACCCTTCGCGTTCACGTCCGGTCCCTGAAACCGGAGAAGAGGAAAGAATAATCGGAAAAACAGGGGACGTGCTCGGTCAGGTCGGCGAAATCAGCAACCGACCAGCTCAACTCTTTCAACAGCTCAAGCGCTTGATCAAAGGAAGCCCGGGACAGACGCGCGTATAGTTCGACCCCTTTAACAAAGGTCGGATAGTGAATATCGAGTCCGGAAAAACCACAGCGGTTGGTCAGAGCAAGCAGCGAAGCCTCGTCGAAATGTTGCAGGTGCCAGGGCCAAACCCCTTCACTGCGCAACCGACCCGGCGAAACCTCCCACCGGTCATTGACCCGGTAGGGAAACAGAAGCGAATTAGGGGTACTCCCCACCAAGACCCCGCCAGGCTTCAGTATCCGGTGGGATTCATCGAGCAGGGTTTTCGGCGTTTTCAGATGCTCGATGACCTCGAATGCCGCGACCCCGTCGATCGTACCCGTTTCGCAGGGAAGGGTTTCGGCGGCGGCCAGAGCAAAACTCAGTCGCTCATGATCGCCCCACAACCGCTCAGCCAGAGCGATCGCTTCGGGGTCGATGTCCACAGCCCGCACTTGCAGCGTTGGATTGAGTTCGGCCATAAGGTACGCGCCGTAGCCGATTCCGCAACCGACCTCCAGCACTTTACCATGCAGTTTCGATGCAGCAAAGGCATAACGGAACAACACCCCGCAATCGTAGGGGAAATTGGCGATCAGGCCACCAGCGGGCTTTTCTCCGGCCCGATCACCGTCGGCCATGCCATCGAGCTCGATGGCCGCCGCCGCCAGCCGTTCGACAATGCGCCGCTGCAGCTTCAGCAACATGGACCGTTCAAACGTGCAGCCTAAAGGCGGCAATTTTGCAAGCGGAGTAAGCTCCTGAATCACCGGCTGGGGAGCGGTAGCGCTGACAGCGGCCACCGCCGGAACCAGCGTGGAGAGAAGCAAAGCGGCATTCCCGCAAAAATCACTGATGGGAAAAAGTGCCCGGGAAAAACCTCGGCCACGCACCTCGGCAAGGACCGACCGGGTCCGAGCGGTGGTCACATGGCCGTAATAAGTTTCCGGAATGATGAAAAGTTCCGTGATTCCGTAGCTTGCCAGGAGCTCGCGCAGGGGCTGCTCCTGCTTTTGCAGAATCAGGGCGGCTCGCGGCACCCTGTCGAGACGCGCGAGAAAAAACCCTACCAATTCCCGATTACAGGGAAAAGCTAACAGCTCCATAGGTCTCTCACTGGTTAATGGCCTCAGGAAACGGCGGCATGGGCTTCCACCACATGGGTTCGAGTTCCTTCGGGGGTGTGCTCTTCGAGCTCAATGGCCACATACTGGGGAAACTCCTTGAGCAGCAGGCGCCCCACTCGTTCACAGCCACGGCGGGAAAGACGTCGGCTGGAATCTCCGTACAACCCAAGATAAATTTTTTCCTCGGTATAGCTGTGGGCGACGGTCACCTTGACCACGCCGGAAGGGAATCTTCTCTCGCCCAGCTCATCCGCCGACAGCTTATCAACCACTTCCAGCAGCAGAGCTTCCTCGTCACGAATGCTCGGCGCTACCTGGTCAAGGAGATAGCGAGCAATTTTGTCCCGCCGCGTCTTCTGAGCGATCTTTTCACAGCGCTCCAGGGCATTTCTGATGATCTCCCTGGAACGTTCGTCGGAAATATGCTCCGAATAAAAATGCACATTGCGTTGGTGAAAAAGAGTCAGAAAATCTTCGTCGAAGTTGACCAGGCTGCGTTCGCGGCAGTAGTCGTAAATCGGAGTCCCGGGAAGCGGAGTTAAGATACTGACCACCGGTTTATCCGGCGCCACCTCTTCCATAAACCGTAAAGTTTGCTCGATGTCCTGTTCGGTCTCCCAGGGAAAGCCGATCATGAAAAAGGTGGACAGGGAAAGTCCGGCCTCGCGGATGATGCGCGCCGCCTTGAGGGTCATCTCGGGGGTTACGGTCTTGTTGATGGAATCGAGGGTCCTCTGGGAACCGCTCTCGGCGCCAATGGCGATGGCCACGCAATTGGCGTTTTTCATCCTTTCGATCAGGTCTTCGGTCACCAGGCTCGGATGAATTTCGCACCACCAGCGGAATTCGGTCAATGGCAGTTCGGCGAGCCCCCGACGGTGCATTTCCTGGCACAATTCCACCAGGTGTTTCTCGTCGGTGACGAAACAGTCATCCTGAAATGGAAAAAAAGTGCTCCCAAAGCGCTTTTTAATGTCCCATATTTCCTCGACGATGTATTGGGGCGAATGGCGCCGTACCTTGCGCGACCAGGTGCGGCGGGAGTCGCAATATGCGCAGGCAAAGGGGCAGCCCCGGGAGGAGAAGAGATTACTGAAGTCATCCGGGGCCATGCGCTGCCG
>MHXM01000187.1:9301-12720 GCA_001825565.1 Desulfuromonadaceae bacterium GWC2_58_13
TCCCGAACTCACGGTCTTCATGGTCTAGAGTCTGGACCAGTTCGAGCAGGGTCCGTTCCCCTTCGCCTCGCACCACGAAATCAGCCTCGGTCCGGGTCAACACATGCTCCGGGTTGGCCGTCGCATGTGGGCCCCCCACCACGATGGGAACGGCCCCGAAAGCCTCTCGCAACAGACGGATCAGCGTCTTGGAAATATAGAACTTGGCGGTGCGCACCGACATGGCGATCAGGTCGGGGGAGAAATCCCTGACGGTCTCGAGAACCTCGCGGTAGATCGGATGGTCATCGTTGGTAACCGCCGAAAGATAATCGTCGAACCGTGACATTTCATCGAAATAGCCACGGTTGCAAACCCCGAGACCTTCTTGGGGATCGAAGTCGGCGTTATAAATAACCACATCTTCAAATCCCGCCCCTCGCAACGCGCCGGCCAGGTAAGCCAGTCCCATGGGCACTCCACGCTGGTCTTCATCGAGGAAACGAAAAAACGGGGGGTCGAGTAAAAGAATGCGCCTGACGCTCATGTTTCAACCTTTCAGGGGAACCCTGACGTATTAAAATTCCACCGGTTCCTGAACGAACCGGGCAACTTTTTTCTTGCCGAACAACCGCCGAAACGGGTTGAAGGTCACATGCGGTCCGCCGAAAATGCTCAAAAAAGGTTTCTGTAGAATGTCTTTCAGGCGGGAGTTGAGCTTCAGGTAGATCGTTTCATATCCGCTGATAACGGTGTGGGAACAGACATCGGGTGACAATGTAACGATGTCCTCCGGAACAACCGGTTCACCCTGATCATCCAGAGAGAACGCCCGAAAAACCTTTTCGTAGCATCCCTCATCGAGCTGGCCCATGAGATAGGCAGGCCCGAGAGGGACCATGCCACGATTGAAATAGAGGAATAGAACCTTGGTCTTCCTTGGTATCATGGTTCTCGAATCGTCTCCCTTGGTTCTTCCGCTATCCCGATGCCAAGGGCATCAGGACAGCCGCCGCTGCTCGTAGCGTTGCGCCACCTCCGGAATGAAACCGGATGCCGTTCGAGCGATTTCCGCCCCATGTTTTTCCGCGATTTCCTTCACGGCCGATTCGATCGTTCGCACACCCTGTCGAATCATGGCCGCCGCCCGATAACTCACGACCAGGGCAACCAGCTGCGAGGAGGAGAACTCATTGGTTTCGATATTGGACATGGTGAACCAGAGCCGGTCGAGAGAGAAATCGTCGCGCAACAGCCCCTGTTCGACACATATCTGATAGAAACGGGTCCCCGGAAAGGGTTGGGCCAGGCGCACCCCGCGGTAGTCAAGATCGAGGTCGGCAAGAAAATCGAGAGTTCCCTTGATGTCTTCCAAACTCTCGCCCGGGCTCCCGACGATCACGTAACCATTGATTTTTTCTACCCCGGCCCGCCGTGCCCGGCGCAGGGTCTCGGCGACCTGGCTGTTCTGGTACAGTCCCTTGTTCATGATCTCCTCACGCACCTTGCCTGATGCGGCCTCGATGGGAAGATCTAGCCGGTACATGCCGCTGGCCGTCGCCAGATCGAGGATTTCCTGGTCAATCTGCCACATGGCGAAACCGGCCTCGGGGAGCCAGTGCAGGCCGACATTCTGCTCGATCATCCTGCGGAACAGGGCTTTGGCGAACGCTGTGTTGTTAATCAGGTTGTCGTCGTAGAAGTGGATCTCCCGGATGCCGAATTCATCGCGCATGCGCAGCATGTCATCGACGACCCGCTCCACCGAATGGGTCCGGAACAGCTTGTCGCTGACGGCGGGAAGAGAACAAAAATGACAATCGAGGGGACATCCCCGGGTCGGCAGCACTCCCGCCATGGGCGAGGCCTTATGGTGACCATGTTGATAGCCACCGTCATAATCGGCAAGATCGATCAACTCAAAGGCGGGGAAAGGCACCTCGTCGAGCTGCAGAAAGTTCTGCTTGGGAACCGAAATGACGCGGTCCCCCTCCAGGAACTTTAAACCAGGAACCTCGCCGAACGAAACCTCGCCGGAGAGTGCTCGACACAGTTGCAGCAAGGATCGTTCACCGTCGCCGGCTATGACGAAATCGATCCGACCCGACTCCAGCAGCACTTCCGGCGATGAGGAGGGGGCGATTCCTCCGGCGACAATGGTCACCTCGGGCAGATGTTTCTTAAGCAGATTGGCGCAATAAAGAGCGGTCGGAATCTGGTGATGCCAGGTTACCGACAGAGCGATCATATCCGGGCCAAACTCCACCGTTTCCCGGATCAGATCCTCGTCGCTGAGACCGAGACGGCGCAAATGGCCAAAATCTCCATGCCGCCGCCACTGCCGTTGTCCATCAAGGATCTTGACTTCGTAGGCGGGTTTCAGGGCAGCAGCCAGGTACAGCAATTCCAGGGGAGGGTGGGGATCTTCGTGACCGATGTGAGGATAATAGGCCAGCGGAGAGCGCAGAAACATCACCTTTTCCATCTTTCGAGGCATCCTCCCGGGACTCGTAACGTCGGGCGCTCTTTTCATGCCTTCACCTCTTCGGTCGCCGCCGATTCCGCGGGTTTCCGGCAGATCACCACGCACTCCCGGCCGATACCCTGATCAGCCAATCCCGAATATATCCGGTTGAGCAGGGGATAGGCCCCGGTGCCGTAAAAAGCGAGTTCCAGCTGTTTCCGCTTGCCATGGACCTGACGACCAAGCTGATCATTGCCTACGTAGTTATCCCCCATCAGCAGAAAGAGCTCCATGGGAAAAGTCGTGGTCGCCTCCAGTACCTCGAACCCGCAGGAACGAACCAACCCCTGCAGAGAGGCATGGGAAAAATAGTTGATGTGGTGGGGCGGCACCACCCACCAGGGTTCAAAGTCCATCCGATCCCGCAGGATTTGTTGCAGGGGATTGTAGTCGTTTGGCACCGTTACGCAGAGAACGCCACCTGGCTCCAAAAGACCGGAGGCCGCTCCGAGAAGGGCCCGTGGCGTGGGGACGTGTTCCAACACGTTGTACATGTGAACCACATCAAAGGCGCCGAAACTCGCGGCATTTTCCGTGGTTAAAAATTCTTCGACGATCTCCAGTCCCAGTTCCCTGGCATGTTGAGCAGCTTGCCGGGAAGGTTCCAACCCCAGAGTCCGCCAGCCCCGCTGCCGCCCGACCCGCAGGAAAAACCCCGGACCGGAGCCGATATCGACGATGCGTCTCCGCGTCGTCGGCAAGTAGGTTTCAAAGGCCTGGTAACGGATCGCATACTGACTCTCCCACCAGGACAGATCTTCCCGGTAACGCTCCAGATAAAGGGGCTTTTCGGTGGCATAGTAATCCTCGCGGTAGACCCGTCCCAACTCTTCGAGGGTGGGAATCGGAATAACATGGTTAAAACCGCAGCTCTGACACTCGATCACCTCAAAACCGGCCACCGAATCGAGTATTG
>MHXM01000187.1:12776-13915 GCA_001825565.1 Desulfuromonadaceae bacterium GWC2_58_13
CACCACGGATCCGGCAATCCGTTCAGTCCCCTTGCCATCCAGCAGCGCCCCGGTTCGCTCCACCATCAGCGCCAAGTTCTTATTTTGCAGCAGAGCATCCACCGCAGCGGCGATGTCGCTATCCGATACCTGGGTATAAACCCCGAGACTAACCGCCACCTCCGCCTCGCTGAAAAGAGCTGCGGATTCGGCGTGATCCTTGGAGAGACACAGGTAAATCGCCGGCACTCCCATGGCGGCCAGCTCGTAGGCGGTCATGCCAAAGGAGGCAACCGCTAAATCGACTTCAGCCATCAATGCAGCCATGTCGGAAACGTCCCGTCGCACATCAACGACCCTGCCAAGCTGTCCGAGGAGCACCTCCAGCTCCGGCCGATGCGAAAACCCCGGGCCAATCACACAAAGCACCTCAAAGTCGGAGGAGCATTTTTCGAAAGCCCTGAGCGCCATGAGGGTCATGCCCGCAGGATCGCTCCCCCCCATGGTCACCAGAATCCGAGGGACCCCCGCCCCGACCCTCTTAGACCGCCGGCGGAACTGACGCCCCAGCACAACCCACTCCCAGCCTACATGCAGTTCCCCGTTAAATCCTGTCCAATCCAGCGCCCGCACCTGCTTGACCGGCGGATAAAAGGCCTGGTCGGCCACCAGCCGTAATTCGCCCGGATCGTCGATGACGATCACAACCCGGCCATCTTTCTTCCAGGATTCGACCCGCTCCCGGCTCAATCCGTTTCGGATATCGAGAATCAGGGCATCAATCCGACAGCGTTCAAGCAGCCCTTCAAGCCAAGAGCCCTGGTCCTGGTCGTCGGGCTGGGTTTCCAGGGGAAAACCGGCCCGGGAAACCAGTTCGAAACTGACCGGATCTGGCGTGATGGCAAAGGTGACACCGCATCCGAATCCTTCGCGCAACTCGGTCGCCAGAACCAGGCAGCGCACCACATGGCCATATCCGATGCCAGGATGACCATCGCAGCGAAACAGGATTCGGTGACTCTTATCGTAGGCTTTTTTCTGGTAGACGTGAGCGTTGATCTCGAGCAGCTGGGGTTCCTGTTTCAACAGGGTCACCAGATCGGCGACATCGATTTCACCCGGTTCAACCTGCAGACGCCGATGGACTTCTTCGAGAAACG
>MHXM01000187.1:13923-15610 GCA_001825565.1 Desulfuromonadaceae bacterium GWC2_58_13
GCCGGGGTATCCACCGAGAGGCGCGCCCCTTTAAAACAATGGGCGGGATCGACCGGGGCGGAAGCAATCCGAAAATGTTCGGGATACAGGTGAATGTAGGTGGTAACGTGCTCGCGCGCGGCAGGATCTTCTCCAGCCTCTCGGCCGAGCCATTCCAGGGCGGTTCGGGTGACCGGACAGAAACCCTCATGGATGGTGGGCACACTCGGATCACCCATGCAGTAATCGGCATCCTCCTTAATCAGAATGTCGATCAATTGGTCCAACACCTCGGGGTCGATCAATGGCGAATCGCTGCACACCCGCACCACTACGTCAGCATCCAATTCCCGGGCCGCGAGCAAAAACCGGGACAGGACGTCCTCTTCCGAACCTCGGACGATAGCCACCCCCATTTCGGCGGCAAAACTGACCAGTCGGTCATCGGCAGCATTTTCGGTAGTTGCGATGGCAATCTCATCGACGTTGCGGCACTTGCGCAGCCGATGAATGACGTGCCAAAGAACCGGTTTTCCCGCCAACGGCAGCAGAACTTTGCCGGGGAGTCGGGTGGAGGTCATGCGAGCTTGGATGACCGCTACAACTTTTGGCCTATTCATTCCACTCCATCCTGGTTTTCAGCAGGGGGCGCAAACCATCCGAGGGATCGGCGCGCCAGGCACGGTCGGGCAACTCGCTGGCGGTCGGTACCTTGCTGCCGTCGCCATCGGCACTCAAAGCGGTACGGATATCGGAGATTACCGGGGCGATTTTATCCGGAAGCCAGCAATGCCCCGACGCAAACTCTGCCCCTGAACCTTCCAGATCGAGGTGAAACTCGACCGTCGAAGCGTTCCAGCGATGCACCGCCCGCTGAATCACCCCTGGGGCCACGCTGTGATCGGACCAGCCGACCGGACAACCGTAGCGAACCCGCAAGGTCTCAATCGCTGCCAGATTGCATTCACCGGGCGGAGCCGGGTAGCCGGAGACGCAGTGCAGCAGCGTCAGCTGACGACATCCGGCCGTTGTTACCGCCTCCACCGCGACATCGATTTCCGCCAAGGTCGCCATGCCGGTCGAAAGGACAAGCGGCCTGCCGGTTTGGGCGCAGGCAACCAGCAGATCGGTCCACATCAGTTCATAAGAGGCGATCTTGAAAAAATCGACGTGAGGAACAAGCTCATCCACCGCCTGGAGATAAAAAGGGGTGCAGGAAAACTCAATCCCTCGGTCGTGGCTTCGGGCCGCCAATTCGGGAAGAAAGCTCACGGGGAGCTCCCAGTCTCTGCGCTTGCGGTGTTTTTCGCTGCGGGCCAGAATCTGTGGAGCGAACAATTGGTCGATCTTGAACAATTGGAACTTGACCGCGTTGCAACCGATCCGCGCCGAGGCATCGATAAAGGCAAAGCATCGCTTCAGATCGCGGCTGTGATTGCTGGATACTTCGGATATGAATTGAACCATCGGTTTTTCCACCATAATGTTATCGAGACAGAGCACCTTCAAGGGCCTCGACAACTCGTTCAACATCATCATCGGTCATCGCCGGGAAAACGGGGAGAGAAAGAATCTGCGGATAGGCAGCTTCCGCCACGGGGCAGAGCCCTCCAACGAAGCCGAGCGTATCGCGGTAGTACGGGTGCAGGTAAACGGGGACATAATGCACATTCACTCCGATCCCCTGGTTGCGAAGGGCCGTGAACAC
>MHXM01000187.1:15619-24844 GCA_001825565.1 Desulfuromonadaceae bacterium GWC2_58_13
GCGGTCCTCCGAAATTCTCACCACGTAGAGATGGTAACCGTGGACTACCCCGTTACGCACTTTAAGAGGTTCGATTCCCTTCAATTGCCGCAGGTCTTTATCGTACCTTTCGGCTATCTTCCGACGAGACTTTAACCATTCAGGCAATTTTTTCAGCTGGCTTAACCCCAAAGCGCACTGCAGATCGGAAAGCCGATAATTGAAACCGAGATCGATCATCTCATAGAACCAGGCTCCCGTTTCGGTGCGCTGACGGTGGTCGGTGGTGATGCCATGATTTCGAAACCGCTGCATCCGTTGCGCGTAGTGGAGATGATCGGTGGTAACCATGCCCCCTTCAGCGGTAGTCACGGGTTTGACCGGGTGGAAACTGAAAGCTGTAAGGTCGGCGAGGGAGCCACAGGGACCCGCTTGATCCTCAGCCCCAAGCGAATGGCAGGCATCGGCAACCAGGGCCAGGCCATGGCGATCGGCAATGACTCTAAGGGCTTTGTAATCGCAGGGCTGTCCGGCATAATCGACAGCGATGATGGCTTTGGTACGAGGCGTTATTCGGGCTTCGATGAGGGCAGGGTCGATCAGCAGGGTCGTCTCTTCGACATCCGCAAAGACAGGAACGCCTCCCATGTAAAGAACGGCGTTGGCCGTCGCGGCAAAAGTCATCGGCGGAACGATGACCTCGTCCCCCGGTCCGATGCCAAGTGCGAACATCGCCGCATGCAAAGCGGCGGTCCCGCTGGATACAGCCACCGCGTGGCGGGCCCCGGCAAAATCCGCCAGAGCATGTTCGAAACGTTCGACCGTGGGTCCGGTGGTCAGCCAGTCGGATTTCAGAACCTCAACAACCGCTTCGATATCGGCTTCGGAAACCGAATGACGGCCGTAAGGGAGGAAGGGGCGAGTCAAAAATCCCCCTTTCTTATTTGGCGGGTGGTGGATTCGACATAGCTCTTGACGAGGGAACGAATCTGTTCAACCGTCAGCCATTCCTTGTTGGTTCCGCTATTATACTTGAAACCCTGCGGGCAGGGATTTCCATTGAACGCTTTGGTAAAAGCCTCGACATTCCAGAAATTCATCGATGGCAGAATGACGTAATAGTCATCGAATTCGATGGTATTGAGGGCATCGGTTTCAGTAATCATTTCTTCGTGCAGCTTTTCTCCCGGTCGTATACCGACCATTTCCTTGCGACATCCCGGGGCGACAGCTTCCGCCAAATCGACAATTCGCACACTCGGGATTTTAGGCACAAAAATCTCTCCACCCCACATGATGTCCAGGGTTTTGAGAACCAGTTCAACCCCTTGATCCAAAGTGATATTGAATCGGGTCATCCGCTCATCGGTGATGGGCAGCGTTCCTTCATGGCGTTTCTGCAGGAAAAAAGGAACCACGCTCCCCCGGCTGCCAAAAACGTTACCGTAACGCACAACCGAAAACTTGGTTTTGCGGGTTCCCTTCATGCTGTTGCCGGCAACAAACAGTTTATCGGAGCAGAGCTTGGTAGCTCCATATAGATTGATGGGAGCTGCGGCTTTGTCGGTGCTCAACGCAACAACCTTTTCCACTTCCGCATCGATGGAGGCCTCTATCACATTCTGTGCGCCGAAAACATTGGTTTTGATGCATTCAAACGGATTGTATTCGGCTGCGGGCACCTGCTTGAGGGCGGCGGCATGGATGACTATTTCAACCCCTTCCAAAGCCCGATGCAACCGATCACGGTCACGGACATCGCCGATAAAGTAGCGCATTTGTGGATATTTCTGGGGAGGATACATCTGCGACAGTTCATACTGTTTGAGTTCATCCCGAGAAAAGATAACTATCCGGCGGATCTTCGGATAACGCGCCAGCACCACCTCAAGAAACTTTCTGCCAAAGGAACCGGTCCCTCCCGTGATCAGAACAGATTTTCCACTAAGCATGGTTTCCCCTTCCCATGATCCATGAGTATTTCTTCAGGCATCCGATTTTTAATTTCACACCAAGCATACTATACACCGAACCGGACCACCATTGTTCTGTAGTTCTCCAACATTTCAAGAAGATAGGCCAGCCAGTCCGGTTCTGGCCGGGCACCTCCGCGATGCCAAGGAAATCAGCTACCCACTTTTAGAAGAAGCGCGATAATACTGCGTTTTTATAAGTTGTTCTTCACTGAGACCAATATTCAGTGCCTCATTGCACCTTCTCATCCCGTCCCTGACATAACCCTCGAACTCTTCGTTGGTCATCCCCGTCATGTTGACCAGCAGGTCTTGTCGGTCCCCCATGGAGAGAAGATAATCTTCTTCATTGGTGATAAAACCATTGTCCTTCGCATAATCGTACATATCGGAACCGGGTTGGGGCAGAAGATATCCCGCGGAAGGATAAATGTTGTTTTCAATGCAACAGTCGATGGTTTTCCTTATCGTCTCCCGTGTCTCCTGGGGGTATCCAAAAACCAGACTTGTAAAGGTGGCAAAACCGGAGTTCTGCAGAAGGCGTGTCTGCCGGGCAAATTGTACCGTGGAAATGTTCTTGTTCATTGCTTGGAGAATACCGGAATCCGCGGATTCCAGGGAGTAGGTCATGCCGAGACATCCAGCTTTTCTGAATTTCTCGAATAACTCTTCATCTCGTTTCTGAAACAGATCCGCCCGGCAGTTACACTGCCATAGCACCTGGAGGTCCGCCTCAATAAAGGCGTCAAGCAAGGCCAGAGACTGTTTTCTGGAAAAAAAGGTAAGTTCGTCGGAAAAACCAATGAGATTAAGATCATACTTCTTTTTGAGTTGTACGATCTCTTTGACAACCGATTCAGGAGAACGGAACCGATACGGAATGGCTTTGAATTCATGATAACAGAAGGTGCAATGGGCAATACAGCCTCGCGCCGTATTTATCGGCAGACACCTTGCGTCCTTCCGCGGAAATGGCAGGGAATCCTTGGCGCTTTCCGGTGTGTTTTCAATATAGATTTCGGTATCCCAGATGGAAAAATCAATAAATGGGAGAGTATCGAGGTTCTTGATGTAGGGCCGACTCTCCGTCCTGACCAGTTCGCCATCTTTACGATAACAGATTCCGGCAATGTCCCGAAGATCTCTCCCCGCGGTCACCGCCTTGAGTACTTCGACAATCGTTACATCACCTTCACCGATAACGGCAATATCGACGGCCGTTTTGAACAGGGTGATTTCCGGAACGGCCGAAGCCACCGAATTGCCGACGACAATGATCGTCTTTGGATAAATTTCCCGAACCTTGGCGGCAATATTTTTAATGATTTTGTAGCCCGAAACGATGCAACCCATACAAACGATCTGGTAGGGCTTCTTTCGAATCAACTGCTCTACCTGGGATTCGGAATAGCGATGAGCATCGATATCGATCAGATCAAACTCGAAACCGGCTATTTTCATCGCGGTCGTTATATATCCTAAACCGACCGGAAAAAGTTTCAGTTTCGACTCCGGCCTCAATGAAACATTGATCACCAATATGTTCATTTATGCTTCTCCAGGAAATCTGCTATTTTCATGAAAGGCATCCATCTAATCCAAAAATATTGTCACGATTTTGACAATTTACAGGAGGAAACCCCAAATCCTCTTCCCGACAACCACCGTGTCAATATCATGACAACGTCTCCAGCCTCTCCGCGATTCGACTACGAGCCCCCGGTCGGTCTCTTCAAAACAGCGGAACAAGAAAGCAGGTTTCTCCCGAATTTCGCTATTGACACACCGACACGTCTTCAAGAACCTTCTTGGCGGCCTGGTTATCCGGATCAACCTCTAACACATGCCGATAGGCCATCTGGGCACCTTCAAGACAATTTAATTCTCGATAATAATCGCCCAATCTCATCATGGTCGGGATATCGACGGGACATTGCTCCAAATATCCGGCATAAATTTCCAGGGATTTCTCAACCATCCCTGCCGCCCGCAACAGCTCGGCATATTTCGGAGCGTATGCGATAGAAAGTCCCATCAAACATTCCAAGGCCAGAAAGGCGTTATCAATCTCTTTCCGTTCAAAGGAAAGAGCAACGACCGCCAGCAGGGCATCCTCCAAGAGGGCGCCATCTTCCCGATCGATTATCTTCTGGTAGTGCTCCAGACTGTCCTCCAAACGGCCATCCATCCTGGCAAGACAGGCCTCCGTCAGCCAGCGGACCGACTCCAGCTCGGGGCCAGTTTGTGCCGCCAGCTCCAGGCTTTCCTTGAGCTGGACAAGCCCTGCCTTATCTTTTTTACGAAACAATTGGATGGCCTTGGCCTTGACATCGGCAGCTTCATTAAGCCGATTTTCGAATTTGGCCGAGAGATGCATCTCCCCTCTCATCAACCGATTAAATACCCCAAGAGTCTCCTCGAATTTATCCTTGATCCGATCACTACATTTCTCAAATGCATCGGCATGACACTCTTTCCATAGAAGCGCACGACCCGGTTGCTGGTCTTCAGTCCATTGTTTAAATAAACACTCGAAATCCGGTGTCGCTTTTTCTTCCTCCAGCCTGGCATTCAAGCGCCGTTCCGAGTCGCTAATTAGTTTCAGCATCTCTTCGGTGGCACCTCGATATGCTGAATAATACTCTTTGCCGAAATGCGCCAGGTCGCGTGCGCTCCATTCCTCCCCACGGGGATTAGCAGAGACCTGAAGAAATTTTGCAATGCCATATCTTTTAACAATAGTGGAAAATTCCCGTAATTCCTTGTCAAGACTCAATTCGATCTGATCCAGCTTCTTTTTATATTTAAAATTCGGCCCCTTCCCCGCGTTAAAAAGCTTTTCATTGGCCTTGAGGGCTTCCCGGCAAAGCCGATCGATCAGAATCAGCTTTTCCTTGCACCGAAGGAGATTCGACAGGGTCTGGCGATAATGGACGATGCGCGATTCTGCACTCTCAACGGGGAAAATATTTATTATCATCGTCTCAAAAGGCACACTTAGCGCCTCGAAAGGGACGGCAATCGGCGGCAGATAATCAACCCCATCAATCCGGGCCGCCGAAGCTGACAAATTAATAATTCGGCACCCCTGTGAACGTGCGTTCAAACATTGTGCTTCCATGATATTTCGGGCAACCAAATAATCCTCGATCGTGTCGGCGATCCCCCCGTCGTTAGTTTCGACCCGCAGCAGATTGCCTACCCTTGGCCCCTTATCGTGTTCGGAGCTTCCCTTTGCGTGGGTGTATCCCTCCTTGCTGAAACAGAAGTCTACTCCGGCAAGCAATATCTGGGAAAATCCCATATCCACAGCAAAGCTGAATGCTGCATTTGAGACGGTAGGACCGGTAAAGGGAACGATCTCTCCATCGAGAGCTTCATTTCCCATCAACAAGGTTCCCAGATATGCACTTTTTCCGCGCCACTGCCCTATTAATGGAGGAGATGCGTAATCAGCATGTATAAGCAAGGTTTTTTCGGCAAAATCGAGCATGTGGCGGCTGACATCGAAACTGACCGGATGAGGATCTACCGTAAAAATCACATGTGGGTCCAGTCCCACTTCAAGCAGTCGTTTCGAAATTCTTGAGGCCGCGAGGACCACGATGCGATCTCTATTTTCTTTGATCCATGGAAGCAAGACATCCAGCGATGGCCCTCCGGCAAGCAATACGGCTGTTTTACCTACAAAAATACCTTTAAGATGGCCTGCGGAAATACGATTTTCCCCCAAATTCTCCATTTTTCGAAGAAGAAAATTCTTGTGACTCAGCACCATGCTTCGGGACCAGAACTCACCCCGCACGGCCCCTGAAACCAACTCCGCCAGCTCCCAATATTCGGGAAGAAAGGCCTCCATGGCCGCCATTGATCGAACAATATTGACAGTTTCCAGATAAACATAATCATCAAACCTGGAGGCAGCGAGAGACGGGATCAACTGGTCAAAGGTTACAACTGAAATTTTCTCGTCCTGAGGCTCCAGCCCGACCACCTCTGGCAACCGAATCATTATCTCTGGAAGCTCGACAAAGATAAATTTCGAGCCGGCCGGAAGACCCATTTTCAACAAATTGCTGATAAAGAGACCGGAATCTGTACCTATGACAACATAAAGACTATCCCTTTTCAGATAATCGTTGCCAAAAAATTCGGAAAATGAATTTTCATACCCGATCTGATTGAAGGTTGTTCGATTAACGGGGTGTAAATATCTGTCGCCAAAACCGTTGACCAGAAATGATCCCAATTCATTGTCAAGCAAAGGCTCCACGGTCCTTCTCCTTAAGACGAAATACACATTACCTGTTCCAGTGTTGAACCCAGCGGAATATATGTGCAATCCCTTTGCCAAATAACCTTGCAACTTCCCAAAATCTTTCCATTTTTAAAAAGGCGGAACGTGATTTTCCGCTCCAAAAACAAAAAAGGCCTCCCCACGACATGCGTAGGAAGGCCTGACGGATTAAAAGAACCCTCGTCAAACTGCGGGCAGCGGCACCTTGGTCGAGTAGTTGCTGTGCTCCAGCACCACCTGAATGGCCCGGTTGGCCTTGGGGGAATACAGGATCGGAGCCAACAGGTTGAAAGTGAAATCATTACCGGAATTGACCGTTACCACGACCAGCGCATGACAGTCGTCCTCCTCTTCCATGGCCAGTTTCTGTTTTTCGTTGTCATCGGGGACGACCCGATAATCGAGAAAGAAATTGGTGGGATCGGTGAGGACAAAGGCGATTTCCGGATCATCCACACTCTGAATCCAGAAAAGCGGCCCCTGCTTTTTATTGGGCATGACGATAAACTCCCTGAGGGATTCAAAACCGATCATCCCGCAAGGGAAATGCAGAGTATTGGCCGGATCGTACTCGACCTGCCCGAAACGGGTATTGATGGACTTCATTTGACCTCCTTGACCATGGGCAGTCGGGCACTCAGATCGTCCAGGTCGGCAATGATCCACTGGGTGGCCTCCTTGTTTTCTTCGAGAATACGGTCATAGACTTCCTGACGGTGAATTTTCACCGTGGGTGGCGCCATAATCCCCAAGCGGATACCGCCGCCTTTCATTTCAACGACGGTAATGGAAATGTCGTCGCCGATGCGGATCCCTTCGCCGACCTTGCGTGTCAATACCAGCATATTGGCCTCCCTGGCCTCGCTTTGAGTCAAAACCTTGAACGTTATTACCTCAGATAATCGAGAATCGACAATTTAGACAGCCTTCCGGTAACATCCATGGCTGCTTGCAAGGCTTGTTCCTGTTGTGTCATTTCAGTGATCGATTCGATGAGATCGGCATCCTGATAGCGGGACAGCACCTCTTCCAGATCAACCTTGACATCCTGAATATTTTCGTTGGCCCGGTCGATCCGATTGGCGGCCACCCCCATCTGGCTCCGGTTCACGCTGATCTGTTCGAGGGCGGTATTGAGATCGCCCAAAGCCGCCGTGGCTCCAGCCGAATCGTCATTGCGCATGGCTTCTTCAATGGTTGCCATCACCGCAAAGATGTCGACCTGGCCCGCATCGGTGACGCCATCATTATCCGCGTCGCCAAGAAAGATGGAGTTGCCGGTAAAATTAATCGTTTCGGTTTCACCGGGGGAAATTTCCAGATTTTTCTGCCCATAATCCCCTTGGTACAAAACCGGTCGGGGATCGAGTATCGGATCATAGGCCGGGTTATCCACAAAGGGGGGCGTCAAATCGTTGAAACCGGAAAAAAAATACTTACCATCCATCTGACCGTTGGCCAGGCTCTTCATCGAATCGCGCAGGTCTTTCATCTCAGAGGCCATAATCTCCCGTTCGTAATCGCCATAGGTGCCGTTGCCGGAGGCGACGGTCAGCTCGATGGCCCGACTGATGAGATTTTCGGCTTGGTCCATCTGGGTGTCCTGGGCCTTCAGCCGGTCGAGGGCGGCCAGGTTGAGATCGTAATGGGTGGTGGCGGCACTCATCCGCGAACGAGTGAGCAGGGTTGGCGCTACCCCGGCCGGATTGTCGGAAGCCGTATTGAGTTTGCGGCCGGTAGCCACCGCAACTTGAAGAGTCTGCAACCGGGACGTGGTGGTATTGAGGAATCCGAGCATCGAACGATAGGTTGTGGCGTTCGTAGCTTTCATAGTTTACCCCCTGATGGCCAGCAGACTGCTCATCATCTCGTCGACGGTGGAGAGAAATTTGGCCGAGGCTTCGAAACTTTTCTGATATTTGATCAGCGAAACCATCTCTTCTTCGAGGGAAACCCCAACCGTGTTGTCCCGCAGATTGGCCACTTGGGTTAAAGCATCCTGATTGCCGGTCAAAGCCAATTTATTGCGGCTGGCTTCCACCCCGACATCGCCGGCAATACGCGCATAATAGCCGACGAAGGTGTCACTTCCGTCCACTACCCGAGCCGTGGAAAGGGCACTGAGTTTGAGCGCGTTGGTATTGTCCCCGGAGGCGCTCGAAGCACCGGCTGCAATTTCCTTGTAGCTTTGCAGGTTGACGCGGATAAAACCGGCCGCTCCGGTCTCCTCGGTCAGAGGAGTAAAGAAATCACGCCCACTCACGCCATCCAGACCGGTTCCCGCCGAATGTAGAGCATTAACTTCGGTGGTGACGGCATAGGCGAGTTTGTCCAGTTCGCTGATTTTTTCGGGGATGAATTCATCCCGCAGGTACATCAGGCCACGCATTTCTCCGCCCACCCGGTCAGAGCTCAGCGCATACATGTGACTGCCGAGGTCGAGACTGACCTGCAAGGTGTCGCCAACCCGTTCGGTGACCAGAGGCGTAGTCGTCGCCCCCTGCACCAACGGCAAGCCGTTGGGCAAAAATATCGACACCATGCCGCCGGTGGTTTCGGTGTTGGTTCCGCCAATAATCCCGGTGATTTCCTGCAGCAGCAGATCGCGCTTGTCCCGGTCGGCCAACGCCGGTTGTCCAGACGATTCGATGGTCGAAATCCGCAAATTCAACTCGGCGATGGTATTGACCTTCAGGTTGAGATCATCAACCCGGGATTGCAGCATGGTGTTCATGCTCTCGGCCAGCGAGGTCAGTTCGGACACCGGGGTTTGAAAGGCTTGCGTCAATTGTTCGCCGGTCTGCAATACCAGGTCGCGGTTTACGCGACTCCCTGGATCAGCACTCAAATCCTGCCAGGCACCAAAAAAATTATCGATAGCGCCGGACAAACCATTTTCGGAAATACTGATGATCCGTTCGATTTCATCCAGAGCCGTTGATTTGCTTTGTTCTTCACCCAAGGCGGCATTTTTTT
>MHXM01000187.1:24856-43097 GCA_001825565.1 Desulfuromonadaceae bacterium GWC2_58_13
TGGTGAGGAAATTGTCATGTTCGCGGTCGACGATATCGATTTTCGAGCCGCGCCCCACCATGAACCCGTTCATGTTGAGGGTCGGATAGTCGGAATAGACCGGTATCTGGCGCGAATACCCTTCGGTATTGACGTTGGAGATGTTGTTGCCGGTAACCTCAATCGCCTTCTGCCCGTCGAGCAGACTGCTCTTACCAATATGCAGGGCATTAATGAGGCCGCTCATCTTACACCTTCCCCGTCAGAAGCATTCCGCTGCTACCGCTATACACCAAACCACCAGCAACGCCGTATCCCCTTGTTTGCCCAACCTGACGATTAAAAAAACTCACGCTTTCGCGGATAAACTTGAGGGTCGACCAGAAAAGATAGGCATTACGCCGATTCTCTTTCTGAATCTTCTCGGCCAGGGCGCGCACCTCGGGACCTGCATGTTCGACCGGCTGCAGTCGTTGAAACAACGCCTCCTTCTCTTCGATGACGGCCATCAGCTCATCCACCGCAAGGGTTTTAGCGCATTCCCGTTCCCGCAGGATCAGATCATGCAATGTTTGCAGATCGGCATACAGGCCCACAGAAGTCATGGCTAGCTCTCCTTACTCATGAATTTCAGCAGGCTTTCCGCCACCTTTTCCAGATCGGGACGATATGAACCGTTGGCAACCTGGCTTTTGAGCGCGGCCACTTTTTGTGCTCGTTCGGAATTCTGCACGGAGCTGGTCTCCTTGGCCTTACTGACATCCTGCAGCACGGCGGAGAAATCTACCCGGTCGGCCGAAGCCTTGCCAGTTTCGGCTTTCGCAGTATCCGCCTTGCGGAGTTTGCTTGGCCCGCCAATCGGCCCTAAACCTTTACCGAAATTGATTTTTTCTGTCATGACGGTCACCCTTGCCGTTTATTTAAGCCTGTTTTTGGATAAAACCAGGTACAGGCGAAAACCTGGTTCACGATGATATTCACTCTTGAATATCTTATCGACAAACTTAAAGAAAATCTTTAGGGAAAAATATCGATTAAATCATGGCGGGATTGAAAGAAGGGAGGATGCTGACCTATTCCGGACCAAACAGCTCGTCGATGGGCCGGTACCAAAACGAAACGGCCAAGGTTCCACCGAAAGGTTACTTTTTCGTGTCCACCTTGCCTGACAACTGCTGGAAGAGGGCATCTCCCAGCCCCAGGCGTCCCTGTTCAGCCGCCGACTTAGCCACTTCCATATCCATCAGGTCCTGAAAGGATTCCTCGGCCATTCCCTTGGGGAACAAGCCGCCGTCAGGCACGGTGGACCGCATGGCTTTGAACATGGATTGGACAAAAATGGCCTCGAACTGCTGGCAGGTTTTGCGCAGGGCCTCGGGGTCCTGCTTGCTGGCAGACTTGCTGTCCGTAACCCGGGGGGTCTGCTGCAACAGCAGAGAAGGATCAACCTGGACCAGTTTCATCGAAAGCTCCTGAAAAGTAAGGATTACAGAATGACCAGTTCGGCATGCAGGGCTCCGGCTGCCTTGATGGCCTGAAAAATGGCGATCAGGTCGCGGGGAGTGGCCCCGATGGCATTCAGACTGCGGGCGACATCGCCGATGCTGACTCCTTTTTCGAGAACCACCATTTCACCATCCCCTTCGGTAACATTGATGGTGGTGCGAGGAACCACCTTGGTCTCGCCCTGCGACAGGGGATTCGGCTGCGACACCTGGTCGGCTTCGGAAATCACCAGGTTGAGGTTGCCATGGGAAACAGCCACCGTCGAAATGCGCACGTCTTCGCCCATGACGATGGTCCCGGTTTTTTCGTTGACCACGATCCGCGCCAGCTGGTCGGGAATCACTTCGAGGTTTTCCAGCGCGGCAACGAATTCCACGGTCCGACCGCGAAAGTCCTCGGGAACGCTGACCCGGATGCTTCCACCGTCGATCGGCTTGGCGATGCCCCGGCCGAACCGGCCGCCAAGGGCTTCGCTCATCCGCGAGATGGTGGTGAAATCGGCATTCTTCAGGCGATAGACCAAGCTCTCGCGGTCACCGAATTCATAAGCAACTTCGCGTTCGATCAGGGCTCCGCCGGGGATCCGGCCGACCGTCGGATGGTTGGTCTGCACCTTGGCCGATTTGCCGCCGAAGGCCAGCGAACCGACCACCAGAGCCCCCTGAGCCACGGCGTAGACGTTGCCGTCGGGGCCGTTCAGGGGAGTCATCAGCAAGGTGCCACCGGCCAAAGTGGAGGCATCGCCGACCGACGAAACCTGCACGTCGATCGTGCTGCCCGCCCGGGAAAACGGGGGCAGCACGGCGGTGACGATAACCGCCGCTACGTTGTTGACCTTGACCTGAGCACGGTCGACTGTGACGCCGAGGCGCTCCATCATGTTGACCAGCGACTGCACGGTGAACTGGGTGCCGGCGCTGTCACCGCTGCCATTGAGCCCAATCACCAGGCCGTAACCGTACAGCTGATTATCACGCACTCCCTCGATGGTGGCGAGATCCTTGATCCGCGCCGCCAGCGCCGATGTGGGGAGCAGTAAGGCAGCCAGCAGTCCGAAGATCATGATTTTTCTGGGTAGTCCGGTCATCAGGGTATCCTTTGCCAAAAACCTGTATCTGAAAGGAACAAATGCAAGATCCATGTCCACAACTCAGAACGGCCAGACATTATCGACAACCCTCATCAGCCATCCCTGTTGCTGCTTGTCGCTAACCACTCCCTTGCCGGTATAGGCGATTCGGGCATCAAGAATGTTCTGCGAATCAACAATGTTTTGCGCTGAAATATCGGAAGGGCGCACGATGCCGGTGAGCTTGACGATCTGCTTTTCGCTATTAACCGTCACCGTTTTGGCTCCGGTGATCCGCAGGTTGCCGTTGGGATAAACCTCAACGATCTGGGTCGTCAGAGTCGCTACCAGATCTTCCTTGCGCGAGGTCTTCCCTTCCCCCTCGAAATCATTTTCAAAACTGGCATCGAGCATGGCGGTTGGATCGATCGCGCTGTTGATGGTGCCGATATTTTTTTCGAGACCAAGGAGTTTGGACAGGCTGGCCGAGACGCTGCTCGAACGACCGGTGCTGGTCTTGGCCTCTTTACTGGCACTCGCTTTTTCGTAAATAGCCACGGTGACGATATCGCCAACATTGCGGCCCTTGTTGTCATAAAACAGGCTCCCACGCTGCTGGGTCCAGAGCGACCCGGGGCTGGCGGGAGTCGCCGGTTCGATCACCACCGACGAGGCATCGGGCAGCGGCTCGGTCGATTCGAAATATTTTTCATGTAAGGCGCAACCGCCAAGCAGAAACGACGACAGAGCGATAATGACTAATTTTTTCATGGCTAGTACTCCACCTCAATGATCCCGGGCGCGGCGACCCGGCCGAGGATATCCCGCTGGGATGCGTTGTTACGCACGCGGATCGTCTCGCCCGACTGGCCATCCTGACGGGCTTCGCCCCGGGCGGTCAACTCCATCGAACCATGCCGGAGAATGATGGCGACCAGTTCGCCGCGGGCTACCATCGGCGGAAATTCCACGGTGCCTCGGTCAAGCGGGACGCCCTGACGCAAGGAACGCTTGAGCTTCTTGCCGACCAGTTCATCCAGCTCGAAACAGGGATTGCGCAAACCGACGATATTCATTTCGACCAGGTTCAGATCCCGGCTCGATAACACACCCCCTCGGGAGAGCTCGGTCGCGGCGACAACCACCGGGGCAATAGCTTCAAGCTCGCCACGGATACTGAGATTTTCCACCGTGACGCCATCAATCCGGAAAATGATGGAAAATCGACGGCTGTTGAGGATCTGGGGATCGGAAGGGAGCACTTCGGTGGTCAACGGGCCGCGGGGGAGAAAAAACGTCGGGGGGAACCGCAGAGCCTTGAAAGAAATCCGCGCCTGGGGCAGAAAACCCCGATTGGCATGGAGATAATCAGCCAGGATCTCTTCAATAACCGGCTGGTCGACAACCATGCTGTCGCGCCGGATTTTCACGGAAGAAGCACCGGACCAGAGTATTTCGCCCAGATCCGGCGCCCGTTGCAGCAAATCCGTTTTGATTCGGTCGACGGAGACGACGTGTTCCTGTCCCGGGGCCGGGCTCGTTAGCAGCCGCAGATCGGCTAGGCGACCGGCGGAGGCATCGAGTTCCGCGACCTCTCCCAGGGTGACCATGTCCCCCTTGGCCAGCACCAGTTCCCGGAGCCTGATTTCAAGGCCGAAACAGCTGGCCGCAATGAGCAAGAGCAGCAGGGTTAAGGCGATGGGTCGAATCGGCGTCATGATGTCATCATGTTCAGCGCACCAGGTCGTTGGCCATCTGCAGCATTTCATCCGCGGTCTTGATGGCTTTCGAATTGATTTCATAGGCCCGCTGGCCGGCGATCATGTTGACCATTTCTTCCATGATGCTGACGTTGGAACCTTCCAGATACCCCTGGGAAATAGTGCCCATGCCGGCTTCTCCCGGAATCGCGGTTTCCGGAGCACCGGAGGAATTGGTTTCGGAATACAGGTTATGGCCAAGGCTGTTGAGGCCGGGGGGGTTGCTGAAGCGGGCCAATTCCAGGTTCCCAACCTGGGTCGGAGTCGTGCTGCCATCTTCAAGGACTTCAACCATCCCATCGGAACCTATCGATATCGAACTGGCTCCCGTCGGAATAACGATTTCCGGAGTCAACGGCAAACCTTCAGAGGTGACCAAACGACCGGTACTATCCATTTTCAGGGAACCGGCGCGGGTATAGGCGATGTCGCCCGAGGGCTGAGTTATCTGAAAAAACCCCTGGCCTTCTATGGACAGATCAAGTTCGTTACCGGTATTGCGGATATCTCCCACGGTAAAAACCTTCTGGATCGCGGCAACCTTGGAGCCCAGGCCAACCTGTACGCCGGTCGGCACTTCGCCACCGCCGGCAGCCGTCGCGCCGGCCATCTTGGCGGTCTGGTAGAGAATGTCCTGGAAGTCGGCACGGCTTTTCTTGAAACCGGTACTGTTGACGTTGGCCAGGTTATTGGCGATAACGTCCATGTTGATCTGTTGAGCTTCCATCCCGGTTGCGGCGGTCCACAGTGCCCTGATCATGGTCGATTCTCCTTTATTTCTTAACCAATGGTACCAATTTCGTTAAGTTTTTCGCCAAGGGTGCCATATGTTTTAATGGCTCGCTGGGTGGTTTCGAACACCCGCATGGCTTCCACCATGCGCCCCATTTCCTGCATGATATTGACGTTGGACTCTTCAAGGCTCCCTTGCAGAACCATGGGTTTTTCCACCAGCACGGCCTCGCCGGATTTCAGGGTAAAGAACGCGCCGCCGAGTCTCTCCAGTTGGGTTTCATCTTCCACATTGTACAGGGGGATTTTCTTGGTTGCGCCCGAAGCCATCTGCATGGTGCCGTCTTCACCGATGGTGACTTCGCTCCCCTCGATGGCAATCGGTTCGCCACCTTCGTCGACCAGCTTGAAGCCACCGGCGGCAACCAGGTTGCCTTCGGTATCCTGGTTGAAATTGCCCTGCCGGGTATAATAAAAATTCCCCTGGTCGTCACGAACCTTGAAAAAGCCGCCCCCGGTGATCGCCATGTCAAACGGCTGGCCGGTACGGGTGATCACCCCTTGGGAAAAATCGGAAAAGCCTTCGCGGATATTGGTCAAGTTCACGCCGTTGGTGCCATTGCCCGACTGAGCCTCGCTAAGAGCCGCCTCGAACACGGTACGCCCTTTCTTGAACCCGGGTGTTTTCATGTTGGCCATGTTGTGGCTGATGGTATCAAGCATCTCCATCCTTGCCTTGGCTCCAGAAAGTGCGCTATATATGCCTCTCATCGTTACCTCTTTTCGATTGGCTTACCTCCCTATCGGCCGGGAAGGCAAAACTCTTTAGCTTTTTCTATGGTCGACGGTTGTGGCCACCGTTGCCAAATCAGGATTCCGTTTGCGCCACCCGGACCAGTTTGAGCAGTTGCTCGGCCTCACCGGGTGAAATTTCGAGAATTTCGGCGATGTCGGCGGCGGGAAGGCCCCGCCGAGCCATGGCGGCGACCAGACGATATTTTTCCGGAACATTTTTCGACGGCCCGTCGCCCCCCTTGAGCCGCTGCTTGAGATCGGCTTGGGCCAGGTTCGCTTCGAACTCCACGGACCCGGTCTTGGGTTTGGGCTGTAGTTTGATCTCGGCCAGCCGGAGCCGCTCCAGTGTTTCGTGCAGAAGCTGCTCCCGCTCGGCCAGCTTTTTTTTCGCCTGTTCCAGGCGGCGATCCAACAGCCAGCAACCAGCGGCCAAAGCCAAGGCAGCCAGCAGCATCAGGGTAAAGAAAACATCTTTGCCGGCCATGGTCACGACCTCCTGCCCAACCCCCGCCCCAATCCGGCATCGCGCCGGCTGAGCTTGGACTTGAGCTTGACCAGAGCCTGACTGTGCAATTGCGATACCCTCCCCTCGGAAACCCCGAGCACCTCGGCAATCTCTTTCTGGGTCAATTCTTCGTAATAATACAGGGCGATGACCTGGGTTTCCTTTTCGGACAGGCTTTTCAGGCAGCCGGCTATCTCGCGGGTCAATTCCTTGGTTTCAAGCTGTTCGAGAGGGCTCGGGGATTGCTTGTCTTCAAGGGTATCCTGCAGGCTCCGCCCGCCCCCTTCGTGATCAAGCGTTTCCTGGAGGCTGACCAGTCCTAAATGGTTCACCTCACCCAGTAGCTGATGGTATTCCTCAAGTCTCAAACCCAGTTCCCTGGCCACCTCTTCATCTTCGGGAGAACGCCCCAGCCGGTTTTCCAGCTGCGTGAAGGCATCGGCGACGCGACCTTGTTTATCCCGAAGCGACCTGGAAAACCACCCCATCTTGCGGGCTTCGTCAAGAATCGCTCCGCGCATGCGCTGTTCGGCGAAGGTCTTGAACTGTACCCCTTTAGCGGGGTCGAAACGCCCGGCCGCATCCATCAGACCAACCGTGGCGGCGCTGGACATGTCGTCCCGCGTCATGTACGAGGGAACCTGACAGACCATCCGATCAACGATAAAATCGACGATCGGCAAGTGGTCCCGGATCAGGGCCTCGCGATCCACGGGGAGGTGTGGAGGGCGGGGGTAAATGAAGGTATCCAGATCCATGGTTATTCGCCCTGGCCAAAGGAAAGGAGGCGTTTCCAGAAAAACTGCTGCGTTCCCTTCGGTTGAACATTGTGCATTACCGCCGTAAGATTTTCGGCCAGATCCTCAAAGGCGCAGCTGATCTTACTTTTCGGATAAAGCTCAACCATCACCTTTTGCTTGGAAATCGCTTCCCGCATGCGCTTGTCATAGGGAACGCACCCGAGGTAGTCAATGGAAATGTCCAGATAGCGGTTGGCGACCAGGGTCAGCTTTTTGTAGACATCGAGGGCCTCATCCTGGTCGGCGACCGAGTTGACGATCAGGTTGAAACGTTTTTCATGATATTTGGTCGACATCAGCTTCATGATCGCATAGGCATCGGTGATGGCGGTCGGGTCGGAGGTCGTGACGACCAGAATTTCCTGAGCGGCCACGTTGAAGTAGGTGACGTTCTCCGAGATTCCCGCTTCGGTATCGATAATGATGATGTCGAAATCGCCGTGAAACTCGTCCATGGCCTCAAGAAACCGCAGCTTCTGCTCGGGCGAAAGGTGGGTGACCGCCTGGATACCCGATCCGGCCGGCAGAATCTGGATTCCTTCGGGCCCTTCGACGACGATTTCACTCAGGCTTCTCTCGCCGGCAAAAAAATGGTTGAGGTTGTACTGCGGCGTTACCCCGAAGACCACGTCGACATTGGCCAACCCCAGGTCGGCATCGATGACCAGCACTTTTTTGCCCATCCGGGCCAACACGATGGCCACATTGGCGGCCACGGCGGTTTTGCCCACCCCTCCCTTGCCGCTGGTGACCGAGATGACCTGGGGAAACTTTTTCCCATCGCCACCGCCCAACGCCGGACGCGCAAAGTTTCCGCTCAGTGAGCGTAGGGTTCCTGCCTGGTCGACATGTTCTTTGACCATATCCAAGTCTTTCATTCTTTGAGTTTCCCCATGACCAGCCCAGCCACCCGCCGTGGATCGGCCAGCATCAGGTCTTCGGGAACCCTCTGGCCGTTTGTCAGGTAAGAAATCGGGCAGTCGTGCTTCAGATGTACGTTCAGAATCGAACCGAGGCCTTCACATTCATCGAGTTTGCTGAAAATCAGGCTGCTGACCGGCAGGCGGCCGAACCGCTTGATGGCGCCAAACATCTCCTGCTCACGAGTGGTCGCGGAAAGCACCAGATGGTTTTCAATACCGCTTCCGGCACCAATAAATTTCTGCAGTTCCGCAATCCCGGCACTGTCCCGAGGGCTTCGGCCGGCGGTGTCGATCAGGATCAGGTCCTTGTCCTGGTGCCGGGCCAATACCTGTTGCAACTGTTCCGGGGACAAAACCACGTCCACCGGAACCTGCATGATTTCGCCGTAAACCTTGAGTTGCTCGGCGGCGGCGATGCGATAGATGTCGATGGTCACCAGAGCGATCTTGCGCTTCTGGTTGAGCAGGTAGTCGGCGGCCAGCTTGGCAACGGTGGTGGTTTTACCCACCCCGGTTGGCCCGATCAAGGCAACGGCTCTCGGTTTGTCCTGAGCCACATTCAGTGACCGTCCAACCCGGATCAGATCGACGATGGCGGCCGCCAGAAACCCTTCGATGGAAATCGACTTGGTCTTCGGAGGGTAGTTCTGCAGGGCCCGCCGTACAATCATTTCCGCCGGGCCTTCATGCACACCACGGGACAGCAGGGCGTTCATCATCCGGGTGATCGCCGACTGGCCGGCTCGGGGCGTCGAAGGCTTGGTTTCGAGGTTGCCGCGCACCGCCCCTTTGACCAGTTCTTTCAGTTCACTGATTTCGTTGCGCAACGAATCGACATTCAGCGCAGAAACCTTGCCCTTCAGGGCATCCAGCTCTTCTTCCAACGGGTCGATAACCCTGCGACGGCGCCAGAGATCACCATAATTGTTGACTTCGGACTCGGCGGCAACCGGCTCGCAGGTCGGCTCTTCGACGACGGTCCTGGCATACAGCGACGCCACGGCGGACTGAGAAACCCCCGAGGAAACCGGGGCCGGCTCGGGCGATTCAATGGCGGCGGTCACCTCAAGCACCGGCTTGCCCAGCAGGCCGGTTCTACCCTTACGCACCGACCGGGTCGAAAGGATCAGGGCATCCGGCCCGAGAGTCTCCTTGATCATCCTCAGGGCCGTCGCCATATCGGGAGCTTCGAATACTTTAACCTGCATTGAGTCGCACCGTTCCGATAGACTTCACCTTCAGGTGAGCCGCGATCTCGTTATGAGAAAGGACCACCAGATTAGGCAGATAACGCTCGGTCAACCTTTTGACATGAGGGCGAATCGTCGGGGCGCACAACAGCACCGGTTGGGCGCCGCCGGTCATCGCCTTGATCTGGTCGGAAAGCCCTTCCAGCACCGAACGGGCCGTTTTCGGATCCAGGGCCAGATAACTCCCATGGGCCGACTGTTGAAGGGCATTCTGCATGCGGGATTCTACATCGTGATCGAACACCAGCACCGGCAACGTGGTCCCATCCGGAGCATGGCGGGTACTGATCGACCGACCCATGGCCTGGCGAACGTATTCGGTCAACAAATCGGCATCCTGAGTCGCCGTAATCCAATCCGCCATCGTTTCGAGGATGGTTCGCATGTCCCGGATAGAAACCTGCTCCCGCAGTAGATTTTGCATGACTCGCATGATCGTTCCCAGACTTAAGGGGTTCGGCACCAACTCCTCGACCAGTTTCGGATAGGTCTTGACAAGGTTATCGAGCAAGTTCTGTGCCTCTTGCCGGCCAAGCAGTTCATGGGCATGCGCTTTGATGATTTCACCCAGGTGGGTAGCCATCACCGTGGTGCAGTCAACCACTGTATATCCAAGCATTTGGGCGCGATCGCGCTTGTCTTCCGAAATCCAGGTCGCGGGCAAGCCGAAGGCCGGCTCGGTGGTCGCCACCCCGCGCAAAGTGTCGGTGGCGGTACCGGGATTCATGGCCAGATAATGACCGGGCAGCATTTCTCCGCCGCCAATGCGGACCCCCTTGAGGAGCACGGCGTATTCATTGGGCTTGAGCTGCAGGTTGTCCTTGATATGAATCGGCGGCACGATAAATCCCATGTCGAGCGTAAATTGCCGGCGGATCGCCTGTATGCGGGTCAACAGCTCGCCCTTCTGGGCCGCGTCGACAAACGGAATCAGGCCGTAACCCACTTCCAGTTCCAGCAGGTCGACATTGAGCATTTCTTCGTAGTTCTCTTCGCGTGGCGCCTCTTCTTCCACCACCATCGGCGGGGGGGCCGCGGCCTTGAGTTCCTGCTGTCGCTGAACCCGCCAGGCGATGGCGGCCATGATGGCCGAAAGGACCAAAAACGAAAAGGTCGGCAGGCCGGGGATCAGGGCGAAGAAAAGGAGAATCGCGGAAACCACCCAGAGCGCGCGGGGATGGAGAGAAAACTGCGTTTTCAGGTCGGAACCAAAATCGCCGGATCCGGCGCTGCGAGTCACCAGCAAACCGGCGCCGGTCGAAATAATCAGGGCGGGAATCTGCCCGACCAAACCATCGCCAACGGTAAGGATGGTATAGTTCTGGGCGGCCTGCACCATCGGCATCCCCTGCTGCAACACCCCGATCACGAAACCGGCACCGATATTGACCAGCGTAATGATGATGCCGGCGATGGCGTCGCCACGCACAAACTTACTGGCACCGTCCATGGCTCCGTAAAAATCGGCCTCCATGGAGATTTCCTTGCGCCTGAGGCGAGCTTCGTCGTCAGTGACCAGTCCAGCGTTGAGGTCGGCATCGATGGCCATCTGCTTGCCCGGCATGGCGTCCAGGGTAAAGCGGGCGGCGACTTCGGCGACCCGGCCGGCGCCTTTGGTGATGACCATGAAATTGATGACCACCAGGATCACGAAGATGACGATACCGACCACGTAATTGCCGCCGACCACGAACTGGCCGAACGACTGGATGACCGCCCCGGCGGCCGCCGGACCTTCATGCCCCTTGAGGAGAATCAGGCGGGTCGAGGCCACGTTGAGGGAAAGGCGAAACAGGGTGGTTGCCAGCAGCAGCGAGGGAAATACGGTAAAATCGAGGGCGCGGGCGGTATACAGGGAAATGATCAGAATCATCAGGGACAGGGTGATATTGGTCGCCAGAAAGATGTCGAGCATCATCGGTGGAATCGGGATGATCATCACCATCAGAATGGCCACCAGCGCCACGGCGACGATTACGTCGCTGCGCAGTATCAATGCCGCCCACTTGTTGCTCGCAATCCATTCCATCACTTGTTATTCCCTTTAAGACTGTAAACATAGGCCAGAATTTCGGCCACGGCCTTGTAGAATTCTTCCGGCACCGCGTCTCCCACCTCGAATTTGTACAGAGCCCGCGCCACCGGCACATTTTCAACCAGCGGCACGTCGTGCTCCCTGGCGATTTCCCTGATTTTCATGGCCAGGGCATCGGCTCCCTTGGCCACGATCTGCGGAGCATCCATCTCATGGCGTCGGTAAGCGATCGCGACCGAAAGATGGGTCGGGTTGGTGATAACCACATCGGCCTTGGGGATCTCCGCCATCATCCGCTTGCGCGCCATTTGCAGCTGGATCTGGCGGATCTTGCCTTTTATCAGAGGATCCCCCTCGGATTCCTTGTACTCTTCTTTTTGTTCCTGCTTGGTCATCTTCATTTTCTGTTCCATTTCCCAACGCACGAACATGAAATCGATGAGCCCGAGGAGAATAAGAATGCCGCAGGACTTGAGCAGAACCGAGTAGGACAGTCGCCCGATAAATGCGACCGTGCTTATCGGCGGCATATCGATCAGGTACAACCCCTGTTCAAACTCACCGAGAACGGTTTGATAAGCCACGTAGCCGATCAGAAACACCTTGGCCAGGGATTTGATCACTTCAAGGATGGACCGCTTGGAAAAGAACCTGGCGGCGCCCTTGATCGGATCAAGCTTGCTCAGGTCGGGCTCAAGAGGCTTGGTGGTGAACATCCAGCCGACCTGCAGAAAGCTGGAGAAAAACCCGATAACCAGCACCAGCAGCAGGATCGGAGAAAGGAGCAACCCCAACCGGCCGAGGATGAAAATAAACAGCGACTGGACCGACGCCGGATTAACTTCGAAAGTCCCGGTCTGGCTGAGCAGCCCACCGACCAGGTCCTGCATGCCGTCCCAGAAAACCGGGCCGTAAAAGAGCCAGAGGATTAAAAATGCGGTCATCAATGCGGCGGTTTGGACTTCGCGACTTTGGGCAACCTGCCCTTTTTTACGAAAATCCTCACGCCGCTTCGCTGTCGCTTGTTCTGTTTTCTCCGCTTGCTGATCGTCGGCCATAATCCAGCTATCCGTTTGGCAGGTTGGAACAGGTACCCATTGATCCACTTATGCTTTGAGCAAAAGGCGGTCCAATTTCGCGCAAACAATGATTTCTTGTGGATTTTTTTTGCAAAACCGAGGGATTAATATTTTACCGGGAGGCGACAAGGCGAGGAGCAACTGAAGGGGGACGTCAGGTTCAGAGAACTTCGATCAAGTGGAGGATGCGTTCGGGAAGCGCCCCGAATTCTCGTTCCAGCAGCAGAAAAACCATGCTGAGTGTCAAACCCATGACAAGGAAACCGACGCCGATATTGAGGGGGAAAGAGAGCATGAACACATTGAGCTGGGGAAAAACCCGGGCCAGAATACCCAGCACCAGACCGGAAAGAATCAAAACGGCCAGGACCGGGGCGCTGAACTGGATACCCAAGGAAAACATGTGCCCGGCCAGACTCATCAGAAACGGGACCGCTTCTCCGCCCACGTCGATCCCGCCCGGGGGAAGCAATTCATAAGATCTGACAATCGCCCGGATGAACAGGTGGTGGACGTCGAGCACCAGGAAGATGAGGATGGCGATAATATTCTGGTATTGGGATATCAGCTCGATCTGACGCTGGTTCTGAGGATCGAAAACGTTGGCGGCGGCGAACCCCATTTTATAACCGATGATGCTGCCGCCGAGTTCGACCGCGGTAAAGACCAACTGAGCGGTAAATCCGACCATCAGTCCAAGCAACCCCTCGCTGGCCATGAGCACGGCCAGGCTGACGATGGAAAGATCAGGCGAAGGGATCAATGGTTTGACAACCGGAAAAATCAGCAGGGTCAGCAGAATGGTCAAGCCCAGGCGGACCCGCGCCGGGGCGGTGCCGCTGCCGAACACGGGCAGGGTGCCCATCATCGCCGCCATTCTGGCGAGACAGACCAGGAACAGTTGAAAACTGTCAATGTCAATCGGAAGGGAGGGCACCGAACGGCTCAGGTCCCGACGGTGGCAATGCTCGCCAGAATCCCGGTAGTAAAACTGATCATTTTCTGAATCATCCAGGGCGCGAACAGAATCAGGGAGACCAGGACGGCAACGATCTTCGGCACAAAGGTCATGGTCTGCTCATTAATTTGGGTGGCGGCCTGAAACACACTGATCAGCAGGCCGACGACCAAGGCGCATATGAGCATGGGGGCAGCCAGCATCAGAACCAACTCGACGGCCTGGCGGCCCGTTGCGACGACAAATTCAGGCGTCATTGGAACACTCCCTTGAGACGACCCCGCTTTAGACTGGGGACATCGCCATAACGGCCCGTTAGTAAAAACTTTTGACCAGGGAACCGACCACCAGCCCCCAGCCATCCACCAGGACAAACAACAGCAGTTTGAACGGCAACGCGATAATCGGAGGCGGCAGCATCATCATCCCCATGGCCATGAGTACCGAGGCCACCACCATGTCGACGATGAGAAACGGAATGTAGATCAAAAAACCCATCTGAAAAGCCCGCTTCAACTCGGACAGCATGAATGCCGGAATCAGGGTCATGGTCGGCACATCGCCCTTGTTGGCCGGGGTTTCGACCCGGGCGATATCCATCAGCAGTTCGAGATCTTTTTCCTCGGTCTGCCCAAACATGAATTCGCGCATCGGTTTGAGGGCGTTTTCCAATGCCACTTCCTGGCTGAGCTGGTTGTTCAGATAGGGCTGCAGGGCGGTCTCGTTGACCTGGGTCCAGACCGGCGCCATGATGAAAAAGGTCAGAAACAGGGAGAGGCCGATGACCACCTGATTGGGGGGCATCTGCTGGGTGCCCATCGCCTGGCGGACAAAGGACAACACGATGACGACCCTGGTGAAGGCCGTGGTCATCAGCAGAATCGCCGGGGCGATCGAAAGAATGGTGAGGACCAGCAATACCTGCAAGGCGGAGGAAACCTGCCCGGGTTCGGTCGCTTCGCCAATGCCCAGGGTCAGCGTCGGCAGTCCCTGAGCCGCTCCGAGGGCGGGAATCGTCAGCAACAGGGTCAACAACACCGGAACCCACCGCTTCATGTCGGACTCCCCATCTTGTCCTCAAGCGTCTCGGAAAACGATTGTTCCGGCCGACGGATCGGCGCAATCAGTTCCACCCGATCGCCTCCCAGCCCGAGAAGAAACTCCTCGTCTCGCACTCGAATCAGACAGACCCCCTTCTTCGGCCCGAGCGAACGCATCTCCACCACCTTGATCGCTCCCCCGCGGGCCGCCGGCAAAAAACCGAATCCTTTGCGACTCAGGGCATAAAGGAGCAGGATGATTCCGATCACCACCAAAAGGGCGACGATCAACTTCACCCAGGAACCCAAGAGGTCACCCGATCCCCCATCGGCGGCACATGCCGGGGTGGCTAGCAGTAGAAACATGAGGGTCCAGTGAAAATTCATAATTTTCCCAAAGCTAAACGAAGCGACAAAAAGCAGGACCGGACCACGGAATTACCCAAGGTTTTCGATCCGCTCGGCGGGACTGACCACGTCGGTCAGGCGAATGCCGAATTTTTCGTTGACCAGCACAGCTTCCCCCCTGGCGATCAGTCGGGAGTTGACATAAACGTCGAGGGGCTCGCCAGCCAGCTTATCGAGTTCGACAACGCTTCCTTCCTGCATCTCCAGAAGTTCCTTGATGAGAAGCCGGGTCCGCCCGACTTCAACGGAAATCTGCAGGGGGATATCGAGGAGGAATTCGAGATTCTTTACTTCGCCCACAGGCTGCAACTGTTTTTTGTTTTCCATTATCAGCTCCGTTCCATCCGGTTGATGATCCGTATTGCCTTGTTGCCGTTGCACATCCCGGCAGCTGCCCAGTATTTCGGTTTGCCTTCGACCAACACTTTCAGCGGGGCATTGGGCGCGCAGCCCAGATCGATAATATCGCCTTCCTGAAAGTTGAGGATGTCGCGCACCGTGACGACCACTTGCCCGGCCTGCACCGACACATCCACCGGCATGGATGCGATTCCCTCGCCGATCAGGGTCGGCCATTCTTCGCTGTTGCGCAGATCGACCGACAACGACGATTCCCTCAGTTTCTCACGCAAGGGCTCCAGCGAGGCATGGGGAATAACCAGGGTCATCCCCCCTGCCAACTTGTCCATGCTGATGCTGAAGGTCACCACGAGAATCCCCGCTTCGGGTGGCACGATATTAACCAGCCTCGGGTTGGTTTCCACTTTGAGCAATTCGGGCCGAAGCGTTTCCACCGGTTGAAACGATTTTTTCAGGTCGGGGCAGATGGGATCCATCAACCCCTTGATGAGATTCGTTTCAATCGTCGTCAACGGACGCTTGATCGGAACGATCTTTTTAACCGTCCCCCCCAGGATGACTTCAAGCAGAAGTACCGAGAGCTCGCCATCGTAGAGCAACAACGCCCCCGATTTGAACGGCTCCAGATCAAGCAACCCGATGGCCCCGTTATGCGGAACCGACTCAAGAAACGCTTCGAATCCGAGGGAGTCGGAGCCGGTGTACTTGACCGTTACCTGACGTTGCAGACGATTGGTGAGAGTAATCCCGTAGCTGCGGCCAATGGAGTCAAAAATAAGGTCGAGATTGGGAATCTTCCACCGACTGAGCCCCCGTCCCCCAACCAGCTCAAGGGCCCGGACGCCTTGCTCCGATACCGGAGGGGGGATCTCGCTGCCCGTCTCGATGGTGCCGTGCTTGACGGCCGAAAGGAGTTCCCCAATTTCGTCTTTTGTGAGAATTCGATCCAAGGCGCCCTCTACTGGACAACAAAATCGGTGAAATAAATTGTTTTCACCTTGCCGGAACTGAGCAGGCCATTGAGTCGCCCGATCAGGTCCGCCCGCAACTGCAGCTTGCCCTGGAGGTCGCGGATTTCATCGAAGGTCTTGCTGCTCAGGTAAAGCAGGATGGCGTCCCGCACCTGAGCCTTGCGTTCCTCGACTTCGGCCAGCGCCTCGGGACTTTCCAGTTCAAGGGTCATGGAGGCCTTGAGATAGCGGGTTCCCTCGGCATCCAGAATATTGACGATGAAATCATCCATGGTCACCATCGGCCCCACCGGCGGTACCGCGGTTTCTTTGGCCGCCTCGACAGGAACCACCTCGGGCGCCTCTTTGCCGGAACCGCTGGCCCCCATCAGATAGGCACCGACACCAACGCCGGCCAGCACCAGAATCGCCACCACGGCGATGATGATGATTTTCATCTTCCCGCCTTTTTTCTCGTCGGTTTTTTCTTCGGTCTTCTTTTCGGCCATGGTTTTTCTCTTTCGTTGGCTAAAATCGCTGAACCCTTGCTGACAGATTTTTTTCAAGAAGCTCAGAAAGGCGCCTGTTGGGCGGCATCGATCAGGTAGGGCAGGGCATCCCGGTTGCTGCCGACGCTCTCGAGAACGAATTCGACTCGCCGGTTCAGGGCTCTGGCTTCAGGGGTCTGCTCCTTGACCAGAGGCCGCTGCGAGCCATACCCCACCGCGGACATGCGATCCAGCGGCACCAGGTTTTCCCGTTCAAAGAATTTCAGCACCGAGACCGCCCGGGCAATGGAGATGTCCCAGTTCGACATCGCTTGCGTCGACGGAGGCGAATCATCGGTGTGTCCTTCGATGCGCAGATTCAGCGGAAGATTCTGGATCAAGGAGGCGACATCCCGCAAAACCGGATAAGCGTCTGGGTTGATCTCGGTTTGACCGGGAGCGAACAGGATCGACTCTTCGACCCGCAGCACCACCGCCCCACGGTCCTTCACCAGTTGAATCCGCCGGTCGATTTTCAACTGATTGATCTGGCTCAGCATCCGCTGATAGAGACGACTGGTGAAATCATCCTGGATCGGTGCGAATTCGATAACCTTTGGTGAAGAAAGCGGGGTCGCTCCCCCCGACATCACGCCGAAGGCGCTACGCATCGATTCGGCCGCTGCCTGGAATTTGGTCTTATCCATGTTGGCCATGGACAGCAGCAGCACAAAAAAAGTCAGCAACAGGGTCACCATGTCACTGAAGGTGACCATCCACGCGGGGGCGCCGGCTTCTTGTTTTTTCGGTTTCTTGGCCATCGGATCTCGTCGTTCCCGGTCAGAACAAGCGGTTGACGTATCAAAACGTTATTTTTTGAAATTGCTCTCGCGTAGTTTCGGCGCCACGAAAGAGTGCAGCTTCTGCTCCATCAGACGAGGATTTTCACCGGCCAGGACACAGCGCATCCCCTCGGCGATCAGGGTTTTGCTCAGCACTTCTTCAGCCGATCGGGTCTTGAGCTTGCCGGCGACCGGCATGCAGATGATATTTGCCAGAATCGCCCCGTAAAAGGTGGTCAGCAAGGCAACGGCCATGGCCGGGCCGATGGAGGACGGATCGCTCATGGACTGGAGCATCTGCACCAGCCCGATCAGCGTACCGATCATTCCCATGGCCGGCGCATAGGTGCCGATGGAAACGAAAATATCCGCGCCGCTTTCATGGCGCTCCTGGATGTACTCGATCTCCTTGTCGAGCATCTCCTTCATGGCCTCGGCTTCCTGCCCATCCACGGCCATCTGCAACGCCTTCTGGAAAAACGGATCTTTAACTTCGTCGAGAAAGGATTCGAGGGTCAGAATGCCTTCCTTGCGGGCCTTGCTGGCGAACAGGATCAACTGGGCGATGGTTTCCTGCGGGGTCATCTCTTTGTGGAAAACGGTCTTCTTGAACACCGCCATGGCGCCGAAAACCGCTTTGAACGGATAATGCACCAAGGTCGCGCCGACGGTCCCCCCGAGCACGATAATGATCGAAGCCGGGTCGATGAAAAGCATCAGGGAGCCGCCCGTCATGATGGCTATGATCATGAGCGCGAACGA
>MHXM01000188.1:0-1259 GCA_001825565.1 Desulfuromonadaceae bacterium GWC2_58_13
CGACGGATCCATCGGGCTTGCGAACACAGCGAACGACCAGTTTGGTAAAAAGGGTCTCGCCGCTACGCGTTAAAAACCGTTTCTCCAATTCATACCCATCGATATCTCCGCTGAGTACTTGCTCAAACTGCTCGACATCGGCGGTAAGATCGTCGGGATGGGTCAATTGCGTCCAGGTCATGCTGCGCAATTCGGCTTCCGAATAACCAAGCATTTCACACAGACAATCATTGATATTTATCCAGCCTTTTTCTGGTGAAGTGATCGTTAAGCCGACCAATCCCAAATCATAAAAAGCCTGAAACTTTGCCTTGCTCTCCTGGAGGGCGTCCTCCACCCGCTTGCGCTCGGTGATATCGTTGGTGAGCACCAGCAGACACGGTTCCCCGTTGATCTCGATGATCTCCGCCGACACCATCCCGATCAGGAACTCGCCGTTCTTCTTCCGAAATCGCACCTCCACCCCGCGCACGGTTCCCTGATCCCGAAGCCGTTGGATAAAAGCGCTGCGCTCCCGGGAGTCCCAGAGCCTCATCTCCAGCGAGGTACGGCCGATCGCCTCCTCCCGCCGATACCCGAACAAATGTTCGAAGGCATCGTTGACATCGAGGAATCGTCCATCGTCGAGAGTGCTGATGGCGAGGATCGACGGCGTCGAGCGGAAGACGCGGGAGAATTTTTCCTCCGACTCCCGTAGTGCCGCATCCGCCAGCTTTCGTTCGGTAACATCGAGGGCAACCCCCAGAATTCTATAAATGCGACCGGTGCCTTCACGGATAGGGATGAGACCGGTTCGGAAACAGCGGCGTCCGACGGGCAGATCAAGTTCCTCTTCATAGGTGATGGGCGCCCCCGTCTCCAGACAATGCCGATAGTTGGGAATGACCTTTTTGGCAATCTCTTCAGGAACAGCCTCTTCGATGAAACGACCGGTTACCTCCGAGCCTGACAAACCTACCGCCTCCTCCTCGGCGGGGTTAAACCCGGCGAACTTGAAGCGCTCGTCACTGGTGACGTCCAGGAGAAAAATGCAATCCGAAGTGTTTTCGAAAATCTCCCGGTACCGTTGTTCGCTCTCCCGCAGGGACTCCTCCGCCTGTTTGCGGCTGGTGATATCCATACACGCCGATTGGAAGCCGATCAGGTTACCGTTCCGATCGCGCACCTGGGTGGCCAAGCCATAGGCAATAAAGACCGAACCATCTCCCCGGCTCGCGGAAAACTCCCCTTCCCAAAGGCCCGTCTCATTTAGGGCGGCA
>MHXM01000188.1:1291-23027 GCA_001825565.1 Desulfuromonadaceae bacterium GWC2_58_13
GTAATCCGCAAAGGGTCTGCCGACCACCTCATCCCTGTTCCGATATCCCCAGATTCTCAGGAATGCATCATTGGTCTCGGTGATAACACCGTCAATCCCGGCGATACTGTTGGCGGCAATCGATGCGTAAAAGACGTGATTCTTCAACCACAGCGAGGCTTCCGCCTGCTTGCGTTCGCCGATATCGCGGACAAAAGTACAGTTTCGTTCTGCGGCACCCTGCTTAACGTGATTGGCAACCGCTTCAACGGGCAACAACCTGCCGTCTTTAGTGCGAAGTTCGGACTCAAACGTCAGCGAACCCTGCTGCCGGAGTGTGGCGAATTGTTCCGACCACTCCATTGCATTAAAGTGAGGATTAACATCGGGAGCGGTCAGCCGGAGCAGCTCCTCACGGGTATAGCCGGTGATACGGCAGGCAGATTCGTTGACATCGACGATCCGGGCCTCTGGCGTCAACCAGAATAGAGCGTCTGATGCGACTTCCACACTGATGCGCGTAAAGCGCAGAGCCTCTTCCGCCCGCTCGCTTCTGGCCAATGCATCGGCGAGGATAAGGTTATTGTAACTGGCCCGGGAAATCATCCGGGCCAGTTTGGAATAGAATCCCATGGCACGACGGACCGTCTCCCGACTCCAGCGCGGCACCCGGTCGAGCGCCGCCAGGTATTCCGCCTCGTCATAGCCGAAACGCCGCGCCTGAGCGCGAAACTTCTCGTAATCCGGCTCCTCGTCGTCGTAGAAAAACTGCCCCAGAAAAATGTTGCCGACATGCCTGTCGCCCAGCATGATCGGGGTAGCGATATCCAACATGCTGTTCTTGCAGAAATATTCCTTGAAAGTTCCCGGTGGGATGCCACTGGCGAGGGATATATCGCTTTCGTGGCAGAAAGCGCAGGATTCCGGCACGGCCCGGTGAAAATTGGCACAGATGTCCTGCCATCCGGTGCCGACCAGCACCACGCCGTTGAGATCAATGATGCCAACGCCGATGCCGGTCAGGGCATAATAATCGTCCATCATCTCCTGCAGAGCAGGGGCATCGATGACGTCGGCCAGCCCGACCTGCGGAAAATCCTGCGGATTCGGTATTACATCGGAAGTGTGTTCTTGAGTCATGGTCGCAATCCCACTGCTTGTTTTGAAACCTAACAACAGAAAACCAACGGAGCAACTTGAGCCGTTGCGATGAGAAATTTCAGTAATGACAACTTACCCCCCTTCCACCAGACCGCCGGAACTCCCAGAAGTTGCGTCTGTATTCATACGATCCGCGTCCTTACCTTTAATCTTCATCACGCATACCCCTGGTTTTCATCACCGAATGGACAAACTTCCCAAACGCCCGGTCTTTCTTGCGTTTTTCGGCATACGATAAGTCGTGGAATTCCGATTCCTTCTTGAGCTTCAGGTAATTCTGAAAATGCTCTGCATTGAGCTTGTGTTGCGCCAGGGCCATCTGGACGGCGCAACCGGGCTCGTCGGCGTGACTACAATTGGTGAAACGACAGTTCTTCGAAAACTCTTGAACATCATTAAAGGTATCGTCAATTCCATCGCTGGCGCCCAGCATCCCGAGTTCGCGCATGCCCGGCATATCGATCAGTAGCCCGCCATGCTCCAGCAGGATGAGCTGGCGACGCGTCGTCGTATGCCTGCCTTCCCCTGTGTCGCTGACTCCGCGTGTTTCCAATCCGGAATCGCCCATGAGACGGTTGATAAGCGTGGTTTTGCCAACGCCGGATGAGCCGAGCAAGCAGTACGTCTTCCCGGGAACCATGAGTTCCCGGATTAGCTCGATGCCCTCCCCGGTTACATTGCTGAGAAAAATAGTTTTGGCGGCGATTCCCGCGTGACGAATCTTTTCGACCAATGACGCCAGCGCCTCCGGTCCGATCAGATCGGTCTTGGTCAGAAGTAACAGCGGTTCTACATGCCCTTCGTTCGCCATCACGATGTAACGCTCAAGCCTTCGCACGTTGAAATCAAAGTGGCAGGACTGAACAATGAAGGCCACATCAATATTAGCAGCAATTATCTGAAACTCGATATTTCTTCCAGGTGTTTTTCGTCTCAGGGACGACTTTCTTGGCAGGATGCGATGGATGCTCGCGTGAGCGCCGAAATCGTGATATCGCACACTGACCCAATCTCCGACACAGGGCAAATCGGTCCGGGATTCGGCTGTGTAGAGAAATTTTCCCGTTAGCTCGGCAGGGATCTCCCCCTGTTCATTTCTTATAATGTATTGGTCCCGATCCACCGCTGTAACCCGAGCAACAGACTCGCCGAGTCCATATTGTTCAGCCTGATCCTTGAACCAATCGTCAAAACCGATTTCACTTAGCTCCACGATAACCAACCTCTCAGAATAATGGAGTTTCGGGGGACATAATAGAATCTGAATGACACCGCGCTTCCGCTAAGTCGTCGGCTAACCCCTCCCCCCCAGGGAACGGCGGACGATTGATCCAAATCAGATCATGGAATGGCGCAAGTTTAAGGATTCGCAGCATGGTATTTGCTCCAGTGCGGAGTCACTATTAATGTGGAAGTCCACATAAAATGTGGTTGGTCATCAGACACCAGGCGAGAATGGCGACGCCGGCGTTACCGGATTCCTCGGCGAGAAATTGGAGGTAGTGCAAACGGTCGCGGTCGTCGGCGAAATCATTCATCGAACGCACGCCGCGTTGGGTGATGTGGTGGGGATAACCGGGAATGAGGAGTCTGGAGACTCTGGCCATGGGCTAAATTAGCCCCGACACATTTTTATGGCAATCAAAATCTGGAAGTTCAAATCTGTGTACATCCGTGCAATCCGTGTCCAGGGGTTTTGACCTTGACCGCTTTCGGGCAGAATTTAAAATTCGAATTGAAGGAGGTGTTTTAGTCTTTCCGGCAGAGAAATACTGGGGGGAATTACCCTTTTTTCAGTTTTCTTCGAGGCAGAGGGAACCTTCAAGGTCAATCAGCTTGTCCTGAATGAACGCCTGGGCGTCATTGATGCCTTGATTGTAAATCGACGGTCCCAGCTCGTTGATGAAAAAATCGAGAAGAAATCCAGCCCTCAAATCCCCAATCGATTCACCGAATTCCTCTTGAATATACAACTGTATTTTTTCGATCATGATTTTTGCGCGTTCTTTGTCGAGTTGAATTTTCATTTTTTTCCTCTTTTGGCTGCGCCTGGGAATGAATATGAACAGATAAACTTTTGGCTCATGGAATTGACCGACGACAGAAACCAATACGCGCCCGGAATCTACCAGAAACTTTAAATAAGAAAACGTGTAATTTAAAGTTTCTGGATTTACGGATAGATCTTTCTTCTCCTTCACGACTCCACCACCGATACAAAGTACAATAAAGGCTAACTCTTGCTCAATATTTTCGCCCCCCTTATAAACCCTATAAATCCTTGAGAAGGGCAAATAGCAAAGGACTCTGAGTAAGTGGATCAGTCAAATCAAAATTGTCGAGAAGGGCGTTGACCCCATCTGTGGTATCAATAGCCATTCTAATGTCTTTCAATCGGACAAGCGCTTGCCCGTTGCCGTCAAGCACGGCCTTTGCGATAAGTCGTCCAATTGAGCCGCACATAGGGCTGTCACTACTACATAGCTTGCTGAGGTCTACACCCGGTCGCACCATGACATGCACCATGTTATCTATATTTCTTTTCATATTATCGACTCCTTGCCTAAGACTTGTTTCACAAGTCGTTATGGATCAGATCTGTCCCGAAAAACAGAGAGGAAAGCCTTAATGCTTGCAATCCAACAAATCTGACTCATCACAAAATCAATTTCTTCATACCCCTAAAACGCCAAAAACCGCCCACGGGCTTGAACCCCGGAGCGGCTTTTTTATAAGCTGGCAATAAACTGGCGCATCCTGCCCACCCTCAACCATCAAAACCCACAAAAAATATCAACGGGTTTGACGTTAGCGGAAACGGGTCGGAACGACAAGGGGTAATTTCCGCATTCCCGCAGGTAAGTCCTGAACCTTGAGTTTCCACATTCGCAATGGGTGTTTCATGGTGTGGTCAGTCGCTCCGGCGTGACGCTCAGTTTCAAACCCATGCCGTGGAGAACGCCGGCAATCGCCTTGAAAGAAGGGTTCCCTTTTTCGGCCAGCATTTTGTAAAGCGTTTCCCTCCGCACGTGGGCTCGTTCGGCAACCGCCGCCATACCGCCCTGGGCCTTGGCCACATCCCGCAGGGCCAGCAGAAGAGCATCAAGGTCTTCCCCTTCTTCAAGGATCGCCGCCAGGTAAACCGCTGCATTTTCGGGAGACTTCAACCATTCGTTCAGATCGTCTTCATATGGAACAGTTTTGCCAGCCATGGTTCACGCTCCCTGGTACTTTCGCCAATATTCCTAGGCAGTCTGAATGTCTTTCTTCTGAGAGGCCTTGTCACCGCCGATCAACAACAGCACAACAGTCTTGTCGGACATGGCGTAATAGACTCGGTACCCGGGGCCGTGGTCGATCTTCAATTCGGCCACACCATCCCCCAAAGTGCGAACCGTGCCGAAGTTTCCCGCCCTGAGCCGGGTCAACCTCGCCCGAACTCTTGCCACCGCTTGCAAATCGCGCAAACCGTGCAACCAATCCCGAAAAGGAACGGCTCCGTTATCCCTCCGGTAATATTCAAGCTGATACTTTTCAATCACGACGACTGTACCCTATATTATACAGGCATTCAAGAGAACGCCGAAAGATTCATTGTTTGCCGTCAATATACAAAGCCGCCCAGGGGCATGAACCCCGGGTTAAATTAGGGCACCCCAGATTTCAGCAGTCGAAACCAGGAATGTGGGGAGTGTCCCGAATTTCCAATATACCTGGACAGCAAGTTCACGCTGAGTTTCGAGGGGCACCACGCAGATATGAATCTCTGCGCGGTCAACCGGCCGGGCGAAGAAATCGCTCGGCCAGTGTTTCCACCGCCCCCCGAATACCTCCGGAAATTAATCCAGAGCATACGCTGCAAAAACGGATTCCGCGAAACCTCGCAGCTTCTGAAGTATCGATTCTCGTTCTTTATGAAAGAGTTCCGTCCCGTGAGCGTCCCCCGGACAGAATAACAATTCTTTGGGGGCTTCAAACAAATCGAACATCTTGCGAGTATCCTTTGCTCCATCGTCATCTTCCGAATTTATCAACAGTTTTGGGATTTTTATGCCGCTCAATTCGCGATGGTGGTAAAAGATGGTTCCTTCATATTCGATTGGAGCGGAAAGCGCAACGACTCCAACGATGGAATCGTTGTTGCTGTTTCGAGCCGCTGCCTTTATGGAGGCAACACCGCCTCGGCTCGCGCCAACAAGGATAATTCGCTTCGCGCCCGCTTCGATAATGAATGAAACGGCATCTTCAAGCGTTCTCGATTGGTCCTCGATATGCTCAAGATAATCGTAGGTCAGGATCATATACCGGTCCGAAAGCAAGGCATTGACCACCGGGTCCCATTCGCTCTGATCGTTGGTGTCCATATTGGAAAAAACTATTGCCATTTGGCCGGCACCGTACAGTCGGCCATGGGTGGTCTTGCATGGAGATGGCTGCGTCATCGGAATGCTGACTGGTTTCATTTCATGTCTCCCGCATTTTTCTGCTATCGAATGCTCAAGTTGAGCTTTGGGGCGGGTTAGCGTTTCGGACGCTCGACCGCCTGGCGGCCAGCGTTCGCACGTGTGTCTTGGCTCCGCCATTACGCCAAAAGCCGCCTGCGGGGCTGAACCCCGAGACGGCTTTGTATGTGGACGGCAACGATCTCCAACATCCCGCCCCCCATTTCAGAAATACATCATGAACATTCCGGCGACGTTAGCGCAAAGGACACCGGCTGACAAGGGCAAATTTCCTCGGGACAGGCCCTCCCCCGCTAACCTTCGATCAGTTGGTATTTCTCCAGTTTGTAGCGCAGGGTTCCCCGGGGAACGTTGAGCAGTCTGGAGGTTTTCGCCACATTCCCGCCGGTGAGTTTAAAGGCTTTCTCGATCAGATCCTTTTCCACGCCACCGATAAAATCTTCGAGAAAAAGTCCTTCCGGGGGAATCTCGAAGGAAAATTCCGCTTCACGGAGGGGCGGGTCGCCCCAGATTTCTTTCGGCAGACAATCGGGCGTGATGACCTCGACGTTGTGCATGATGCAGATGCGCTCGACCACGTTGCGCAATTCGCGAACGTTGCCGGGCCAGTGGTAACGGATGAGCAGATCCAGCGCGTCGCGGGAGACCTCGCGAATCCGTTTGTTGAAGTCGCGGCTGAAACGCTTGATGAAATAATCGAGCAGCGGCGGGATATCCTCGCGCCGGTCCCGCAGCGACGGTAGATGAATCGGAAAAACATTGAGCCGGTAGTAGAGGTCTTCACGAAAGGACTTGTCGCTGATGGCGGCCTTCAGGTTGCGGTTGGTCGCCGCCACCACCCGCACATGGATGTCGATGTTGCGGGTTCCCCCCAAACGGCGGATTTTGCGGTCTTCGAGGACCCGCAGCAATTTCACCTGCAGGCTCATATCCATTTCGCCGATTTCATCAAGGAACACGGTGCCGCCGCAGGCTTCTTCAAACAGACCGATTTTGCGGGACTTGGCGTCGGTAAAAGCGCCTCGCTCATGGCCGAACAGTTCGGTTTCCAGCAGGTTGAAGGGCAGCGACCCGCAGTTGATTTCGACGAAAGGCCGCCCCTTGCGCTGGGATAGATCATGTATGGCGCGAGCCACCAGTTCTTTGCCGGTGCCGCTTTCGCCGGTGATCAGCACGGTGGCCGTCTCGTGCTTGGCGACCTCGCGAACCTGATGATAGACCTGCATCAGGGCGGCGCTGGAACCCACCATGTCGACCGATTCAGGCAGCCCCTTCCCTTCACGACGCAGGTGACGGACTTCCCGTCTGAGACTCTGGGTTTCGAGCGCCAGTTTGACGATCAGGCGGATGGCGTCGGCCTTGAACGGCTTTTTGATGTAGTCGTAGGCCCCCATTTTGAGGGCTTCGACGGCGCTTTCGACCGTCCCGTAGCCGGTAATGATGATGACCAGAATGTCCGGATCGACTTCCTTGAGCGCGGCCAGCACGTCGAGTCCGCTCTTGGCCCCGAGGTTGAGATCGAGCAGCACCAGGTCGACCTCTTCTTCACTGACCAGGCGGACCGCCTCCTCGCCACTGGCGGTGGAAAACGGGCGATAGCTGTCCTCGGACAGTATTCTTTCAAGGTTTTCACGAATGAAGGCCTCGTCGTCAACAATCAGGATTTTTTCCATGCAACCCTCTTAAGTAGCGCCCCAGGATACGGGTCATTGATCTGGCGTGAGTGGGAAATACAGGGTAAACAGGGTCCCTTGAAGCAAGCGGCTTTCCACTTCGATCCGCCCACCGAGATCGGAAATAACGTTATGGGTGATCGACAGGCCGAGCCCCGTCCCTTCGTCCTTGCTGGTGTAGAAGGGTTCAAAAATCAGGGGTAGCCGTTCCTGGGGAATGCCCATGCCGGAGTCCCGAACCGTTACCTGGATTTCGTCATGGACAACGGCAGCCCGAACCTCAAGGATGCCCCCTTCGGGCATGGCGTCGAGGGCGTTGGTGAAAAGATTGAGAAAGGCCTGCTTCAATCGTCCCGGATCGTTGGGGATCGGCGGCAGCGGATCGGCAATTTCGGTGACCAGATCGACGCCATTGCGCTGACATTGCTTGTGGATCAAAAACAGGGTTTCCCGCAGAACGACACCGATATCGCCGCCTTCGAGCCGGGCCTGCGGCAGCGAAGCGAAATTCAGCAGTTCGTTGACCAACCCTTCGAGACGCTCCATTTCCTGCAACGCCCGGCGGATCAGGTCCTGGTCGGCGGGCTGGGACAACAGCCGGTCATGGAGGTCATCCAGCAACAGGCTGATGCCGGTCAGGGGGTTGCGGATTTCGTGGGCGATCCCGGCCGACAGGCGTCCGAGCGAGGCCATCCGCTCCATGCGGGCCATGCGCTTGCGTAATTCGACCCGTTCGGTGATTTCCTCGATGGTCAGGATCCGGCCCTGTTCTCCGCTGGAAACCAACGGCAGAAGAGCCAGCCGAAACACCAGTTGCTTTCCTTCCGCCTCGACGTTGAGGTAACTGTTCCAACGTTCATGTTCCGTTCGCGCCAACCCCTCCCGGACCACCTTGAGCATCTCCGGCCAGCGCTCGAACGCTTCGTCCAGCGCCATGGCGCCGGCGCGGGATTCGGCGCCGAGAATCCGGGCCGCCGGACCATTCAGCGAAGTGATCCGATCGTTGTCGTCAAGAGTAAGCAATCCGGTTTCGACGTTTTCAAAAATGGTCTCCTTGAAATTTCGCTCACGAAGGATTTCCTGGCGCGAACGGCTGAGATCGTCCAGTGTCCCGAGCAGGCGTATCTGGCGGTCGTTGAGGTCCTGGGCCATGGCGTTGAAGGAGGCGGCCAGTTCACCCACCTCGTCTCGGGAAGCTACCTTGACCCGCGTCGCCAGATCCCCCCGCGACATATCCTTGGTGCCGGCGATCAGGGTGAGCAAGGGGTCGGTGATGCTTCGCGACAGCCGGTAAGCCGCGGCAACAACCAGCAACGCGGTGACCAGGATCATCGCCATCGAGCCGCTGACAAAGCGGGTGATCTCGCGGCGAATCACCTGGGAAGCGGACAGGGCGGCGGCATGAAACTGGGTCAGCTCGGCGCCGATGGTGACTCCGCCGAATATCTTGCGGGCCGCGAAATCCCCGTAATCGAACCGGATCGGCGCGTAGGCCATGATCTTCTGCGCCCCGCCGACATTGGTCACGTCGGCCACCCCGGAACGTCCCTGCAAAACCGCCCGGGCGACGACCGGGTAATTGGGATGAATGAAGTCGGCGTGAAGCAGGTTGAACGGGATGATTCCCCGCGCAACCAACTCCGGCGGTGAGTCGGCCGTATAGGGGGGAACCAGTCGGCCGGCGCCGTCGAGGCCGCGAATATCCCAGAATTTGGGGTGGGCGATCATCCATCCCTCGTCGTCAAACATGAACGCGTAATTGCCGCTGTCGTAGGACGGGAAAACCGCAAAATGCGTTTCGTCGGGAACGATGTGCTGGGTAAACTCCATCAGGTGACGATGATCGAGCGAAAGAACGACGACTCCGGAAAATTCGCCGGCGGCCGAATGGACCGGCGCCGCGAACCGCACCACTCCGCGATAGGAATCCCCTTCGACCGCTGATTCCGGGGTCGGCGCCCCGCGCAACTGGCTCTGTTTGGAGATGTGCCAGCCGGTAACCCGCGAAACGTAGCAATCCCCCGGAGGAAGCGCCCGGGCGCGAGCAAAATAGTCTTCCGTCAGGTAGGTGGTGTTGGCCGGCACCGAGACATCCCGCAGCTCATCGCGGAACACCCCGTCGACCAAACGCAAACGTTCCCGGCCATCGACCCCGATAAAGGCGATTTCGGAATACACGGGAAACATTCGTCTGACTTCGATGGGATGGTCGTTGGTGCCGGAGCGATACCAGAGCAGTCGTTGATGATTCAGGAAAAACCGTTTATAGATCTCCGGTTCAGCGGGAAGGAGGGCCAGGTCGAACAGGTCGGCGACAACGCCATGCAGAAATCCGCCCACCTCGTCGGCCACCATCCTGGCCCGTAATTCGAGGGCTCGGGACGCCTGTCGGTCGAGGGCCCGGGTAGCATTCTCCAGCAGTAGCGCTTCAACCGAGCGCAGACTGTGATTGGACACGAAAGCCAGAAGCACCAGCGGCAGCAGGGACAAAAGGCAGAATGCCAACAGGACTTTTTTGTGGAGGGAAAAGGTGAAAAAGCGCATGGCCCTCATTATAACAGGGCCGAAGCGTCATTCATCAGAAAAACCTCGGAGACCCGATTGACCGATGTGGCCTAAAAAAATCAGGCGTCGCAGCGTAGCTCCCGGAGAATCTGGCGGGAATCGACGGCCAGTGGGAGCAGGCGTTGGTGCTTGGCCAGTACTTCTTCAAGGGAAAATCCGTCGTGAATAATGACATCGCCGGGAGCGAAAATCGTCCTGGCGATATGCGAGCCATCCGATCGCACGTAAACGGACACCTCGTAGTGACGGTCGGCTATCTTCAGTTCAGTTGTGTGTATGAGAATTCCGGAATCCACGGGCACCCCCCTCAAGGATTTATGCCAAGTAAGCATAAGCTCATCTGAGCAAATCCCGGGCCAACCCTAAAAAAACAAAAAATTACCGTAATTATGACCAGATAGAACATAAAAAAAACCTTCCCGCGGAGTGGAAGGTTTTTTCACGGCCATCTGACAAGTTATATGACTGACAGTTCGAACCTATTTGCGACGGTTGACCGCGTAATCGGCCAGCTCGAACAAGGCGGCCTTTTCGGGACCATCGGCGAACCCGGCGAGATGGACCTTGGCTTTTTCAACCAGTTCCCTGGCCCTCTGACGGGTATATCCGATGCCATCGTAGCGGTCGATCAGGGAGACGACGTAGCCGAGATCCTCATCGCTCAAGGCTTCGAGTTCGACGATTTCAGCCAGACGCTCCCGCTCCTCCTCCGAACATTTGCGCAAGGCCTGAATCAGCGGCAGGGTCACCTTGCCCTCTTCGAGATCGTGCCCTTTCACCTTGCCGAATTCGGCTTGATCGGCCACGTAATCCAGCGCATCGTCCATGAACTGGAAGGCGATTCCCAGCTCCATGCCGAACTCGTGCAGAGCTTTTTCCCGGGCTTCGCCAATCCCGCCGAGAATGCCCCCAACTTCACAGGCCGCGGCAATCAGCACCGCCGTCTTGTTGCGGACCACCGAGATATATCGTTCTTCGTCGAGATCGAGATCGCAGGTGCTGACCAATTGCAGGACCTCCCCTTCGGCCATCATGGTGGTCGCATCGGACAGCGCCTGGAGAATTTTCAGGCTGCCGCCGCGGACCATGATCGAGAAGGACTTGGCGAACAGAAAATCGCCCACCAGCACCGAGGCCTCGTTCCCCCAGATGGCATTGGCCGAGGCGTTGCCCCGTCGCAGCACGGCGCTGTCGACCACATCGTCATGGAGGAGGGTCGCCGTATGGATAAATTCCACAACGCTGGCCAAACCGACGTGTTTGTCCCCGCGATATCCGGCCAGACGGGCGCAGAGGAGAAGAAGCATGGGCCGGATCCGCTTGCCGCCGCTGGCAAGAACGTATTCGCCGACCTTGCGGATCAGCAGAACTTCGGAGGTGAGATCTTTCTTGAACTGGGCTTCGACCCCGATCAAATCATCATGAAGCAGTTCCAGCGCTTTTTCCATGGGAGGTAACCGTCCTTAAACCTTCAAAATTTGGACTATCTTAAGAATCATCCCGGCCGTTGTCAAAACATTTTTCCGCTTCCGCCCGAGGAAACGCCAGTCGGAAGCATGCCCCCCCGGCAGAAGACTCCTCCACTGAAATCTCGCCGCCGTGATCCTCCATCAGCTTCCGGCAGACGGAAAGACCCAGACCGGTCCCCTGGCCGGTTCCCTTGGTGGAAAAAAACGGGTCGAAAATCCGTCCCCGGAGATCCTCGGGGATACCGGGCCCGTTATCTTCGACGCGCAGTACAACCTGTTGTTTTTCCAGCCCGAGGGTCAGGGTCAGCGCCCCTTCCCCCACCATGGCCTGGGCGGCGTTGAGCATCAGGTTGACCAGCACCTGACGAATCGTATCCGGATCGCCCTGAATCGGCGGCAAAGGCTGTGCGACAGCGGTCCGCACGCTAACCCCGCGGAACAGTTTCTGCGGTTGAAGCGAGGCGACCGTTCCCGCCACCAGATCTTCCACGTCCACCAGCTCCCGTCGTACCGGCCCGCTGCGGGCCAACCCAAGCAGTCCGCCGGTGATGCGCCGGCACCGTCGGCACTCGGCAATAATGGCCTCGACATCCGGACGACGGCTGTCCTCTCCGGCCATGTCGGCCAACAGCAGTTCGGCATAGCCGAGGATGATCCCGACCGGATTGTCGATCTCGTGGGAAACACCGGCGGCCAATTGGCCGATCGCCGCCAGACGCTCCGCTCGGATCAGTTGTTCCTGGATGCGATGCAAGTCATTATTGGCTCGGACCAAGGCCCGGTTCTTGTCGGTGAGTTCGGTACGACTCACCGCGAGACTCTCCGACATGTCATTAAAGGCCTCGGCCAGTACACCGATTTCGTCCCGGTTGCCGATGAGGATGCGGGATTCGAGATCGCCTCGCGCCACGGCGCGCGCTCCTTCGGTGAGCCTTTTGATCGGCCGGGTGACCCGTCGGGCCGCCAGGGCGACCAGAGGGAGCGAACAGATCAGGGTACTGAGGGCAATCCGCAGAAAATAACCGCGCATTTCCGCCAGGCGACGATCGACGGAATGGTACGAAATCAAGTAGCGCACGGCCAGCACCTGTTCTCCGGTGGGACCGAACGCCGGCGCCGTCAATTCAAGCACCCGCCCTCCCGCCGGCAGAGCCAGCGTTTGCAGGCTGGGTTCGGACAGGACATAGCCGCCCCCCATCCGGCCGCTCAGACTCTCGTACAAACCTCGGTCGGCCAGGGATCCGAAGGACGACGAATCATACAGTACCTTCCCTCCGGGAGAGTACAAGGAAAAACCGACCAGGTCACGGTTGAACGCCAAAAAGTCCGATACCTTGACCAGGGTTTCATCCTGCCGCGGGGGAAAGGCGCCGCGAAACAGCTTGAGCAGTTCGGGGGTGGCGAAACGGGCGAAGGCCAGGCTCTGCGAATGCAGATGGTCTTCCCACTGGCGCGCCTGGTTGCGTTCGAGAATGAAAAAGGTCACCAGAAGCAACAGGACCAGACTGCCGCTGGTGTACAGAAATAATTTTTTGCCGAGGGTCACCTGCATGCCATCACCGAACCAGCGGCGGCGAAGAACTGTCCGGGGCCGGCTCGGCTTTCACCGGGACAAATCGAGCCGTCCCCGCATCCCATTGGTAGCTTCCGGAATCCCAGAGCTTTTCCAATTGATTCCAGTCGAGGTGAACCCCCTTCATGACTTCGAACGTGTCGGAGGCAAGCAGCATTTCACCATCATCGATCCGCCAGTCGCCATTGAGATCGGCCCAGTGGTACGGCGACACCTGGATTCGCGTCGCGCCTCGCACCGGGACCGGCTTGCTTCGTCCCTCGGGACCGACGACGATTTCTCCGGCCAGCGATTCCATTCGATCCACCGGCGCCCGTTCATCGACTTTCACCAGATAGGAAATGCCTTTCCGGTCTTCGCCCGGCTTGACGATCCAGCGGACATTCCCCTGCTCGTTATCGAGGCTTGAAGGGGGAGGAATCGCCTCGATCAACTGCCAGCCGCCGGGAAAATGTTCGCGCAGGATGAATCCCTTGAGACCGGTATCCGGTTCAAGTCGGATGTGGACGGGAATCACGCTTCCCGGCGAGGCAAACCGCGGGAGCCAGCGATCCGCCGCCAAGCCGTGCAGGGGCGCCTCCTGCTGCCGGGTCCGCCAAAAGAAAAACGTGGCCGAAAGAATAGCCAGTACCGCCACGGCCAGCAGCCAGGGATAATGACGACGGGACGAAGACGGGAATTCGGCTAAACCCTCCCCCTCGTCCCGGCCCCCCTCAAGGATGGCTTCGACATCGATTTCCAGCGCCTCGGCCAGGCGCAGGGCGTTTTCCCGCTTGATCGTGGGATAGCGGTTATTCTCCCAGCGTGAAATGGTATCCGTCGTGACGCCGACCACTTTCGAGACATAAAGCTGGGTCAGTTTCTTGTCTTCGCGAATGCGACGCACGGCCGAACTGTCGAGACAGACGGTAGGAGGCAGCTGTCGAGTCATGTTTCATACCACCTGAAAAAAGGTTTTGTGAGTGTAACAGACGGCGGAAGTCGCTGCAAACAGCAATCGCCCATGACTTTTCATACCCGACATGAATGGGTGCAAGTACCTGTTTATAATGATCGGAATATCGACATCGGCTGGCATCGGGATAGATATCTGATGCGGCATTAAGATTTTTACGATAAGGTTTTCCAAATTGCGGCTTTTGCAAAAAGCATCAAATTAGATGGCTAAGCAAAAAACGCCAAATGCAAGGCGCGCAATTATCGAGCAATGAGGCGTACTTACGTACGTCGAAGCCGCGAGATGATTGCAGCAACGCAGCAGTTGGCGAGTTTGTGCGACGCCATCAAAATTGCGGCGGGCGCATCCCGTCCCAACCAACCTTTACAGGAGGTATCCCATGAAGCGCATTCTAGTCACCCTGCTTGCCACAGCCTTCGTCGCCACGGTCACATTCGCATCCGTTGCCTTTGCCGCCGTTCCCGCCGAAGTCGCCTTCGAAGCGGGCAAAATGGGCGTCGTCACCTTCAACCACACGGCTCACCAGGCCGTTGGCGACTGTGCCGCCTGCCACCACAAAGGCGTTGAAGCCGGAGCCTGCCGCAGTTGCCATGGAGTCGACGCGGCCGTGGCCGACATGAAAACAGCCGCTCACAAGATGTGCAAGGATTGTCACAAAGAAAAAGGCGCCCCCAACGGTTGTAAAGACTGCCACAAGAAATAGTACCCAACCCTGGCATGCAACATAAAAGGGGTCCGGAAATCCGGGCCCCTTTTATGTTGCGCTGGCTGATGGTAAAAATCAGCGAAGCAATTTGGCCAGGTACAGAAAAGTGCCGCCGACCGAAAGGGAAGCGAACAGGTTGCCGATCATGCTGGTCACCTGGGAAATCTGGTAGCGAAGGGGAAACGCATCCATCACGGACGGCAGGTCGAGGCTGTAAACCTGGATGTAGAGTTCCGAACCTTTCCACAGAAAAATACAGATAAAAACGATCATGAACGCGAGAAAACCCTTGCTGATGGGGCTGTCCTTGACATTCAGGTAAATTTTGCGGATCAGGTCGATGTTGATCAGCGAAAGAAACACCCAGTTGGTATTGCCAACGATACGGATGGCCCGCAGGGTCTCCTCGCTCGGTTCCGGATTGATCAGGATAAAAACCAGGGACGCCCCGACCACCCCCAACGTTGTCAGGTAGACGTATACCTTGTTCCCTTCCAGTTCAAGGGTTCGGGAAAACACATAATACTCCTGGAACCCGTGGCTCATGACCAGGATGGAGATCGTGCCGATGATGTATCCCATGGCCTCGACTTGCGGGACTCCCGTTCCGGGGAGGAACGGCAGCGCGTGCGGCAGCAGTTCGCCAAACAGTATCAGGAAAAATCCGACGGAAATGCTGGTCCAGACCCGGGCATTGCCGATACTGAAATAAAACGACACCAGGCCGGCGATCAACCAGAGCACAACCTGCAGAAAACTCAAGTCCATCCGTAAACCTCCTTCAGACGCGATGAATTAAATAAACCGGGAGCGGTCACCCTTCTTCGAGTATGCCCTTTGCGCCTTTTTTCATTTCATCCAGCATGGAATTGATCTTGGAAGCTCCCGCCACCAGTTTGGCCGCCTTGCTCAAGCGATCATAGAAGACCATCAGGCTCGCTTCGTCAAGGGCGCCGGAGAGGCTTTTCTCGAATTCTTTCTCCACCATCGAACCGCCGATTTTCCCCAAGTGCTTCACGGAAACGGCCGTCAGCACGGCCAGCAGGTTCTGTCGGCGATCTTTTTCCCTGACGCTCCTGACGCGAAGGGTTTCCTCTTCAACGGTCCGGCTCCTGCGGGCAAGCTCCCCCTGGGCTTTGTTCCACAGGGCGGTAACATCGGCAGATTTCATGAGATCGGCCAACATCCCCTCGCCCGCCCCTTTGGTGGTTAAAACATCGACCTTCGCCCCGGGCATGCGCGCCACCGACAGCGAGTTATCGGCCGTCGTCTCAATGTCGGTCGAGCCGTCGTGAAAAAATCCGAGGGGACTGCCGTCACGATAAAAAATCAGGGCGACTCGATCACTCGTATAAATGCGCAGACAGCCACTCATGGCCATTACCTTCAGCCGTCCGAGCAGCGATTTGATGTCGATCAGCTTGAGCTCCTGCCCTTTGTAGAGTAAATCGCCATGCAGCAGGGCGTGGACGCTCAGCGCCAGCGAGGGAGCCAATCGATACACGTTGAGCCGGCCATTTCCCTCCAGGGATATTTCAAAAATGGTGGCGATGGCGTCATAGGCGATCAACCGTTGGGAACTCCCTTCGAAAAGAGCACTGATCAGCCTCCCGTTTTCGAAAATAATAACCCCGGTTTCTTCGGCAAAATCAAAACGCAGATAGCCGGAAAATTTTCCGATCTGAAGCTTTTCCAGAGCTGCCGGCAGATTGATCTTGCCGGGATTAACGTTTTCTTTGACTGGATTTCCCCTTGGCAGCAGAACCATTGGCATCCTCACCTGGCCAGTTGTTTAGCAAAATGGTAAATTATCAATTTTCTAGACCCTTTAGCTGGGCGTGTCAAGATCAAACAAGACCGATTCCTCAGTTGACCCGGGCCAGAACCTCGCGCAGAACTTTCCGCCGCATCCGTATCCAGAGGCGACTGCCGGAACCGGACAATAAACGCCCTGGCGGGCCGGCATCGAGACCGACCAGCAGGAACTCGCGATACAATTCTTCGGGCAATCTGCCGGAAACCTGGCTCCAGAACTCTGCGAACGGGGTGTCGAAAAAATCCGGAACGCTTTCCACGGCGCATTCCGCGCCTTCGGCATCGTAAAGATGCATCAGCATGGTCGCGTCATCGCACTCCATCCCGGTGGTCGTCGTACTCAGCACCAAAATCCCTTGCTCCGGAAGCCGATCGGCGAACCCGGTTCGTCCGAGAAGCGCCAACAAACAGGCGCGATGCAGGAAACCCCGCCGCCGGCTGCGCAGGTCCTGAAAAAGCTGTCCTTCGGCGCCGTTCATGGTTGCGCCGCAGACCGGACAGGCGGTCGCCAAACGCCGGAGGCGGCGCGTCGGGGCCTCGGCAAAGCTTGCCTTTCGCTGATTGAGGGGAAGTTCCGCGGCACGGAAACGATCGAGAACAAAGCGTGACAGGTCGCGCAGCTGCCGATGAACCAGAGTCCCCCGGGCGTGGGTCAGCACGGGATAAACGCGGTTGCTCAAGTTGGTTACCAGACTCTCGACCTTGGGGCTTTTGGCAATGAACAGGTCCAGCACTTGATACCCCCGTTCCTCGGCGGCGAAGACCAGAAATTCCCGTACCCCAAGATTGTCCCGCAGCCGCAGGCGGCTATCGATCAGACTGGGGAGCAGCCACATTTTGTCAAGACTCTGATCCGCCTCCCTGAGAGTGCGTGCCAGCGAAGCCGTATTGATCAGCGACGGCCGGTCCTTGACCGGCACCAGCACCAGGTCCGCCGCCAGCAGCGCGCTGCGAGTGAAATAGTCGAGAATGGGTCGGGTATCGAAGATCAGGATTCCCGGCAGGCCGGAATCGCCCAGTGCCCCGGCGAGCCAGGCCGGATCGTCGCCGGGAGGGGTAAGGGCGCTATCGGAAGCCAGAAACTGCACGCCGTACTCGCCCATGCTGACCAGCTGCGCCGCCGGAATCCCATGAAACAGGCCGGCCACCGATTCGCCCGGGTTTGATCCGATGGCAAACATGCTGTCGACGCTGAAATGGTTGTCGAAAGAGGCAATGGTCACCGGCAGATCTTCGTCCAGCGCCTTGAGGTAAACGGCGAGGTTGCTGGCGATGGTGGTCTTGCCCACCCCGCCCTTCTCGCTGGCAACCGTAATCACGAAAGGATAGCCCCCCGCCATCGCTCATCTCCTCAGGCGGAATCCGGCTCTGCCCGTTGCAGTACTTCCCAGCGCTGGTAAAGCGCCTCGATGTCCTCTTTTAACCGGCCGTGTTCAGTCGATATCATCCGCCACCCGTCGGGGTCACGGTAAAGATCGGGGTCGGCCATGCGCCCTTCGAGTTCGGCCAGCGCCTGCTCCTGAATTTCGATGTGCCCCTCCAGTTCGGCTAACTCTTTCTGCCGGCGGCGCTCGACCCGCAGGCTTTCCTTGCGCTCTTCCTGGCTGCGCTTGCGCTCTTCCTTGTCGGACGGCTCGCCCGGTCCGGCGTTGGCGCCTTGCCCCAGCTCCACCCGTTGCCGGGAATGGCTGAGATCCCCCTGCGACTGGCGCAGGCGCAGGAAATCCTCGTAGTTGCCCAGGCAGGAATCGATGCTCCCGCTTTTAACCTCGACCACCCGGGTCGCCAGGGCATCGACAAAATAGCGGTCATGGGAAACAAACACCAGAGTTCCCTGGTACTGCTTCAGCGATTGCAGCAGCACCTCTTTCGACTGCAAGTCGAGATGGTTGGTCGGTTCGTCCAGCAGCAGCAGGTTGGCCGGACGCAACAGGAGGATGGCGAGGGCCAACCGGTTACGCTCGCCACCGGACAGGACCGCCACCTTTTTATGCACGTCGTCGCCGGTGAACAGGAAGGCCCCGAGGATATCCCGAACCTTCGGCACCATTTCGAAAGGCGCCGCCGTGGTGATTTCCTCGATCACGGTCCTGGCGGGATCGAGCACCTTGGCCTGGTCCTGGGCGAAATAGGCCAGTTGCAGGTTGTGCCCCTCGGTGCGGACCCCGCCCTTCGGAGCTTCGTCGCCAGCCAGCAGACGCATCAGGGTCGATTTGCCGGCGCCGTTGGCCCCGACCAGGGCGATCCGCTCCCCCTTCTCCACCAGCAGGTCGATGCGGTCGAGCACGGTGAGGGGACCGTAGCTCTGCACCACCCCTTGGAGTTCGAGGGCGATGCGTCCCCCTTTGGGCGGTTCGGGAAATTTGAAGGCGATTTTTTTGCGGGCCGGGGGAATTTGGATGCGTTCGATCTTTTCCAGCTGCTTGACCCGGCTCTGCACCAGCGAAGCCTTGTTGGCCTGGTAACGGAACCGGTTGATGAACGCCTCGATCTTGGCGACCTCTTCGTCCTGGCGCCGCTTGGCCTCCACCAGCGCCGCCACCCGGGCTTCCCTTTCAACCAGGTATTTACTGTAATTGCCGGGATATTCGGTCAGGGTGCCGTTCCAGACCTCGACGATGCGACTGACCACCTGGTCGAGAAAAAAGCGGTCGTGGGACACCAGGACCACGGCAAAGGGGTAGGCGACCAGATAGCTTTCGAGCCAGTCGCGGGCCGGCAGGTCGAGGTGGTTGGTTGGTTCGTCGAGCAACAGCAGGTTGGGCCGTTGCAACAGCAACTTGGCCAGGGCGATGCGCATCTGCCAGCCGCCGGAGAACTGCTCGCAGGGTTTTTCCCAGTCCGCCTCGGCAAAACCGAGCCCCCGCAGCACCTTGGCAATCTCGGTTTCCATGGTGTAGCCGCCGCGCTGGCGAAAAGCTTCCTGCAGGGTCGCGTAGCGGTCCATGTCGGCTTGGGCATGGCTCTCCGATATGGCCTGTTCCAGCGCGGCCAGCTCCTTTTCCATCCGCAGCAGGTCGGCAAACGCCTCGCGAACCTCGGCAAAGAGGGTGCGCCCACGGTGTTCGAGGCCGTCCTGCGGCAGATAGCCGAAGGTGGTCCCGCGGGCCACCTGCACCTCTCCACCATCCGGGCTGACCCGACCGGCCAGCATCTTGAGCAGGGTGGTCTTGCCGGCGCCGTTTTCCCCGCACAGGCCGATGCGGTCAGCCGGCCGGATGTGCCAGTTGAAACCGGAGAAGAGACGCCGATCGGCAAAATCCTTGATAACATTCCTAAGTTGCAGCATGGGCTTTTTATATCACAACCGACGATCCCGTAAAACCTTGAATTTTCTAAGGTGGATATTCTCAGATTCCCCCTGTTCAAAGACCGTCTTCTCTGGTATAGTTCCCGCACTTTGAAGCGGCCCTCCGTCCGAAAATCGGATGTCGAGCCGGCTCGCTCTAACGAACGCTTCCATCGAGCCTCATGCTCTGGATATAGGAACCATCGTTATCAGGGGAAACTGGGCGAAAGCGCCGGTGCCTTGCCGAACTCCGCATCGTTGCGGCAGACGGCACGGCAACCGGCCATCACCTGGTTCCGTACCTCCCGGCCGGGCATCGTTCCCGCCGGCATTACCCGTTGAGATCCGCCCGAGGGCGGATCAGAAAGAACACCATGAGCAAAAAGATGCTGATCAACGCCTCCCATCCGGAGGAACATCGGGCCGTTATCGTTGACGACGGCGCCCTCACCGAACTGGAAATCGAAGTCGTCGGCCGGGAACAAACCCGGGGCAATATCTACAAAGCGGTTGTCGTCCGGGTAGAAACGGGACTGCAAGCCGCTTTTGTCGATTATGGCGCCGACCGCCTCGGATTTCTGCAGATGGGGGAAATCCACCCCTCCTGCTACCGCCAGAACGAAAACAGCGAATCCAAGGGTCGTCCGCGCATCAGCGACATTCTGCACCGCAGCCAGGAGCTGCTGGTCCAGGTCGTCAAAGAGGAACGCGGCACCAAGGGCGCGGCCCTGACCACTTTCCTTTCCCTGCCGGGACGCTACATGGTCCTGATGCCCGAGAGCGACACCAAGGGCGTTTCCCGCAAAATCGAAGAAGAATCCCAACGCAAAAAGCTGAAAAGCTCGATGGCGTCGATGGACCTGCCCAGCAACATGGGCTACATCGTGCGGACCGCCGGCATCGGCCAGACCAAGGAAGAGCTCAAGCGCGATTTCGATTACCTGCTCCGGGTCTATGAGAACATCCAGGCCCTGGCCAAACGCTCCAAGGCGCCGGCACTGGTTTACAAAGAGTCGAACCTGGTCATCCGCATGATTCGCGACTACTTCAGCTCCGACATCGACGAAGTGCTGGTCGACGAGCCCAAGGTGTTCCAGGAGGCCAAGGATTTCTTCCAGCAAGTCATGCCCGAATACGCCCGCCTGGTCAAACTGCATCAGGAAAAGCGTCCGATCTTCTCCCGCTACCAGATCGAAGAGCAGATCGAAACCATCAACAAAAACAAGGTACCCCTCCCCTCCGGCGGATCCATCGTCATCGACTCCACCGAAGCCCTGGTGGCCATCGACGTCAACTCGGGCAAGATGGCCTCGGAACAGGGGGTCGAAGCGACCGCCTACAAGACCAACATGGAGGCGGCCGCCGAAGTGGGCCGCCAACTGCGTCTGCGCGACCTCGGCGGACTGATCGTCATCGACTTCATCGACATGCGCGACCGCAAGCACATCCGTGAAGTCGAAAAAGTCCTCAAGGACGCCCTCAAGAATGACAAGGCAAGGGTCACCGTCGGCCACATCAGCAGCCAGTTCAGTCTGCTCGAAATGAGTCGCCAGCGGATCAAGACGACCCTGGCCGAAGGCGCTTTTCTCACCTGTCCCCATTGCGAGGGAAGCGGCCGGGTCAAGAGCACCGAAGCTCAGTCGGTGGCCTTTCTACGCAAGCTCCAGGCCGGTATCGCCAAGGGGCAGATCGGTACCGCCGAAGGGGAAGTTCCGCTGGATGTCGCTACCTACCTGCTCAACACCCGCCGGGAAGAACTTCTGTTGATGGAACGCCAGCATCACCTGGCAATCATCATCAAGGGCCGCGCTGACCTGAGTTCCGGACAGTTCGAGCTGAGTTTCCTCAAGCGGGAGAAGGAAGAGCAAATCCCGGAATACGTCGACGCGGCCTCGGTGACGCCATTATCGCACGAAGAAGTTGCACACCAAGAGCCGGAAGAGCTGGAGGAGAAACCCACGACAGCGGCCGTTGCCGAAGAAACGGAAGAACTCGGCAAGAAAAAACGCAAGCGTCGCCGGCGCAAAAAGAAGAGCGGTGATGCGACCGCCATTACCGGCGAACAGGCAGACCATGAATCCGAGG
>MHXM01000188.1:23038-25448 GCA_001825565.1 Desulfuromonadaceae bacterium GWC2_58_13
GAATATGAGGAAGCCACAGGCGACGAAGACGCCGACATGCCGCTTGCGGCTGAGCCCGAGACCGGCGAAACGGACGCAACAACCGATGTTCCGGTAGCCACGGGCGAAGAACCCAAAACCGGCAAGAAACCGCGTCGCCGCCGCCGCAAGAAACCGGCTGCCGTCACCGAACAAACGCCAGCGGCGGAAACCGTTGGTGGCGAGGAACGCTCGGAGGCGGCCCCCGCCGAAACCATTCCGGCACCGGCACCGTCGACCGCAACCGAAATGCAGGCCGTGGCTGAAACACCGACGGAACTTCCTGCCGCTACCGCAGCCGAGGGCAAAAAGAAGCCGCCTCGGCGGCGCCGCAAGAAACCCACGTCCGCCGCCCCGAATGCAGAGAGCAACAATGGGGACAAACCCCTGGCGGCAACGGCACCGGACGGCGTACCCCAGGTGACCGAAACCCCGGTCACCGCGCCGAAACCGGCGGAAGAAAAAATCAAACCGGCCCCCAAACGGCGGTCACCGCGCCAAACAGGCACAGCCTCGGTCGCCGAGCCGCCTCTGGAAAACCTTGCGACATCGCCTACGGTTGAACCCGAGGAAACCGTCGCTGAAAAGAAAAAGCCAACGCGGAAACCACGGGCGACCAAACCAAAAACCAAAGCGGAAGCCCCCGCGGAGAATGCCGGGGAAGCAAAGCCGAAACGACGGGCTCCACGGAAAAAAGTGGCTGAACCACTCACCGAAGAATAAATATCCACAAGGAAAAAGGCCGGGACTTCTGTCCCGGCCTTTTTCCTTGTCGTCTCAACCCATCGGCAGCCTTAATGCACACCGTCGCCACTGGCTGGATTTTCATTTATCGGCCAGCCTTGGATGGTTAAAATTTTCCGCCGGAGGCTTGCTGCCTGGACACATGAACATCGATCTGAATGTTGATGACATCCTGAGTCTCCTTCGTGAGTTCCACTCCCTGGAGGGTCGCAATCAAGGAAATCCGCTCGGAGCGCTCCGATTTATCGATCCGTTCCCGGCCATGCCCGCTCTCCGCTGACTTCTCCTTGGAATGACAGGGGCCGCAGTCGTTCGCAAAGAGCTGCATGCCCCGTTGCTGTCGCTGCACGTGAACGGAAAGCAGATTGTTTACGTCCCTGATTTCCAACGTTTCGCCAAAATCCTTATCCGCCAACACGATCAGCCTGTTTAACAGTTGGGGGTCCCCCTGATGAATGGTCTCGTCTGAATCGAAGAAGTGGCAGAGACGGCACTTGCCGTAAAAAATTTGCGCCAGCGACAGTTCCCGGCGATGAAAGTAGGCAGCGATCAGATTAACCTTTTCGTCGGAAATAAAATCCGGAGCCTTCTGTTGCATCCGCTTAATCGTCTCAAGCCATTGTTGCTCGGACAGACTCCGATTATTGATACGCTCCTGATCATGACATCTGCTGCAGGTCCCTTGAAAAGCATCCAGTTCTTGCTGCTGGCGGGTCACATGAAAATCGACCAGTTCCCTGGCTTCAAGGTCGGTAATCGCCCCCTTGCTGTAATACTGCATTCTTTTGACGGTCTGGCTCCAGAGCTCGGGGGGTTTAAAAACGGTCAAGGCCCGGGTCGGATCATGACAGTCGGAACATTTTTCCACGAATAGTTCGACTCCTCGGTCCAGCTCGGGTTGACTTTTGCGGAATGCGGCAACGATCCCTTGAAGATTTTTTTCCAGGGCGGTCTGCTGCCGTTGCAGGTGGTATTGGACCAGACGGTCAATTTCTTCGCGGCTGATCGCGGCGCCCCACTGTTCCTTCATCCGGGAAATGGTTGCAAACCAGGCCTCTTCCGAACGGTTTTTGTTCAGAGCCCGGTTAAGGTCATGGCATTTGCCACATTGGGTTTCAAAGACTTCGGCGGCGGCGGCGGGGGACGGATTCGGCTTCTTGTCGACCAACTGGCGGCATCCGAAGGCGATGAACACGAAGACCAGAAGTAAGAGCGCTGCGTTGGGGAAACGGCGGAAACCTTTCCCCTGGAAGATTTTTAGTCGTTGAAGAACGGATGAAATTGTAACCGTCATCGGACCTCCGGGCGGCGTTAGCCGATGGGTAGCCCTTCTCGTGAATGGATCGACAGGAGCGCCCGAGGGAGGCATGCGCTGCCGGGGTCGCCTGCGGGAGTACACCAACACTGAAGAAAATCATCACGAACGCCATTATCGACCAAGAATTTCCAACCCTTGATGCCGAAAATGATGCTGTAATTATACCTGGAATGTCGATTCATGCAGTACGTGGCATTTAAAATCAGGGTATGCGTTTAGAGTGAACCAAAAGAGAAGGGTCCCCCCGGTAGAACAAGCGGGAAGGCGGCGTCACTGACGTGGCGGATAAATTTTGTCGGCCGCCCGGAGGAAGACCACCAGCGCCCCTTC
>MHXM01000189.1 GCA_001825565.1 Desulfuromonadaceae bacterium GWC2_58_13
CGAAAATCAGCAGTCGTAATACAGTGCGAACTCGGTCGGAGTCGGCCGCATACGGTTCGGATTAACCTCGGCTTCAATCTTGTATTCGATCCATTTGTCGATGACGTCATCGGTAAAGACATCGCCTTTGAGCAGGAAGGCGTGGTCCTCGCGCAGATGATTGAGGGCGTCCTCAAGGCTGCGGGCGACGTTCGGCACGTCTTTGAGTTCTTCGGGCGAAAGACCGTAGATGTCCTTGTCCAGAGGCTGGCCCGGATCGATCTTGTTTTCGATGCCGTCGAGGCCGGCCATCATCTGGGCGGCGAATGCCAGGTAGCCGTTGCAGGACGGGTCGGGGGTACGGTACTCGACCCGCTTCGATTTCGGATTATTGGTTACCGGGATACGCAACGAAGCGGAGCGGTTGCGGTTGGAGTAGGCCAGATTGACCGGGGCTTCGAAACCGGGGACCAGTCGCTTGTACGAGTTGACGCTGGGATTGGTGAAGGCACAGAGGGCCTTGGCGTGTTTCATGATGCCGCCGATGTAGTACATGGCCATCTTGGAAAGTCCGCCGTAGCCGTCGCCGGCGAAAAGATTCTGGCCGTCCTTCCACAGGGATTGATGACAGTGCATGCCGGACCCGTTATCGCCGTACAGGGGTTTCGGCATGAAGGTAGCGGTCTTGCCGTTGCGGAAAGCGACGTTTTTGACAATGTACTTGAACCACTGCAGGGTATCACCCATTTTCAGCAGGCTGTCGAAACGCATGTCGATTTCATTCTGACCGCCGGTGGACACTTCGTGGTGAGCCGCTTCGATGCGCATGCCGACGCTCTGCAGAACCTGAACCATTTCGTTGCGCAGATCGACGAAGGAGTCGGTCGGAGCGCAGGGGAAATAGCCTTCCTTGTGCCGGGGTTTGTACCCCAGGTTGGGGAATTCTTCGCGACCGGTGTTCCAGGCGCCTTCGACGGAATCAATGCAGTAGAACGACTCGTTGGCGCTGGAACCATAGCGGATGTCGTCGAAAATGAAGAATTCGGGCTCGGGGCCAAAGTAGGCGGTATCGGCAATCCCGGTCGACTTCAGATAGGCCTCCGCCTTTTTGGCGATGAAGCGGGGATCGCGGGTGTAACCCTCGCGGGTGATCGGATCGATGATGTCGCAGATAATGCTCAGGGTCGTCACCTGAATAAAAGGGTCGATCTTGGCGGTGGTCGGATCGGGAATCAACAGCATGTCGCTGTTATGAATCGGCTGCCAGCCGCGGATCGAAGAACCGTCGAAGCCAATCCCTTCTTCAAAGGTGTCTTCGCTGAATTCACTCATGGGCACGGAAAAGTGTTGCCAGATCCCGACAAAGTCAAGAAATTTATAATCAACCATCTGGCAATTATTTTCCGTGGCAAAAACTACGACTTCTTTAGCTGTCATCTTGCATCTCCTTGAAAAAGTAAGCTTAGCCCCTTCCATACGAGGGGCACCAAACTCAATGGACGATCCGACGGCTCAGAGTGCGTCGTCGCCGCGCTCTCCGGTGCGGATACGGACGACCTCGTCCACTGTCGTTACAAAAATTTTACCATCGCCGATTCTCCCGGTCCGGGCCGCCTCGGCAATCACTTCAACAACCTTCGATGCCATTTCGTCGCTAACGATGATTTCCATCTTGATTTTGGGGATGAAATCGACAACATATTCAGCACCCCGGTAAAGCTCCGTATGGCCTTTCTGACGGCCGAATCCCTTTACTTCGCTGACAGTGATTCCCTGGATACCGACCTCGTTCAGGGCCTCTTTGACTTCGTCAAGCTTAAAGGGCTTTATAACGGCTTCAACTTTTCTCATCTCAATACCTCCCGGGAAATTTCTTTCGTAATTAATGAGCGGGTAAGTATATCATTCTCCGGTGCGCATGCAAGAGAATTGACAGCTGCAATAAAAACCGACTAAAAACCATGCAGCAAATAGTCTGCCCAAATTGAAAACCAAGAAAAAAAACACGTAACATGCCGAATCAACATGACAAAAAAGTTCTACCGGAGGAGTGGACGCCGAAAGGTAAAGCGAGCAACGCAAGGGCAGCGTTTATTTTTTACGCACTCCGGCAAACAGTCTGCACAATCCTTCATCAACCTTCTTTCTCGCCGCACTCGGTGTCGCCAATTTTATCCGATGCGTTAAACTTGACTATCGTGGAAAAAAAAATTAAGGTTTGACAGTTTATTTTTACCATATCAGTCATTACAGTCATTAACATCGGCGTGGCGAACTCCCACATGAGGTCCAAATGACGGAATCCCACCTGATCCTGATCGTTGACGACAGCCTGACGCAACTGGCGGTGCTGGAGGATTTCCTTCGCGCCTCCGGATATGCGGTAGCGACGGCACAGAACGGCATGCAAGCCATCGCGTCGGTGTATCAGTCGCCTCCCGACCTGATTCTATCCGACATCCTGATGCCCGAACTTAACGGCTATCATCTTTGCCGCCTGCTCAAGAACGACCCCATCACCAAGGATATTCCAATCATCCTGTTAAGCAACCTGATCGAACCTCATGACCGCTTCTGGGGCAAAAAAGCCGGCGCGGATTTCTTTCTGGAAAAATCAACCGACCTCCACCAGATTCTGCAAGCCGTACAAACCTTCTTGTCCGACAAACCGAAAATATCGCCGGCCCCGTTCAGACCTCACAAGGAACCAAAAGGAAAAGACATCCGCGACCAGATTACCGGCATCCTCGATCGTTTACTTTATGAATCGACCATCTCCAACGAAGTTCTCAAACTCACCAGCCTGACCCATGACACCAACCTGCTGGCCAAGGAACTGTTCGGTTTTCTGTCCATTATCTGCCGCTACAGTGCCGCCGGAATTCTGCTTCGGGAAGGAAATGAAAAATACCTGCTTTGCCTGCAACCCACCGAGGCGGTATCGACCCGGTTCGTCGAACAGGCGAAAAAAGAGATGCTGCGGGATGCCGGATTGGACCAGAACAGCCGCGTCAAATACCGCTTCGTGCTGATCGAGCCCGATCATGTCACCGAACGGGCGGTTCCAACCACCTTCCAGGTCATCAAAACCCTGCCGATCCGCGATGGCAACGAACTGCTGGCCACCATCACTCTGTTTGAAAGCGGCAAACGACGCCTGACCGACGGCATGCGCCACGCCCTCGACATCATCGCCGACCGGTTTTTGATCGTTGCCCGGTATCTCAAGAAAATAAAGGAAATCGAAAACGTCAAAGCCGACCTGGTATCGATGCTGGTTCACGACATGCGTTCGCCGTTGACCGGCATCAGCGGCTTCACCGACGTGCTGGCCGAGGGTATTCTGGGGCAGGTATCCAAAGATCAACGGGACGCCCTGAAAAACATCCGGGGGGGATGCGACCAGCTACTGCAGCTGATCGACGATATCCTCGACTATTCCAAACTTGAAGCCGGCAAGATGCAGGTCAACCTTTCGCCGCTGGATATTGGACCTCTGGTTCACCAGGTCGTCACTCCGCTGGCAACCGTTTTTGCCGATGCCGGGCTGAATCTCGTTATCGAAATCCCAGCCAACACACCACAGGTTTTAGCCGATGAAAAGCAGCTGACGCGGGTGTTTGCCAACCTGATCAGCAATGCGGTTAAATTCACCCCAAAGAGGGGACAAATCACCATCGGCGCCCTTCCCCCGGATTGCTGCCCGGACACCTACGGATCCAGATGCCTGTGCATCAGTGTCACCGACACCGGTTGCGGCATCCCCGTGGAACAGCAGAAAATCCTCTTCAATCGCTACGAACAGCTACCCACGGCGACCATCTACCGCAAAGGAACCGGCCTGGGCCTGGCCATCTGCAAAGAGATCATCAATCTCCACAGCGGCGAAATCTGGGTAACCAGCCCGGCGGACGAAAATGGCGAATGCGGCAGTCGCTTCACCTTCACCCTGCCCATCGCACCGGAAAACGACTGACCCCGCTTATTCTTCATCAGCGAAAGACTGGAATAGATCGGGGAACGTATCTCCGGCGCAGAACCCGATCCTCGGTTCGCTTGCCGCCGGGTAGCGTGAATTCCACGATTTGAACAATTCCCATTCCTGTTCGAAATTGGGCGTCACCACCCCGGAGCCCAAAGCGGCCTCAATCTCCTCAGCCGACCAGAAACGCACCTCGTCGATTTCTTCAGGATTAAAGCGGATTTCACCATCGTAGCGAACAAGGTAAGTCCGCACGTTTTCCGATTCGAAATCGTTGCGCATCCGCGACGGATACAGGAACGTCAGGGGAACGCCGACAATGCCCAGTTCTTCTTCCATCTCCCGGCAAGCCGCCACCCGATAATTCTCACCCGGGTCCAGATGGCCACCGACGCTGGTATCCCAACGACCCGGCTGGACATCCTTGGTCAATGCCCGTTTCTGCAACAGTAAGTCCCCGCGGCCGTTGAAAACCAGGACATGGGCCACCCGGTGCGTCAGCCTCGGATCGCCGTGGCACCGGCTGCGCGGAGCCTGGCCGATGACCCTGTCGTTGTCATCGACGATATCGAACAGTTCGGTTTTTTCAGCCATGGCCTTCTCCATCTAAGTTCCGATTAAAAACTGGACTTCCGCCCGTTTCCGCACACCATAAAATTGCTTGAATATCGACTGGAGCCGAGGCAATATGTTCGCTGCTCATCCATCAGAGGAGACCCCTATGCCTGAAATTCACCCCACGGCCCATATTCACCCGGAGGCCCGGTTGGCCGATGACGTCCAGATCGGTCCCAACGCATTCGTCGACGCCGACGTCACCATCGGCAGCGGCACCCGATTGCTTCACGGCGCCCACGTCGGACGCTGGACCCGCCTCGGCAACAACAACATCCTTTATCCCGGCGCCGTGGTCGGTCACGATCCCCAGGATATCGGTTACAAAGGCGAAGAAGCCTGGACCGAAATCGGCGACGGCAACATCATCCGCGAAGGGGTAACCATCCATCGCGGCAACCATGCCGGCACCCTGACCCGGGTCGGCAACAACAACTTCTTCATGGTCAACAGCCACGTCGCCCACAACTGCATGGTCGGCAACAACGTGATTCTGGTCAATGGCGCCCTGCTCGCCGGACATGTCGAGGTCGGCGACCGGGCTATCATCTCGGGCAACTGCATGGTTCATCAGTTTGTGCGGATCGGAGCCTTCGCCATGATGCGCGGAGGGTCCGGCGCCGCCAAAGACATTCCACCGTTCTGCGTCAACGACGGCCTGAACTGGATTCGCGCCATCAACGCCATCGGCCTTAAACGCAATGGTTTCGACGTTGGCCGCGTCCGCGCCGTTAAAGAAGCGTTCAAGATCATTTTCCGTTCGGAGCTTCCCCTCGCCCAAGCCTTGGGCAAGGTCGAAAATGAGCTCGAAGTCACCGGCGACGTTCGCCAGATGCTCGATTTCATCCGTGCCAGCAAGCGGGGCATCGGCAGCGGACGCGGATCGAGCAGGGAGTAGCCTTTCCGAAAAGCCCGGGCTGGTAAGCTTCGCCACTTCGGGCGGGGTTGACCTCCCGGTCCAGATTAAAATCAGGAGTTTATGCCGGTTAGGAATCCTCCGCCCGAGGAAAAATGTCACCCCGATGGTGTTGCCGAAAGAAAATCTGTTAAGGTTGAATACCGGTCGGGCAAAACCAACGGAGGCATAGGATGATGATTCCCGTGGTTATGAAAAATGGCAGCGAGCAAAGAGTCTTTCCAAAAGTTCTTAATGAGATGCTGGCCTCGGGCCAGGTGATGTTCTTCAAACGGACCAGTGGATGGGTGGTGGTGGGTCGAGACCAGACCCGCAGAAAAGGGCCAACCATATACGACGGCCGAGAACGCCGAGGACATTTGCCTCAAGGGATCATGTCCTGAGCAATCCCTGGGAAGAGTTGAATTCAACTCCCCTTTTCCAATGGCTTGAACCGTGCCTTGTTGACGGTGGCCAAGGAGACAGCGGTCTTCTCCAATCCTATCCCGGTCGCGATGCGACAAGTACAAAAAGCGAAAACACATGCAGCGTTCTGTTCATTTCTTATGGGTCGCCTTCCAGGCCTTGTGCAAAAGCACCCGGGTGCGACTCTGCATATGGATCGGATTATCCCCTTTGTTCTCCCATTGAGAGACGCTGGCGGCGCTCATGCGCAGTCGCGCCGCGAACTCGACCTGAGATTCGCCGAGAGCCCTGCGCCAGGCATAAACGGCCGCGCCGGTGAAGGGCTCGGGAAAGGATGGCGCCTGGACCGGCTCCTTCTTCCCCGGCCTCTGCTTCAAAACCTTTTCCAGCCAAGCGGTTTTTCCGGAAGCGGTCTTCGGTGCGGACGCCTGGACCGCAGCCTTGGGTGGTTTTTCCGGTTTTGATTTCCTACTGGGAGCAACGGGAAAAGGATCGTCGGCCACGCCCTCATCCGCCAGCTCGATGCCAAACACATCGGCGATGCCGGTCGCGGCGATCCGACGGCGGGAACTGCCCGACTTGGTCGCATCGGCCACGGCGGCGGAAACATCGACCAGTTCTTCATGATTCACCCCGCGCAGCACGAAAAGCATTTCCGGGGACTGATCGAGCCGGGCGCCGACGCCGTAGAGCACCGCCGCCACATGCTTGCACATGCCGGCCCAGTCCGGACAATCGCAGTCGAATTTCATTTCGCCGGGAAGCGGAAAAAGACCGTCCTTGCGGTCGGAAACGATTTCCATGACGCTTTGGTCGAGCTTGCCGCGCAACAGGTCGATCAGCGAAGCGATCTTCCCCGAGCAGGCGCGTTTGACCGTTTCCCATTTGCTCTTTTTAAGCGGGTCGATGCTGATGGTGACGTTATACAAGGTCGTGCCGCTGACCAGGGCCTTGATCCGGCCGCCGGCGATTTCGAGATGGCAGACCGAGCCGTTGCGCACGTAGCTGCGCCCCCGGGGCAGGCGATTGGCGTAATCGCTGAACGATTCCATGTGGTCGCACCAGCCCTTGCCCCAGAAGGAACCGGCGATCTTGCGGCCGCTCAAATGCACGGGCTGGAGGTCCATTCCCTTCTTTTTCATCTTCTCCAGCTGCTTCTGGGCCTTGGCCCGCCGCTCCGCCACGCTGACATAGGGCGCCCAGTCGTAATAACTCATCGTTTTTCTCCCACGCTCATAAGGCGGCCTTTTCCAGGTCGAGGGCCACCAGGTGTAACAAAGACTCGTCGTCCATCTCCGTCAACAGGGATTCCGTCCCTCCCAGCAATTCGCTCGCCAGATCAGATTTGGCGGCGATCAGGGCATCGATCTTCTCCTCAACCGTTCCCTTGCAGACAAACTTGTGCACCACCACATTCTTTTTCTGACCGATGCGGAAGGCCCGGTCGGTGGCCTGATTCTCCACCGCCGGATTCCACCAGCGATCGAAATGGATGACATGGCTGGCGGCGGTCAGGTTGAGGCCAGTCCCGCCGGCTTTGAGAGAGAGGACAAAGAAGGGGGGCCCGTCCTCATGCTGGAAGCGGTCCACCAGTTTTTTCCGCTCCGCCACCGGGGTTCCGCCGTGCAGCACCAGGCCGGGGCGCCCGAACACCTGGGCGAGAAAAGCGGCCAGCGGTTCGGTCATTTCCCTAAACTGGGTAAAAATCAACACTTTTTCCTGGCGGGAGGCGATCTCTTCGACCAACTCGCGCAAGCGGACAAACTTGCCGCTACGTTCCTCGGCATAGTCACCGTCGCCCAGGGACTGACCGGGATGATTGCAGATCTGCTTGAAGCGCATCAGCGATGAAAGGATCAACCCCCGGCGCTGGATCCCTTCCCGCTGTTCCTTGAGAGCATCCGCCAGAGACTTCACCGCTTGGCCGTAAAGTCGCGCCTGCACCTTGCTGAGCCCGCACCAGGCGGACATCTCGACCTTGTCGGGCAAATCGTCGATGACGCTTCGGTCGGTCTTGAGGCGACGCAGGATGTAGGGCTGCACCAGGGCGCGCAGCGGCGCGTAGGAAGGCGGCTCGCCTCGTTCCAGAGAGCCGATGAACTGCTTGAAACGGGACGCCGAGCCGAGCAGGCCGGGACAGATGAAATCGAACAGCGACCAGAGATCGGACAGCCGGTTTTCCACCGGCGTCCCGGTCAGAGCGATGCGCGCCCTTCCGGAGAGGGTTTTGACCGACTTGCTCTGTTGAGTGCCGGGATTTTTGATCGCCTGCGCCTCGTCCAGCACGATCAGGTTCCAGCTCACCTTTTTGAGCCACGCCTGGCGCTGCACCATGCCGTAGGTCGTCAGCACCACATCGACGGACGCCAGGGCGCCGCCGGGGTCGGCGGCCTGGCGCTCCAGGGTCTCCCGATCCAGTTCCGAAGGATGCAGGCACAGGGCTCTGAGGGAGGGAGCGAATCGGGCCAGTTCGCTTTTCCAGTTGGCCAACAGCGAGGCCGGCAACACCAACAGGCTGGGAGATGCCTTTGCCGAGTGCCCCTGCTGGGCGAGGAGCAGGGCGATCACCTGGATGGTCTTGCCCAGGCCCATATCGTCGGCCAGACAGGCGCCGAGGCCGAGTTCCGACAGAAACCAGAGCCAGTTCAGGCCGATTTGCTGATAGGGACGCAGATGCGCCTGCAACCCGGGGACGGCCTGAACGGCGGCCAGCCGGGCCGGGTCCCGCAATCCGGCCAGCAATTCGCGCAGGCGCTCGCCAGCTTCCACATAGGCCCAGCCGGTTTCTTCCAGCATCGGATCCTGGCCGGCGAGATTCCGTTGGGCGCCGGCCAACAGGCGCATCCCTTCGATAAAGGACAGCCCGTCCGCCCCGGCCTCGGCTGCCACCTGGCGCCAGTGGTCGAGGGCTTGTTGCAGCTTTTCCCCATCCACCTCGACCCACTGGCCGCGCACCATCGCCAGCCCCTGCCCCGCCGCGGCCAGGGCCGCGATTTCTTCCGGCGAAAGCGCGGCGCCGTCCAAAGTGAGCTGCACCTGAAAATCCAGCAGGGCTTGCGCCGAAAGGGCGGTGCCGACCTGGGAGCCGAGCATCACCTGCACCTTGGGCCGGGGACGTTTTTTCCACCAGTCCGGCAGACGCACCACCAGCCCGCTCTCTTCCAGAAGCGCCACATCCTTCAGAAATGGGTAGGCCTCCTCCGGCGTCCAGGCCAGCGGATGATAGATGTCGTTACTTTCCACCAGCTCCTTCACCCAGGAGCAACGGCTGCTCGCCTCGGAAACCGGTTCCAGCAGCCGCAACAGGGCCTCCCGGTTATCGGTGCCGGCGTATTCGCGCAAAGCCTGACTCAAGGGAAGATGCTGGGCGCGGGCATTTTTGCCGAGGCGGGGGATGTAGGTCGCCATAAAGGCAAAAGGGAATTCCGGATCCTGCCGGTTTTCGGCCAGATGAAAACAGACCCGGCCGACCTGCCGCCAAAGGGGCGCGTGGCGCTGGAGAAAACCGGCCAGGCCCTCGGGCTCCCGGGCCATCGCCGCCAGCGCCCAGTCATCCAAGGCCCGCCAGAGCTCCCCGAGCACCTCGGGGCTGGCGTACTCGGCCCCGGGCATGGGCGGGATACGCAAATGCAGGGACGCCAGGGTGGCCGCATCCAGGGGCGGAGCAGGCTCCAGCCGGTTGGCACTGGGCTGATTCTGACAGAGTCGCAGCAGATAGCGCCCACCGAAATCGCGCCAGTACATCCAGGACAGGGGCCAGTCCGGCGCGGCCTTGCCGCCGGCCAAGGCCATGATACCGGCCGCCGGAGAATCGGCGAAGGCCCGCGCGATGGGCGCAATACGCGGCTCGGCG
>MHXM01000190.1:0-4229 GCA_001825565.1 Desulfuromonadaceae bacterium GWC2_58_13
GCGGTCCGGTTGCAAAAATACCCGCCGGCGCCAAAACCACATCGCCCCGGTCGAACCAAGGACACCTTGGGTCCAGGGCGTGACGAGCGCGATTAAAGCAACGCTGTATGAGGTGAACCATGGCAATAAACGACTGGGAAGGCGATAAAACCGAAGAATCCGCGCCAGACTTCCAAGGGCGCGGGAAGTCAAGCGGCTTCGACGAGGTCAAATCCATTGTGGCCGACAGAATCCATAGGGTTGCCGAGGCGCTGGGTGAAAAAGCAGCGGAGCAGGACGCGCAATCCGGCGCGGCTCAGTACGGAAAACAAGCCTCCGAGTGGCTGGATCAATCCGCCGAATACGTCCGGCAATTCGATTACAGGCAGGCGGACGCCAGGGTCCGGGACTACGTCAAACAGAACCCGGAGCGCAGCCTCTTGATCGCAGGGGCCGTCGGCCTGCTTATCGGCGCTATCTGGCGACGTCGATAAGGAGGGTTTTCCAATGGACAGCAAAGGTGCCAAACAAGACCCGGCGCCGCAACCCGAGTCGCTTCCCGAATTATTGGGCCGGCTGGCCAAAAGCTCGGCGGCGGTGGTGCACAACGAGATCGATCTGGTTTTCCAGCAAATTCGCGAAAAGGGCCGGGCGGTTCGCGGTGGAATCGTTCTCGTCGCGACCGGAGCGGTTTTCGGGATTGCCGGAACAGGATCGCTGTGCGCCGCATCGATTATCCAACTCACGACTTACATGTCCCCCGCCATCGCGGCGCTGGTCACTGGAGTGGCGGTTAGTTTCGTCGGTATCGTCTTTGCCTTCATCGGTTACGGGCAATTGAAAAAGTCGATCCGTAACCCCTAGAAGACAAGGCACATACTGAAAAGGAGGACCAAAAATGGCTGAACGCGAGCGCAGCAGCGAAGATATTCGCCGGGACATAGCCAGGGAAGAGGAAAACCTTTCCCAGACCGTCGAGCAAATCGGCGAGCGCATCAAAGAAAAACTCGATTGGCGCGCCCAGGTGAAGGACTCTCCCTACTGGGCGCTGGGCGCTGCCGCCGGCCTGGGCTATTTCGCCTCGAAGGTCTTCGCCAGACGCGCCACTCCCATGGAGCGAATCCTGGGTTCCCTTGTCGAGGAAGTTCGCGGCTCACTGGGGCCCCAGCCTTCCGCGGCCGCCGGGACCGGCCTGATCCGGATGACCCTGCTGGGCATCGCCACCAGGGCCGCCGCCGACTGGATAAGGGACGAATGCCACCTCGACAGCCCAACCCGCGGTGGCGACGGGCCTCGACCCTCTACCTGCCGGGATTCGAATATCGACCCGGAAACGAATGTGTAGAACATCACCCAAACCCCAGATTCTTAAGGAGGAGATACCATGGATACCGATAATAACCGAGACGGCACCACCGCCCAAAACATCATGAAACAAGGCGCCGAGGCTTACGGGCAAGCGGAACAGGCGGTCGGCGACGCCTATGGCAAAACGACCCGGAAGGTCAGCGAAACCTATGAGAAGGCCAAGAGCTATAGTAACGAAAATCCGGGCAAGACCATTTTTATCGCCCTGGGCATCGGCGTCGGCCTGGGTCTGCTCCTGGGCGCAAGCTCTCATCATCGCTCGCGTACCAGCCGGATTGCGGAACCCGTGGTCAATGCGCTCTCCGACGTGGCTTTGGCGTTTTTCCGTTAAGGCGAAGCAGCGGGGCGAACACAGGGGTTCGCCCCGCTGCTTCGGTGATTTATCCGACGGAGCGTGGAATCGGTAGTGCCCAGGACATCAGGGGGGAGAAAAGGACCGTCGAGCTTCATCAAGGCGTCTTTCTCCTCCTTTTTTAGCGGTACTCCAGGCGTCAATATCACAACGGAAAAAACGTCATGCCAAACGACCCCAAGCCAGAGGCAAGGCCACGCCCAATCACCATCTATGTGATCCTGGGGGCGGCGTTGTTTGCTTTTATCCAGTCGTTCCCGCTGCTGTCTCCCATTCTGTTGTCGTTTCTGTTGGTTATGCTGATTTCCATGGCAGTCAATCCGGTCATATCGCGGATTCGGGCTTCGTGGGGCGGCAGAAAAAGCGCGACGTGCCTGATGGTGGGAATGCTCGTTGTGGTTGTTGCCTTGACCGGCTGGGCGTTCTTCGGGCCAATGAAGGACTCGGTGACCAAACTCTCGGAACAGTTGCCCGCTTACTGGGAACGTTTCCAGAAGCCCCTGATTAAAATGGAACAGCAGGCGGTGCTTTCCGAGGAAAAACTCCAGGCCGAAGTCACCACTGAAATTTCCCGGACCGCGGCGGAAGAAGGTAATCCCGAAGCGGCGCGACACATCGCGGAAGCGGCGCCGCCTAAATCTACCAAGGAAGCGGCATCGCTTCGTTCCAGTTTGAGCGAGATGTTCCAGGGGGTGGTCGGCCGCTTCACGACGGTGGCGTTCAACGCGACTCAGATCCTGGTCGTTCTGGTGACGGTCTTCTTCGGTGCGACCTTTACCCTGATGAATCCGCGTCCGATCTTCCGGGCCATTTTTTCCCTGGTCCCCGAGCGCCACCACGAACAGACCCTGATCATCGTGCAACGCATTGGAAAATTTGTGCCCAGGTGGGTCGGGACGACGCTGCTGGGGATGTTGACCATCGGCCTGCTGGTTTTCCTGCTCATGTGGCCGATCTTCGGATTGATGGATGCGCTGGTTCTCGGGCTGATCGCGTGCATTCTGGAAGCGGTTCCATTTCTGGGGCCGATTCTCAGCGCCATACCCGCGATCCTGCTTGCTCTTGGCAGGGGGGGAATGACTCCGTTGTGGGTCTTGCTCGCCTACATCGCGGTCCAAGCCTTGGAGAACAACGTGATCACCCCGTTCATCATGGCGCGCGGCATGAAAATGCATCCCTTGGCGGTGATCTTTTCCATGCTTTTGTGCGTGGCCGCCTTCGGCGTGCTGGGGGTTCTGGTCGCGACACCTCTGGTTGCCATTGTGAATATCGTTCACGACGAGCTGTATCGAAAGCGCTTTCTGCCGACGATTACCGACGCCGACCTGGATTTGCTGGCAAAAACATCCTTGTTCGAAAAGTAGCCGGGCAGTTCGGCCTGGATGCGGTGGAAGTGGGGATCGAACCCGTCAAGGGCAAGCAACCGCAGCCTTGAAGCGGCTTAGAGCCGCTTTGGCAGCCATGCCGCCGGTCGGGTGCGTTATCGACCGCGGGATGAAACCGAGGAGAATGTTATCGTTACGAAAATATCGAGATTTGCGATCCGCGCCCACCAGGTGCTACGGCCCGACCGGGAAACGGAGTTGCTGCGAACGGAGCTGTTCAGCATTGAGCAACTCAAACGTCACGGCCTGACGCTGGCGAGCCGGCATCGCGTCGATCCGTCTCCGGGACCGGACCGTTTGCTGCCACGGCTGGCCGACAATGCCCAGGTTCTGATGGCGGCGTATGACGTTGTGACCGCCGCCACGCCGGGGCATCGGATCGTGCCGGCGGAAGCCTGGCTGCTCGACAACTTCTATCTCATCGAACAACAGATCGGGCTGGCGCGTCGGCTTCTGCCCCGTGGCTACAGCCGGCAGTTGCCGCGCCTGGCGGATGAGCCGTCCGCCGGGTTCCCTCGCATCTACGACATCGCCTTGCAGTTGATCTCACACATGGATGGTCGCGTCGATGAAGACAACACCACCCAGTTCGTTGTTGCTTACCAGCAGGTTGAGCCGTTAAAGATCGGGGAATTGTGGGCCTTTCCGATCATGCTGCAACTGGCGTTGCTGGAAAATCTGAGCCGCGTCGGGCTGCGGATTGCCCATCGGCGGGAGGATCTCGACGCGGCCATCACCTGGGCCGATCGCATGCTCGCGGCAGCTGAGCAGGACCCGAAACAGCTGATCCAGTTGCTGGCCGAGTTTGCCAATGCCGATGTGCCGCTGACCGCGCCGTTCGTGGAGGAATTTTACTCCCGGCTCCAGGCCCAGGGGCCCGCGATGGCCTTCGTGCAAACCTGGGTCGAGCAGAAACTGCTCGAACAGGGGGTGACGGCAACCCAGCTGTCGGCGGCCGCCAGCCGCACCGCCGCTGCCAACCAGATCTCGATCGCCAACAGCATCGGCAGCCTGCGTTTCATCGACGCCATGGATTGGCGAGGGTTCGTCGAGTCGCTCAGTGTCGTCGAACAGGCGCTGGGTGAAGATCCGCCGGGGCTGCACGCCGACCAGGATTTCGCCACCCGGGACCGCTACCGGCATGT
>MHXM01000190.1:4248-9554 GCA_001825565.1 Desulfuromonadaceae bacterium GWC2_58_13
GGCAGCGATTGCAGTGAGCTGGAGGTGACCCGGGCCGCCATCGGTTTGGCGCGGACGGCGGCGCACCAGTCGTGCAATACCCACCGCACCGCGCATGTCGGCTACTACCTCATCGATCGGGGACGGCCGCTCCTGGAACGTGCCGTCGGCTGCCGTTTGTCGTGGAAATCCCGGGTCGGCCGGGCCAGTCGGCAGCGGCGCCTCCCCCTGTATCTCGGTCCCATCCTGATGCTCAGCCTCTTGTCGACCGCGGGGGTGCTCGCCGGGGTCGGATTCGATCCGGGGGACTGGCGGGTCTGGCTGTTGGCGCCGCCCCTGGCCATCGGGGCTTCGGCCCTGGCCATCGCGCTGGTGAATCTGCTGGTGACCCTCGCCCTGCCGCCACGCGCGTTGCCGCGACTCGATTTTTCCAAAGGGATCCCGGAGAACCATCGCACCATGGTGATCGTTCCCACCCTGCTGGCCAGGCTCCAGGACGTCGACGATCTGCTCGAAGCCCTGGAGATCCGCTATCTCGGCAATCGCGATCCCAATCTGTTTTTTGCCTTGCTGACCGATTTTCGCGATGCGCCCGCGCAAACGCTGCCGGAAGACGAGGCTTTGCTCGCTTACGCGCGGGGCGCGGTTGAGGCGCTCAATGCGACCTACCGGGAGGATCGCCCGGGCATCTTCTACCTGTTCCATCGGCCCCGACGGTGGAATCCGGTGGAACGGGTGTGGATGGGTTATGAGCGCAAGCGCGGCAAGCTGGAGCAGTTCAATGCCCGGCTCCGGGGCGGGGCGCTGGACGCCTTCTCGGAGATCGTCGGCGATCCATCCATTCTCGGCTCGATCCGGTACGTCATCACCCTCGATACCGACACCCAGCTGCCGCGCGATGCGGCCCGCACCCTGGTCGGCAACCTTGCCCATCCCCTCAATCGACCGGTTTACGATGCCGGCAAAGGCCGCATTGTCGAAGGCTATGCGATCCTGCAACCGCGCGCTTCGATCAGCCTGACCAGTGCCGGCCAGTCGCGATTCACCAAGCTGTTCGTGGGCGACGCGGGCATCGATCCCTACACCCGCGAGGTGTCGGACGTCTACCAGGATATTTTCGGCGAGGGGTCCTTCATCGGCAAGGGCATTTACGATGTGGACGCCTTTCGGCAGGCCGTCGACGGGCGTTTTCCGGAGAATCTCATTCTCAGTCACGACCTGCTGGAAAGCGGCTATGCGCGGTCGGCGCTGGTGACCGATGTCGACCTGATTGAAGAGCATCCCGCCAGTTACGCCATGGAGGCCAGCCGGCGTCACCGCTGGATCCGGGGAGACTGGCAACTGGCCGGCTGGCTGCTGCCGCGCGTCCCCGGACCGGGCGGGCCCAATGGCGCGAAGGGACAGCGGCAACCCAACCCCTTAAGCGCCCTGTCCGTGTGGAAGCTGTTCGACAACCTGCGCCGCAGTCTGGTGCCGCCGTCGCTGCTGGCGGTGCTGGCCGGGGGCTGGCTGCTGGGTCCGGGGCCGGCGTGGTTCTGGTCCCTGCTGGTGGTGACGGTGGTCTGCTTGCCGACCCTGCTCGCTACCGCCATCGAACTGCTCCGCAAGCCCCGGGACCGCGCCTGGCTGCTGCATCTGAATCTGACCGGCAAAGCCGCTGGCCGCCCGCTGCTGCTGGCTTTGCTGACCCTGATCCTGCTCCCCTACGATGCGCTGATCGCCCTGAATGCGATCGGTTGTTCGGGAGTGCGGATGCTGTTCATGCGTCGCGGCTTGCTGCTCTGGCAACTGCCGTCCTATGCCCGCCGCAACGGGCGCCGCACGCCGACCGATTTTGCCGTGGAAATGTGGATCGGTCCGGTGCTGGCGGTGCTGCTGGGGGGTGCGCTGGCCTGGCTTTTCCCGCCGGCGGCATGGCTGTTTGCCGCGCCGGTTTTGTTGCTGTGGCTGGGCTCGCCCCTGGTCGGCTGGTGGATCAGCCGGCCGCTGGTGGCGCCTGCGCCCGACCTGACCGCGGCGCAACGGACCTTCCTGCGCGCCTCGGCCCGGCGAACCTGGCGCTATTTCGCGGACTTCGTCGGCCCCGAGGACAACTGGCTGCCCCCCGACAACGTCCAGGAATATCCGACACGGGCCATCGCCAGGCGGACCTCGCCGACCAACATCGGCATGGCGCTGCTGGCCAACCTGAGTGCCTGCGATTTTGGTTTCATCAGCGCCGGAGAATGCCTGCGCTTGACCGAAAACACCCTGGCGACCATGGAAAAGCTGGAACGCTATCGCGGTCATTTTTACAACTGGTACGACACGCGCACCCTCGAGCCGTTGCGCCCGCAATACATCTCCTCGGTGGACAGCGGCAATCTCGCCGGCAGCCTGCTCACCCTGCAGGCGGGACTGGCCGAGCTGAAAGACCAGCCGGTGCTCTCCAGCCAGGCCTTTGCGGGTTTGCGGGATACCCTGGAAGTGCTGGCCGAGCATCTGCCCGCGGTGCCCGCCCCGGACCTGGCGGAAAAAATCCGCGCGCTCCAGAGCAGACTCGCCGCCGGCACCTTGAACGGGTCGCCCCAGACCCTGGCCGCCGCCGAACGTTTGCTGGATGAGATTCACCGCCTGGGCGGGGACCTGCTGGCCTGGTTGCCGGCGGATATGAATATCGATGGCGAACTCTTCTCCTGGGCGCAGGCCTTTGACCGGCAATCCCTCGCCCTGCGCGATGAGCTGCGCTTGCTGCTGCCCGAGTCGCGGCAGTTCGGCGCCATCCCGAAGCTCTCGGAATTGGCGGCCGGCAGCCCGGCCGGCAAGGGTGCGCGGTCCCTGTCCGCAGCCAAGCGGCTCAAAACCATCGACGATCTGGTGCAGCGTTGCGGCGAACTGGCGGCGATGGAATTCGACTTTCTCTACAATACCTCCCGGGGCCTGCTCTGCATCGGTTACGACGTCGGGGAACGCCGCCGCGATCCGGCCTGTTACGATCTGCTGGCCTCCGAAGCGCGCCTGGCCAGTTTTCTCCTCATCGCCCAGGGACAGGTTCCCCAGAAGCATTGGTTCTCCCTCGGTCGCCTGCTGACCAGTCATGGCGGCGACGTCAGCCTGATTTCCTGGAGCGGTTCGATGTTCGAGTACCTCATGCCCCAGTTGATCATGCCGAGTTACCCCGATACCCTGCTGGAGCAGACCTGCAAAGCCGCCGTGTCGCGCCAGATCGAATACGGCCGGCAACGCGCCGTGCCCTGGGGCATTTCCGAGTCGTGCTATAACCTCACCGATATGCAACAGGTCTATCAATATCGGGCCTTTGGCGTGCCGGGGCTCGGTTTCAAGCGCGGGCTGGGCGAGGATCTGGTCATCGCTCCTTATGCCAGCGCACTGGCGCTGACGGTGTTGCCGAAGGACGCCTGCCGCAACCTGCAGACGCTGGCGAGTCATGGTTTCCAGGGCGGCTATGGGTTCTTTGAGGCGATCGATTACACCCCGTCGCGGGTGCCGCGAGGCAGGCACCACGTCATTGTGCGCGCCTTCATGGCCCATCATCAGGGGATGAGCCTGTTGGCCTTTGCCCATGTCCTGCTGGGCCAGCCGATGCAGCGCCGCTTCATGTCCGACCCCATGTTAAAGGCGACCGAGTTGTTGCTGCAGGAACGGGTGCCGAAGAAGGGGGCGACGGTGCACCCCCACGCAGCCGAAGTGAGCGCCGCCGCGCATCCGGTCGAAGAGGCCGGCGGGATCATGCGCGTCTTTACCGACCCGAACACGCCGGCCCCGGAAATTCATCTGCTGTCCAACGGCCGCTACCACGTCATGGCAACCCATGCCGGCGGCGGCTACAGCCGCTGGCGCGACCTGGCCGTCACCCGCTGGCGCGAGGATGCCACCTGCGATTGTTGGGGATCCTTTATTTACCTGCGCGACCGCGACTCGGGGCGCTATTGGTCCGCCGCCTATCAACCGACCCTGCGCAAGGCCGAGCACTATGAGGCGATCTTCGTCCAGGGGCGTGCCGAATACCGACGGCGCGACCAGGCGATCGATGCCCACACCGAAATCAGTGTCTCCCCCGAGGACGATGTGGAAATCCGCCGGGTCACGCTCACCAACCAGTCGTCCCGGACCCGCCATATCGAGCTGACCAGCTACGCCGAGGTGGTGTTGGCCCCGCTCAATGCCGACCTGGCCCATCGCGCCTTCAGCAACCTGTTCGTGCAAACCGAAATCCTCCCCGAGCGGCAGGCGATCCTCTGCACGCGCCGTGGCCGCACGCCGGGAGAGCAGGTGCCATGGATGTTTCACCTGCTGGCCTCGCCGGGCGCGGTGAGCGACGAGCCCTCTTACGAGACGGATCGCGCCAAATTCATCGGGCGCGGGCGAACCGCGGCTAACCCGGTGGCCGTCGACAGCCGTGATCGCCGTTCGCGGCTGTCGAACACGGATGGTCCGGTGCTCGATCCCATCGTGGCGATCCGCCGCACCCTGACCCTGGAACCCGACGAATCGGCGACCGTGCAGATCATCTCCGGAGTCGCGGACACCCGTGAAACCGCCCTGGCGTTGCTGGAGGAATATTGCGATCGGCACTTCGTCGAGCGCGCCTTTGAAATGGCCTGGTTCCAAAGTCAGGAGGTGCTGCGCCACCTGGGGATCACCGAAGCCGAGGCCCAAATCTATGGCCGCCTGGCGACCTCGGTCGTCTTCAGCAATGCCTTGCGCCGCGCCGCGCCTAGCGTCATTGCCCGCAATCAGCTGGGCCAGTCGGGGCTGTGGCGTTTTGCCATCTCCGGCGACCTGCCGATTGTCCTGCTCAATATCGGCGACCTGAGCCGGATCGACCTGGTCAAACAGGTGCTGCAAGCTCACGCCTATTGGCGGATGAAGGGCCTGGCTGCCGACCTGGTGATCGTCAACGAGGATTTTTCGGGCTACCGGGCGGAGTTGCATGACCAGATCATGGGGTTGATCAACGCGGGCCCCGAAGCGCAGATGCTGAACCAACCGGGCGGGGTCTTCGTGCGGCGCGACGAGGAACTGTCCGAGGACGAACGGGTGTTGCTGCAGACGGTCGCCCGGGTGGTGTACCGAGACATCGCCGCAACCCTGGTCGAGCCAGTGGAACGCCGGATGTCGCCAGAGCGGGTGTCGGACCGTCTGGAGCCCGTGCAGCAACCAGCGACGGAGCAGGTCCAGCCCCTGCTGCCCCGCCAGCGTATTTTCTGCAACGGTCTGGGGGGCTTCACCCCCGATGGGCGCGAATACGTGGTCACCCTCGAACCGGGTCAGAGCACCCCGGCGCCCTGGGTCAATGTCATCGCCAGCCCGCATATCGGCACCGT
>MHXM01000191.1:0-1698 GCA_001825565.1 Desulfuromonadaceae bacterium GWC2_58_13
GCGATGCGCAGGGCGACAGCCGGGGCGCGAAAGGAATGAAACACGGGATGGACCTCGATTTTCAACTGGCAGAACCATGCCGCCCGCAGGGGGAGAATCCGTCGGGGTAGGTCGAAGGCCAATCCCGCCAGCCGGTCCCAGGTTTCCGCCGTGGCATACACCGGGCAGGGAGCACCGTGTTGCAGGCCAAGGGCGTGATCGGGATGGGCATGGGTGAGCAGAATAGCGTCGGCCTGAAGCGCGGGAACCTCGCTCAGCCAATCGAGCCCGCAGTCGATCCACAGACGGCGACCGCCGGTGGTGATCTGCAAGGCGCTGTGGCGGGCATGGTGGGGGCTGCGTGCGTCGATACCGCCCCGGGTCCCGGCAAAGGTCAGTCGCATCGTCCCTTTTCACCCCCCCTGGCCAAGCATCACATCAAGATCCCGTTGATACGCCTCGACAAATTCATTCAGTAGCAATTCGAGCCGAAGGTGGTCCAGGCCGAGCAACCGAGCCCCGGGAATCTGCCCGAGTTCGCACCGCTGCTCGGGTTGCCGCCGGCCGATCCCCAGCCTTCGGCAGAAGTCATCGGCGATATTTACCACGGCCATCAGGTCGTCCAGCCCGGAAGAACTACCGGAGACAGAGCCCGGATCGGTATAATACCGAACCACGTAGGTGAGATTTTCCGGAAACTTCCATTTGGCCAGGACGGCCGCCCCGATCAACATGTGAGAAAAGGGGAAATATCTGCATTCGAGTTGGTCGACGGGTAGTTCGCTCTGGCTGGACTCATCCATCAGCCGCTGAAACTTCAGCGAATCCATGTTGTTCATCACCAGCTTGCCCAGGTTGCGAAACAGGCCCCCGAGAAACGCCTCTTCGGAATCCGCGCAACCGAGCCGTCTGGCCACCAGTCGCGCTGCGGTGGCGCAACCTACGGCATCCTCCCAAAGCAATCGTTCCACCGCTCCGAACGACTTGTTGAGCCCCTTCAGGCACGCCAGCAGCACCAGGCTCTTCAACGTTTTTTCACCCAGAACCACAATAGCGTGATCCAGGGTTTTTACCTGGCGCGGCAGACTGTAGTAGGCCGAATTGGCAATTTTGAGAATCTGCGCCGTGACGGCGGGATCCGAGGATATCAGCCCGGCCAAGTCCCTGGCCGTCGATTTGTGATCCCGCATCAACGCCAGAACCCGGGCCGCTACCGGCGGCATGGGGGGAAGATCGGTCACCGAATTAAGAACCTGTCGAAGTTCGTCAATCATGATAATCCATTCTTGTCGGAGAAAAACGGGCCGCCGCCCGTACCCGGCCAATGGCCAATCTCCGCATGGCCGACTCCCTATTTGGTCAACTTCACCGGATTCACTTCCTTGGGAAGCAGCACCCAAAGACGGCCCGACTGCTTCATCTTGCCGGCATAATCTCCGGCAAAACTGCCCATGCCCCAGAAAAAGTCGGCCCGCACCGCTCCCTTGATGGCGCCGCCGGTATCCTGGGCCACCATCAGCCGCCGCAGGGGAATCGGACTTGAAGGCCAGGTCGTATCGAGAAACACCGGGGCCCCCAGGGGAATGGTGCGAGGATCTACCGCCAGGCTCCGGCCGGGCGACAGCGGAACGCCCAAGGCGCCGGGAGGGCTCGTCATGCTCGGCGGCCGCTCGATGAAAAAAACATAACTGGGATTTTCCGCCAGCAGGGTTTTAACCC
>MHXM01000191.1:1787-9618 GCA_001825565.1 Desulfuromonadaceae bacterium GWC2_58_13
ATGGACCGATAGGGATGGCCGTTCTGGTCGCCGAAATGAACCATGGCGCTTTCTCCGTTATCGAGGAGAATCCGGCCGGAGCCCTGAATCTGGAGAAAAAAGAGCTCCACCGGGTCGGATACCCAGAACAGCTCCTTGCCGACAACGCCACCCTTGCCCTGATCGATATCGCTGCGGCTCCAATAGGGGACGACCCGACGTCCCTCGATCCGCCCTCGCAGACGATAGTCTCCGAGTTCGGGATAGAGGCTGCGCAGATCAATCACCAGCAGGTCGTCGGGAATGCCATACAGCGGATAAGGGGATTTTTCCGAACGGGTCCGGCTGCCACGCAGGTCGGGGACATAATAGCCGGTAATGGTGCCGGTATCGCTGCCGTCGCTGTTGCGCACCTGATAGGGAAGGAAACGTGCTTCGAAAAAATTCCTCGCCGCCAGACTGTCGGCACCGTCGAGAGCCGCGGCGTCGCGGCAGACTTCGGCCCAGCCCTCTCTATTTTTCAGCACCTGACAACTTCGGAGCAGCGGGTCCAGAGCCTCGGCCACATTATCCCGCAGCCAGCCCTCGACCGCATCCCACGAGACCGGAGACAGGGGTTCGACTTTTTCCGGCGGCATCGGCAACACCTCGACCGGCGGGGGCACGGGAGGGGGGACGACCTCGGGCGGCCTGGCGCAGGAGGCCAGCAGAAACAACAGCAGATACCCGGTACAGCGAATCATCGAAAAAGGAAAACGGCCCCACATGGCCCGGCGACACCTTTCATTGCGAGAGAAAAACATCCTGGCAAACGCGCCCACAATACCCCGTTTTCGAAGTACCGTCAAATACCACCCTACTCAAATTTTTACACACCATCCGGCCAATCGGGCGGAGGCATGATTGCTGAATTATCTGGCACCAGATGGACCTAACATGCTATAAAAACAAGCAATGGTTTATTAAGTTCCGTCGGTTTTCATCCCCTACGTCAACGCCCTTCGGCTGGAGAAGCCCCCATGGAGTCATCTGCTCGCGTCACTACCGGCTACGCCGGACTCGACTCGATTCTCGACGGCCTGCGCATTGGCGACAATGTCGTCTGGAAAGTCGACAGCATTGCCGATTACCGCAATTTCGTTGGCCCGTTTGTCGAACACGCCCTGCTTGAAAAGAAAAAACTGGTCTACCTGCGCTTCGGCGACCACGAACGGCTGATCGAACCATCGCCGCGGATCATCACCTACCGGCTCGAGCCACGCCATGGCTTCGAGTCGTTCACCACCCGCCTTCATGCCATCATCACCGAGGAGGGACCTGGCACCTTCTACGTTTTCGACTGCCTTTCCGATCTGCTCTCGGCCTGGGCCACCGACTACATGGTCGGCAATTTCTTCCGGGTCACCTGTCCCTACCTGTTCGAGCTCGATACGGTTGCCTATTTTGCCCTGATCCGCGACCGCCATTCGTTCCGCACCATCGAGCGTATCCGGGACACCACCCAAGTACTGATCGACGTCTACAACCACGACGACCACTTTCACATCCACCCGCTCAAGGTCTGGCAGCGGCGCTCGCCAACCATGTTTCTACCGCACCGCAAGCAGGGCGACCAATTCATTCCGCTGGCCAACAGTTTCGAGGCGACCAACCTGCTGAGCACCATTGCCGAACGCAACCATGGCGGCGCCCGTCGCCAGCTCGACCATTGGCACCACCTCTTTCTTGAAGCCGAACAACTGACTCGCGACCCTGCCGCCACCGAAGAGCAGCAGCGGATGGTCATGCATATCTGCCGACATCTGATCGGGCGCGAGGAACGCATCCTGGCCCTGGCCCGGCAACATCTGTCGCTACGGGACCTGCTCGACATCAAGTCGCGGGTGATCGGCACTGGTTTTATCGGCGGCAAGGCCGTCGGCATGCTGCTGGCCCGCAACATTCTGTTGCACGATACGACCTTCAACTGGCGGGAGCATCTCGAAGACCACGACTCCTTCTTCGTCGGCTCCAACGTTTATTATTCGTACATCGTGCACAATGGCTGGTGGAAACTATTCATGCAACAAAAGACCACCGAAGGCTATTTCACCGCCGGCGCCGAACTGCGTGAAAAAATGTTGAGCGGCAGTTTTCCCGAACCGCTCCGCGAAGGTTTTCACAAGATGCTCGAATACTATGGCCAGTACCCGATCATCGTCCGTTCCAGCTCATTGCTCGAAGACGGCTTCGGTAACGCCTTTGCCGGCAAGTACGACAGCTTTTTCTGCGTCAACCAGGGCACCCCCGAAGAACGTCTGGCCCAGTTCGAAGAATCGGTGCGCAAGATTTTCGCCAGCGCCATGAGCGAGGATGCCCTCTCCTACCGTCTGCAGCGTGGCCTCGACCAACAGGATGAACAGATGGCTCTGCTCATCCAGCGGGTTTCCGGCGCCTATCGCAAACATTACTATTTTCCCGAGCTGGCCGGGGTCGGCGTCTCTTACAATACCTTCGTCTGGGACAAGGAAATGGATCCCCAGGCCGGCATGCTGCGCCTGGTGATGGGACTGGGAACCCGCGCCGTCGACCGGGTCGAAGGGGACTATCCGCGCATTGTCGCCCTCGACGCCCCACTCAAGAAACCGCACAAGGGGTTCGAGGATACCCGCAAGTTTTCCCAGCGCGACATCGACCTGCTCAATGTCGACACCAACGCCCTGCAAACCCTGTCACTGCTCAATCTGACCAAGGAAGGCATCGAGATGCCCTGGTCGATGTACGGGGTAAGGGACACGGAAACCATGCGTCTGCTCGAAAGCCGGGGCCGCAAGGGGCAGGACGTCTGGCTGTTGACCTTCGACCGACTACTGTCCGAAACGCCCTTTACCGGCCTCATGCAGCGCCTGCTGAAAACCGTGGAGAAGGCCTACCAATATCCTATCGACGTTGAATTTACCGTCAATTTCACCCAGCAGGGCGCCGCCAAAATCAACATAGTGCAATGCCGACCGCTGCAAACCAAGGGACAAAAGGTCAAAGTGGAGATCCCCGCCAACATTGCCAAGGAAAAAACCTTTTTCAGCAGCGAGGGAAACTTCATGGGCGGCAACATTTCGCAGCCCATCAAGTGGATCATCTGGGTCGAAGCGTCCGAATATACCCGGCTGCCGTTGGCCGAAAAATACGAAGTGGCGCGCCTGGTCGGCCGCCTCAACAAACGGATCGCCGACCGCACCGATAACCCGACCCTCCTCCTCGGTCCCGGCCGCTGGGGCACCTCGACCCCGTCGCTGGGTGTTCCGATCTCTTTTTCCGAGATCAACAACATCACCGCTATCTCCGAGGTGGCTTTCACCAGTGGCGACCTGATGCCGGAGCTTTCCTTCGGCTCTCACTTCTTTCAGGACCTGGTGGAGACGGATATCTTCTATCTGGCCCTGTTCCCCGACAACCGCAACTGTTTCGTCAATGATGCCTGGCGCCACAGCCTGCCCAACGCCCTCGAAGGGCTGATGCCGGCCAGCAGTCGCTACAAGCAGGTGGTCAAGGTTTACCGCGCTCCCCGAGAGGGATTGCGGCTGATCGCCGACGTGGTGACTCAAAAACTCATTTGTTTTCAGGAATCCTAAACCTCTTTGTGCGCACAAGGTAATTAGTATAATTTCAACCAACAACTTGCTCGGCGCCACTCGCAGCACCGGGATTTATCTCAACGAAAAGGGCACCATCGGCATCGTTCGGCAACTCGATCCGGTCGTCTGAATCCAGCCCTCCATACGCAAAAAGGCCCGGCGGATACCGGGCCTTTTTGCGTTAATTCAGCGGAATAAAATCAGATCAAACCGAAAGCCACCATGGCCTTGGCAACCTTAATGAAACCGGCGATATTGGCGCCGTTGACATAGTTGCCGGGGGTGCCGTACTCCTCGGCGGTCTCGTAGCAGAGTTCGTGAATGTTTTTCATGATCTGCTGCAGGCGCTGTTCGGTGTATTCGAACGTCCAGGAATCGCGGCAGGCATTCTGCTGCATTTCCAGGGCGCTGGTGGCCACCCCACCGGCGTTGGCCGCCTTGCCCGGGCCGTAGGCGATACCGGCTTCGAGGAAGACCTTGACCCCTTCCGGAGTGGTCGGCATGTTGGCCCCTTCGCCGACGGCGATGCAGCCGTTTTTGACCAGGCGAGCGGCATCCTTGCCGTTGATCTCGTTCTGGGTCGCCGAGGGCATGGCCACTTGGCAGGGAACTTCCCAGATGTTGCCGTTGCTGACGTATTTGGCGTCCTTGTGAACTTCGAGGTAATCCTTGATCCGGCGACGCTCCACTTCCTTGAGCTGCTGGACCAGTTCCAGGTCGATGCCACGTTCATGGTAGATGTAGCCGTTGGAGTCGGAGCAGGCCACGACCTTGCCGCCGAGCTGATGGATTTTCTCGATGGTGTAGATGGCGACGTTGCCGCTGCCGGAGACGGTACAGATCCTGCCATCGAAGGATTGGCCGCGCACTTTGAGCATCTCGTCGACGAAGAAGGTGGCGCCGTAGCCGGTCGCCTCCGGACGCACCAGGGAACCGCCCCAATCAAGGCCTTTGCCGGTCAGCACGCCGGCTTCCCAACGATTGGTGATACGTTTATACTGGCCAAACATGTAACCGATTTCACGACCGCCAACGCCGATGTCGCCGGCCGGTACGTCGGTGTGTTCACCCAGATGGCGGTAAAGTTCGGTCATGAAACTCTGGCAGAAGCGCATGACTTCGTCGTCCGATTTCCCTTTGGGATCGAAGTCGGAGCCGCCTTTGCCCCCGCCGATGGGCATGCCGGTCAGGGCGTTCTTGAAGATCTGTTCAAAACCGAGGAACTTGATAATCCCCAGATACACCGAGGGGTGAAAGCGCAACCCTCCCTTGTAGGGTCCCAGGGAACTGTTGAACTCGACCCGGAAACCACGATTGATCTGCACGTTGCCGTTGTCGTCCTGCCAGGGTACCCGGAAAATAATCTGCCGCTCCGGTTCGCAAATGCGTTCGATGATCTTGTGATGGCAGAATTCGGGATGTTTCACCAACACCGGCCCGAGGGATTCGAGAACTTCTCTGGCCGCCTGGTGAAACTCGGTTTCGCCGGGGTTGCGAGCCAGTACTTCCTGATAAATGGGTTCCACTTTTTCGTCGAGCGTCGGTGACATGGTACCTCCTATACGTGTCCAGCATTAAAGAAAACGGCTTTCTTCTTCTTTCGGCTCTACACAGACAACGCCGAAAGACCAACTGGACAGTCTATTTCCACGAACCATGCCACACCGATTAATATTTAACCACAACCTGCCAACTTATTGAACACTATGCCTTTACCTGCCCAATAAAAAACCAGGACCGGTCCAAAACAAAATATCAAAACGACAAAAAGAGTACCCAGGGAACTTTAAAAATACTCTTTGTTTACTCAAGATAGGCATTAATAAAAAAAGGGTCTTGCAAGAAGCCCTTTTTTTGTTCCCGATCGACTACTTGGCTATGACCGAAGGCGGCGCAACAACTCATCCAGAGCCCGGGCTCCCCCCTCGCCGACGAATCCACGCAAGGGCACCAGCAGCAGCCGATGACTGTCCGAAACAACGCCCAGCGCCTGCGGGCGCATCACGAAGGCCAGCACGAAACCGAGGACCAGACTTACACAACCGGCCCAGACCAGCGGTTCGCCGGGATCGCGTGTCATCTGGAATCCGGCATACCAGAAACCGAACTGGTCCTGATTGAACGCGGTTTGATAAATAGTCACACCTTCAAAAACCAACGGTTGGTTGACCTCGATGATCCCTTGTTTGACGACCCGGCCGTCCCGAAGAACCGATACTTCGCTGTGCAACTGCTTCAACAGGGGATCCTGAAAGGCATCCGGATGAATGGTCATGCCGAAGACGTTCGCGCTGGCTTTCCGGTTGCCCACGGGAAACGCATCGTAAGCGCCGAGCAACTCACGCTCCCGATACAGGTTGAGGACCAGACGCTTTTCGATGGGGATAAACTTTTCGACACGAGCCGAGTATCCCGGAACCGGCAGTGGTACCGTCTCCCCTTCATGGGCGGTCAAAGTGGCCAAAACCTGGTCGCCCCCCGCTCTGTTGACAACAAACCGGACGTGGATGGGGTAATAGATGGGTTCGAAATAATCGAGCCTGAATTCGAAACCGAGGGGCAGCTCCTGCTGGGAATCCCAGTCGAAATAGGTGGTCGTCGAACGGTCCACATACAACTGTGTGGTGCCGACGAATCCGGCGCCACCGAACAGAGCGCCGATCATGATCAGCAACAGCGACAGATGCACCACCGTCGAGCCCCAGCGCCCCCACAGGGCGCGGTGCGCCACCAAAACATTTTCGCGAATCCGCACCCGGAATCCGAGCCGAACCAGTCGTTCGCCACACTCCGTCAGACCGCTTGTGCCGTCCAGGGATTGAGTCCGAGTGTGTGCGGCCAGCCGCTCCGGGTGCAAGTCATCGAAACACCCGGGTATCATACGCCACTGGCGGCCAGCCGTTCTGATTGTGCAGGCCAACAGGTTGAGCGCCAGCAACCCCAGCAGAAACCGAAACCAGAGACTCTGGTAAAACAGCTCGTATCGTCCCTGCTCATTGGGCGCAAGGGTGCCAAACACCGCCACCAGGGACAGCGCCAGCAGCAGCGGAATGGTCAACGTAAGAGAGGAAAGTAATCGCCAGATCATGGCGACCTCAACCCGGGCACAAGGCCAAAACCGCGCCCGTTACCACATTTCCTCCACCACGATGTCGATACCCTCGCGGGCCTGGCCGACTGCGACTTGGAGGGAACTGTCGGGGGAGCCGGCATAGCGACCGTACAGCTCCCCCGGCTGGGGAGTGCCGCCCAACTGGTTGCGGGCGGCCAGATAATAGGTGCCCCCATGGGGAAAGGACAGCACAAAAGCGCCATCGGCGCCGGACGGCTGCGACACGTACAAAGGACGGTTAAGCATCATCGGATCCCCGTAGAGAATCGCCCACACTCCGGCTACCGGTTGCCCCTTGGCATCGAGGATGCGACCCTGAATGCTGGTCTGCCCAAAGAGGCGAGCGGCCAGACGGTCCACCTTGGCCGGTACTTCCAGCATCGGGATGGCGATCTTGACCGCTTCCCCTTCATGCACGACCAGGGGATTGGCCGGATAATATCCGACATAGTCACCGGAACGCAGCGGACCGGCGAATCCTCCGGATTGGCGTTGACGGGCCAGCAGGTAGTAGGTGCCGGGCGGCAGGGGGAACTCGAACATCCCCCTCTCGTCGGTCGGGGCACTCATACCGATCCCCATCCCTTTAAGGCGGTCATTGAGATCGGTATAGACGTAGACAATCACTCCGGACAGTGGCTTGCCCTCCACCCTGGCCACGCCGATCACCCCGGTGTCGACCCGCGGCTGGACCTCGGTCCCCGGCGGCTGTTCGGCAACCAGCGCCAGGTTCATGGCGGCCAAACCATCTTCAGCCACCGTCACCGGGTTGCGCCCGTAATAAGAGAACAGGCCGGCGCCTCGGGCAAAAAAGAAATATTCGCCCGCCGGCAGGTCGAGGGAGAACTGTCCATCCTCTTTGGTCGGGACCGAAACGATGGGCGCCTGGCCGGCCAGCGAAGGACTCGATGACGGGTAAGCCAGCAGCTGCACTCCGGCCACGGTTTTCCGTCCCTGCTCGATGGTCATTTTTCCGGTCACCGTCGCTGCCCGGGCGGATTCAGCCCCCCAGGCACATGCAATCAATACCAGCATCGCCGCAACAAGGTTTCTCATGTTCGAATATCCTTTAAATGCCTCCGGGTTTCCGGGAAGCTCATCCTAGCACCACGTCATGCAACGGACA
>MHXM01000192.1 GCA_001825565.1 Desulfuromonadaceae bacterium GWC2_58_13
ATACTGGACCGACGAACTGGGCCTCGAATTCCCGATCATCTCCAACGTGGCCGGTCATATCGGCATCTGGTTCGGCGCCCAGCCCCCCGGTTACCCGATGTTCAACCGCAAGACCGTGATCATCGACAAAACCGGGGTCATCCGCTACATGCGCAACGGGTCACCGGACTATCATGAAATCCTTGAAACCCTCAAGCAGCTGCATGCCGAGGAGGTGACGCCATGACCCGGATCTTCCGTATCGGCCTGCTCTGCCTGCTCACGGTTGGCTGCATGGCGCCGCCGCCGGTCGATCCTTTGGCGGCCCTGCGGCAAGCCGACGGTTCCGTGCTCTGGCAGCAGGAATACGCTTTCGTGCCGCCGGTGGGCAAATGGTCGCTGGTTTCCCTCGACGAGGACGATTACAGCGTCGCCTTTTCCAAGGAATGCCGGGAGTTCTTCCCCTGTCAGTCGGCCATGGCCTATGCCGAGGAGCCGTTCGGCTATTCCCAGGACTTCCGCCAGCGTCAGGCCGAATTCTTCAAACGCTACCTTTGGGCCAGCCGGGTGGTGTTCGACCTTCCGCAACTCGAAGAGACCACCCTGAACGGCCAGCCGGCGCTGGTAGCGGTAGTCGAAGGCAAAGAGAAGGTGAAGCGCCACAAGGTCTGGAGCAAGGTGGTATTTACCCGGCGCGGCGAGCGGGTGGTCGCCTTTTACTTCAACCAGTGGCGACCCGAAGATCAGGCCTTCGACCGGGCGGATGTGGCCGACTTCGATGCTTTTGTCGACTCGTTTAAATTCGTAAAACCGTCATTTTTCGAACGACTCTAAATACGGCTGTGAATCTGAAACACAAAAAGGACCGCTGATTTGCGGTCCTTTTTGTGTTGATACGGCATGGTCCCTCGGTTTATTTGAGCCAGTCGACAATCTGGGGAGCCAGCCCGATGTAGCTGGCGGGGGTCATCTCCAGCAGCCGCTGTTTGTCTTCGGCGGCCAGTTCCAGGGTTTCGACGAAGATGCGGATCGTGTCGCGGTCGATGACGTTGCCCCGGGTCAGTTCCTTGAGCTTTTCGTAGGGCTTTTCGATGCCGGCCTTGCGCATCACCGTCTGGATCGGTTCGGCCAGCACTTCCCAGGCATGGTCCAGATCGAGGGCCAGTTTCTGCTCGTTGAGCTTGAGCTTGCCCATTCCCTTGAGGGTCGAGCGGTAGGCGATCATGCTGTAGCCGAAGCCGACGCCCATGTTGCGCAGCACGGTTGAGTCGGTCAGGTCGCGCTGCAGCCGCGAGATCGGCAGCTTCTGCGACAGATGGCTGAAGATGGAGTTGGCCAGTCCGCAGTTCCCTTCGGAGTTTTCGAAATCGATGGGATTGACCTTGTGCGGCATGGTCGAGGAGCCGACCTCCCCCTTGACCGTCCTCTGGCCGAAGTAGGCCATCGAGATGTAGGTCCAGATATCCCGGTTGAAATCGGTCAGAATGGTATTCCAGCGGGTCAGGGCATCGAACATCTCGGCCATGTAGTCATGGGGCTCGATCTGGGTGGTGAACAGGTTCTGGGTCAGCCCCAGTTCGGTTTCGATGACCCCCTTGGTCAGGGCGACCCAATCCACCCGGGGATAAGCCGACACATGGGCGTTGAAGTTGCCGACCGCTCCGTTGAGCTTGCCGAGAATCTCGACTTTGGCGATGTTGCTGGTCTGCTTTTTCAGGCGGGCGGCGAAAACCGCCAGCTCTTTGCCGATGGTGGTCGGCGAAGCGGTCTGGCCGTGGGTGCGGGCCAGCATCGATACGTCCTTGAACTGAAGCGCCAGTTTGTGGATGCCTTCGATGATATCGTTCTGCAGCGGCAGCAGGGCATCCAGGCCGTCCCTGAGCATCAGGGCGTGGGAGAGATTGTTGATGTCCTCCGAGGTGCAGGCGAAATGGATGAACTCCGAGATGTTCTCCAGGCTCGATCCGGCGATCTGTTCTTTAAGGTAGTACTCGACCGCCTTGACGTCGTGATTGGTGATTGCCTCGATGGCCTTGATTTTTTCGGCTTCCGCCGGGGTGAAGCGGTCGACGATGTCGCGCAGAAACTGCTCTTCGCCGGGCGTTACCGCGCGGCATTCGGGGATACCCGGTTCGTCGCACAGAGCCAGCAGCCAGAAAACCTCGACCTTGACCCGGTTGCGCAGCAGCGCGTATTCGGAAAAACATTCCGTCAGTTCGGCAACTTTGGATGCGTAACGCCCGTCCAGCGGGCTGATGGCGGTTATCATGATTATTCTCCTTGGATATTAATGCGACGGAAATATAGCCCAGCGGCGCCGGCTCTGCAAGCCCGTTGCGTTGATTTATGGCGGAGACGAAAAAAAACGCCCCGTCGGAAAGCCTGAACGGGGCGTTAAAATTGTGAGCGGAGGATGTTATTTCTTGATGTCGAGCAGGGTTCCGGTCAGTTCATCCTGGGCCTGAAGCATTTTCAGGTTGGCCGAGTAGCCCGCCCGAGTGGGGATGGTGTCGGTGATTTCCTCGGCGATATCGACGTTGGACAATTCCCGGGTCGTTCCCTGATCCTCGACGGTTGCCCCGGGGGTATTGACCTTGGCTGCCGTGGCATTCACGCCGCCATGCTGGTTTTCACTCAGGGTGACCCGATCTTTTTTGTAGCCGTCCGTGTTGACATTGGCCAGGTTGTTAGCGGTGGCCGACATGCGGGTTTCCATGGCTTTCAATCCCATGATGCTGACGTCGAGAGCTTTGATCATGCCGACCTCCCTGTGTTGTTTGCTGGACGGTATGGCCACGGCAGAATTTATCGGGGATTGGAAGCAGGAAGATTGCCTGGTGAGGAGAGCAACCCTGCCGCCGTATTCCGTATCGGAATTTAGGCCAGTGGCTTTGCGTCCCACCCTTTCGGATGGTTTGCCGATGTTTCAATCGTAGCCGCATCGCACCGTTGGCGTCAAGACGGTTTCTGGAGGGTGGCCGATAATATCGACCAATGGTTAAAAAAAACCGCGGCCAATTGACCCGAAACGGATCGCTTGGCCGCGGTTTCCAGCTGATTTTCATCAAGTCTGGTCCGAATTTTCAATTGCCCCTGAGATCTTCAACCGCAAAATCATCGATGGCTATATTTTGGATTTCTGTGGTTTCAACGGCATGAGAATGGCGAACCTCGAGATCAAACAATTTCTCGGCCAGGGTGTAGAGAAACATGCAGAGGGCAAAAGCCCCGATAATGATACTGATTTCAGCCAGGGACGGGATGTATTCGGCAAGACCGCTGGCCGTGGCCAGGGTGCCCTGCCGCAAGGGAACGATCTGCCCGGCGATGACGAAGTCGTAACGCATGAAAAACATCCCAACCAAGGAAAACACGCCGGCCAGGGTGAGGGGCAGGGGTTTGCGCAACGAGGGGGTGAGAATCATGGCGAAGGGTATCAGCATGCCGACGGAAACCTCGAAAAACCAGAAGTTGAATGACAAGGGTCCCGAAACCAGTGTCATCAATGCTTCGTAAACTCCTTCTTGTTTCTGATAGATGCCGACAATGAATTTCCAGGTGATCGAAAGCATCAGAATGCCGAGAAGCAGAGCAAGAATCCGGCCCAGAAGGAACATATATTTTTTGTCATGGGAACAAAAATCCAAACCTCGGCACCGATTTTTTAGGTAATGGACCAGAATCATCAAAGCCGTTCCTGAAATCAGGGCGGTGATCACCAGATAAAGAGGTGAAAAAACGCCGCTCCAAAAGGGTCTCGCCGAAAGCATGCCAAACACGCCGCCGAGATTGGAAGGGGCGGCAATGGCGAGAACAAATCCCAGCAGGCCGGAGTAGAAAGCGCCAAGGCGGTTGTTCTTCATGCAAAAGTAGAATTCGATGACGAGGACTCCCATATAGACCCCGTAAAGCGCCCCCATCCACCAGATGGGAGATTCAAGATTGGGGCTGAGAACCGCGTAGATCATCAAGGTGATCGGCTTGTTGAGTTCCATGGCGATGACGCCAAAACCGCAGATGAGCATGACAATCGCCAGGATGATAGCCCGCCGGGCCGAGGCGTGAAACTGCTCGATGCCGAAAACATGCCCCAGGCTGGAGATCAGGCATAGCCCCGAGCAGGAAACAGCGAAAAAGACATAGGTTGAAATAAGGATGCCCCAGGGAACTTCCCGGGTCGTATTGTAGACATGGCCGTGTCCCATCACAAAGACGGAAACAACTCCGACGAGGCCGGCTATCATCCCCATGACGAGGATGCCAAACCATAATAGTTCTCCCGGGCGTTTATTGATGGCGATCATTATCCCCTCCCTCGATGTTGTAGAAATACGTTAGATGCTTTTCGTTTTGCCTATTCGTATATGGAAAAATTACAATATATGAAAACTTGAGTCAAGAAAAAAACCACATAAACAGCGAGAAAATATCAAAAGCAAAATACGCCACTGTATAGTAGAAATATACAGTGGCCTCGAAAAATGCCACGTTACGAGTGAGACAAATATGGGATAGCATGGGAAAAACACCCAAGGATCATGCAGGTTAACCTGGCCATTTAATCCGGTTCGGATACGGTGGTCGCGGATGGGTGTGTTTGGCGGTATGTTCCGGAAGATTCACGCGCATTTTCATGCGACTTATTCTGTCGTGCTGTTCGGCTATCCTCGATTCAGGGCGATTTGTCGTTTGCCTTGGACTTTTGTCCGGGTATAAGCTGTATGGCGATCTTTTTCGGAAAGAAGGAATTCATTATGATTAATACGCGGCATCCCTATTCCGATCTGTTCGAGGCGATGGCCGAGGGTGCTCTGGTGCTGACCGTTAACAAGCGGCTGGCCCGCAGTCTGCGGGGACGGTACGACATCTGGATGGCCGAGGCTGGCCGGACGGCCTGGCGCAGCCCCGAACTGTTCAGCCTGGAGGCCTGGATGAACCGCGCCCTGGCGGCCCTGGATGAGGATGCCGGGCTGTTGCAGGCGCAGGGTTCCTTGAGATTGTGGGAGAAGGTCATCGAGCAGGATGTCGCCGGCAGCGAGATCGCCCTGTTGCAGCTTCCGGCCAGCGCGCGCAAGGCCCAGGAGGCGCACCAGCTGCTGGTCGAATACGGCGGCCGATTGCAGGGTCTGCCCCTGAGCGATGATCACCTGGCCTTTCTGCGCTGGCGCAAGGGCTATCTCGACGCCTGCCGCAAGGGCGGCTGGTTCGATTCGAGCGAAGTTCCCGCGCGGATTGGGGAGGCCATAGGCCAGCGGCGGCTGGCGCTTCCCGAACAGGTGTTTCTGGCCGGCTTCGATGAAATTTCTCCCCGGATCCGGCTGTTACGCGCGGCGATGGTGGCCGCGGGGGTCCGGGTGGTCGAGCTGGCTCCCGAGGTCGGCGCTTCCGCCTCGCCGTTGCGGGTGGCCTGTATCGACAGCGAGGATGAAATCCGTTGCGCCGCCCGCTGGGCCCGCCGCTTGATGGAGGACGGGGCCGGTCGCATCGGGGTCGTGGCGGTCGACCTGCAACAGCGGCGGTTGCCGGTGGAGCGGATTTTTCGCGAAGAGATTGATCCCGAAGCGGTGGTGGCCCTGGAAGAGCAGGAAAACCGCTTTAGTCTGTCCCTCGGGGCCACCCTGGAAGAGCAGGGGTTGGCGACGGCGGCGCTGGCCATCCTCGGCGCCGGTCACCGACTTTCCCTCGACGCGATCAGCTTTCTGTTGCGCTCTCCCTACCTGGCCGGCAGCCAGCGGGAATCCCAGACCCGTGCCCGGTTCGACCAGCGGCTGCGCTCGACCCGCCAACTGGCCTTCAGCCTCCCCCGCCTGCAGGGCCTGCTGGATGATTTTCGGGACGACCAGAAGCAACCCCTCCTGCCCGAATTCGTCCGACTGTCGCGGGTGCTGGCCACCAGCCTCAAGGACGGCCGCAAGCGGTCGCTGGGGCAATGGGTTGGAGTTTTCAGCGAGCTGCTCCTGGCGGTCGGCTGGCCCGGGGAACGTCCCCTGGGGAGCCTTGAATTTCAGGTACTCAAGAGCTGGAAGGAAAATCTGCTGGCCGCAGTGGTGGCCCTTGAGGCCGTTTCCGGCCCGGTCGATCGGGGCGAGGCGGTGGAACTGCTGCGGCGGATGGCGCGGGAAACCACGTTTCAGCCCGAATCCCCGGCGGGACCGCTACAGGTGGTCGGCCTGCTGGAGGCCGCGGGACTCCAGTTCGATCATCTCTGGGTGATGGGGATGACCGACGACCTCATGCCGGCCCCGGCCCGGCCCAATCCATTTATTCCGGTGTCGCTACAGACCGTGCTCGACCTGCCCCACGCCAGCGCCGAACGGGAGCTGGCCTTCGCCCGGCTGGTGGTCGAGCGGCTTGCGAGCGCCGCGCCAACGGTCTTCTTCAGTCATGCCCGCAAGGACGGCGAAGTCGAACTGCGACCGAGTTCGCTGATCGCCGGACTACCGGCGGGCGAACCCGACCTCGCCGCCAGTCGGGCGCCCCTGGCCGGGTTTCGGCAGGCCCCGGTTCTGCTCGAAGCCCTGTGCGACGAGCAGGGCCCGCCGCTGGCCGAAGCTGCCCGGGCGTCGGGCGGCACCGGTCTGCTCAAGGACCAGGCCCTCTGCCCCTTCCGCGCCTTCGCCCACCACCGGCTGCGGGCGAAAGCCCTCGACCGGGCCGAGCCGGGTCTCGACGCCGGCACCCGAGGCAGCCTGCTGCACGCCGTTTTCGAACGTTTCTGGAAGGTTACCGGTAACCAGAGCGAGTTGCTGGCGCTGGACGAAGTCCAGCTTGACGCGCGCATCGAGCAGGCGGCCGAGGAAGCCTTGCGGGAGTTCTTCGGCCAGGAGGCCGGGCAGCCCCTCTACCGGATCGAGCGGGACCGGCTGTGCGCCCTGGTGCGCGAATGGCTGGACGCCATCGAGAAGGAGCGGGCGCCGTTTTCGGTAACGCGGATCGAGGCCGAGCGGACGGTGGTCTGCGGCGGCATCGCCATCGGCACCAAGGTCGACCGCATCGACCAACTGGAAGACGGGCGGCGGGTGATCATCGATTACAAGACCGGCCGGGTCGATATCGGCGACCTGCTCGGCGAGCGCCTGCTCGAACCGCAGCTGCCGGTCTACGGCTGCGAGGAAGCGGCCGATCAGCTGGCCGCCGTGGTGATCGCCAGCGTCCGGCGCGGGGAATGCGCGGCCAAGGGGGTGGCCGCCGACGGCGAACTGCTGCCGAAACTTGCGGCTTTTGCCGGGTCGAAGGCCGCCGAGAAGGCCGGCGTCGCCGACTGGCCGGCTTTGCTTACGCGCTGGCGGCGGCAACTGGACGGCCTGGGGGACGAATTCGCCCGCGGCCATGCCGCCGTCGATCCGGTCGAGTTCAAGAAAGCCTGCCAGTACTGCGATCTGGCCGGTCTGTGCCGGATCGATGAAATCGTTCCTTTCCGGGAGGAGTCCGAATGAGTGCCATTGCCGACGCCGCCGCCCGCGCCCGGGCCATCGACCCGCAGGCTTCCTTCATCGTCCAGGCCCCGGCCGGTTCGGGCAAGACCGAACTGCTGATTCAGCGCTTTCTCCGCCTGCTCGGCACGGTGCAGCGGCCCGAGGAAATCCTCGCCATCACCTTTACCCGCAAGGCCGCCGGCGAGATGCGGACCCGGTTGCTGCACGCCCTGCAGTCGGCTCGCGGACCCGCTCCCGCAAGCGCCCACGGGCGGCTGACCTGGCAGCTGGCGCGGGAGGTGCTGGAGCGGGATGCTAGGTTCGGCTGGCAGCTGCCGGATAATCCGTCGCTGCTCTCGATCCAGACCATCGATTCGTTCAACGCCTCGCTGGTGCGGCGAATGCCCTGGATTTCCCGCTTCGGCGCGGTGCCCGAGATCGCCGACGATCCGCTGCCCCTGTACCGCGAAGCCGCCCGGCGGATCTTGCAGCGACTTGAGGACGGCAGCCTGGGGAGCGTCGAGGTGGCCCGGGTGCTGGCCCATCTCGATAACCGGATGGATCTGCTGCAGGAGATGCTGATCGGGATGCTGGCCCGCCGCGACCAGTGGCTGCGGCACCTGGGCCGGATCGATCATGAACGCTGGCGGGCGCTGCTGGAAACATCCCTCGGCGATTTCATCGAGGGGCAGCTGCAAAGGGTGTCCGCCCTGCTGCCGGCTGCGCTGCACCCGAAACTGCTGGCCCTGGGGTGCTACGCGGCGGACAACCTGCCGGAAAGCGACCGGCCGCTGACCCTGCTGGCCGCTTGCGGCGCCTGGCCCGGCGCGCGGACCGCCGACCTGCCGATCTGGCTCGGGGTGGCCGATCTGCTGTTGACCGCCGGCGGGACCTTCCGCAAAAGCCTCGACAAGAATACGGGTTTTCCCCCGGGCAAGGGGGAGCCGACGGCGATGAAAGAGTACATGAAAGAGCAGCTCGATCAGCTTCGGGGCATTCCCGGGCTGGAAGCTAGCCTGGCCGCGCTGCGGCAGTTGCCCGATCCCCGCTATCCAGACGGTCAGTGGCAGGTGCTGCGGGCCCTGGTCGAGCTGCTGCCGCTGGCCGCCGCCGAGCTCTGGCTGGTCTTCCGTCAGCAGACGAAAACCGATTTCGCCGCCGTGGCCACCCGGGCGCTGGAAGCCCTCGGCAGTGCGGACGATCCCTCCGAGCTGCTGCTGCGGCTCGACGCCCGCATCCGCCACATCCTGGTGGACGAATTTCAGGATACCTCGTACCTGCAATATCATCTGCTCCAGCACCTGACTTCCGGCTGGCAGCCGGACGACGGCCGGACCCTGTTTTTGGTCGGCGACCCGATGCAGTCGATTTATCTCTTCCGCGAGGCCGAAGTCGGGCTGTTTCTGCGGGCCCGCTCCCGGGGACTCGGCACGGTGGCGCTCACCCGGCTCGATCTCTGTGCCAATTTTCGCTCCCAGCAGGGGATCGTCGACTGGGTCAATAGCACCTTCGCCCGGCTTTTTCCCGCTGTCGAAGACGAAGCGCTCGGCGGGGTGGTCTATGCCGAGTCGGTGGCGGTGCATGACCCGTTGCCGCAGTCGGCCTGCGTCGTCCATCCCCTGGCCGACCGGGACGATCTCGCCGAGGCGCAGGCGGTGGCCGAACTGGCCCAACAGGCCTTAGCTGCCCATCCCGAACAGACGGTGGCGGTGCTGGTGCGGGCCCGCACCCATCTGCCCGAAATTCTGCGGGCCTTCGCCGGGCGCAACCTGCGCTTCACCGCCAAGGACATCGACCTGCTCGAATGCCGGCCGGCGGTGCGCGACCTGCTGGCCCTGACCCGGGCGCTGCTGCATCCGGCCGACCGGCTGTCCTGGCTCTGCCTGTTGCGGGCGCCCTGGTGCGGGCTGTTGCTGGC
>MHXM01000193.1:0-3435 GCA_001825565.1 Desulfuromonadaceae bacterium GWC2_58_13
CAACCTTAAATCAGTTAAAACTAATTTTTCATGATGTCAATTGGCTTTGTAGATCTGGTTTCACTGCTGCGGCCTGCCGCGGATTGCCGAATTGATGCGATGTGCGCTGGTGGCGGCTATTGCCGGGGATGGCGGATCGTCGGCCCGCCGGCAACCATCACAGGAGGGGACCGGCCACGGGCGGTTGGAATTTATCCGAAAGGAAAAGTAACGGTCATCGGACAAAGTATGGGGTATAATACCCCCTAGGTCCTTGCCCCCGACGGGGGCGCGAAGTCGGCAGTTATTCCATCAGGTGATGAACCCAGCTTATGCGGCATGTGTTGGTCTGGATCTGGCTGGTTTTCCCGATCCCTCTTTTTATTTCCTGCGTCGCGGCCCCTCGGGTGGTCAGCGATGTAAAAGCGTCTTCCTACGCCCTGGTCTATGACCTGGCCTCCGATTATGAACTCAAGATCAGTTCGCCGGACCTGAACCGGAAGGCGGCCGACCAGCGCCCGGTCAGCCCCCGGCTGATTTTCCCCTCCGACAACGTGTATTCCGACCCGCGAATCACTTCGATGGACAATCTCGATATTTCCCTCCACAGCGGCGCCTCTTCCCCTCGGGCCGGCCTGCTCCTGCATTTTTCCGATGACGAAGGACAGCTTCTCGACCGGGCCGAATTGGATACCCGCGTGGTCGATGAAACCTGGATTCTGGGGCTTGGCCTGTCGACTCATGCGACCTCGGCCGAGGAAGGCGTCCCCACCTATGCCTTGGGCGTTGTTTCCGAAATGAGCGGCCTCTGGGCGCAACACGAGGCCCCTTCGCGCCTCGATGGGCGCACCCTGCGGGTCGCCGAAAAAACCGGGGTCCGCGGTTTTGCCAGGGCCAGCGGGATTGCCGAGGACGACCTGCTGACCGCTCTGGAGGCCGAGGGCGTCGCCGTTTCTTCGCAGAGCCTTCTTGATGCCGGAACCTGGCAGCTCATCGGCCAGCGGTTTGGCCTTACGGTCGAACCCCAGAGTCGCTATTACCTGGCGTTTCATGACATTTCGGCCGGCTTGGGCGAGGACGGCACGCGCACCTTGCTGGTGAGCCTGGGTGGGTTCCTCCCCGAATGGGGGGGCGAGATCGTGACCACCTATCGCCTGCTGCAATACGATGAAGCCTCTGGTTTTGCCACCGATCGGGCCGGATTTACCGAGCAGGCCCTGGGACTCACCTATGCCGAGCAGTTCGACGGCTGGATGAAATATTTCAGTCATTCCCTGAGTTACTTCGATTATCGAGAGGATGATCCGCGGGATGATTCGTTGATCGAGGAGGACCCGGCGTTGGCTGAAATTCCCGAAGACGGCGAAAAGTGGCGCAATAGCACTCTTTTCAGCGTGGGCAGCGATCTGGATTCGCCGTTTCTGGGGCTGATCAAGGGATATCGCATGGATGTCAGTCACGAAACCGAAACTTTGGTTTTGCGCTCGGGGGGGGAGGACGATCGACGCAATTCCCTGATGGGCAGCCACCTGAAAATCAAGACCGCCTTGGGCACGTTTTTCGGCCGGATTCAGCAGTCCGATACCCTCCGCAAACGGACGATCGGGGTGCAGAAAAAGGGGTGGGCCAATGCGCGGCTGAATCTTTATGTCGAAGAAATCGATTCCCTGACCTCGGGGTTCGCTGAAACCAGAGTCAGCGGCCAGCTTTACGTCCCCATGGAACGATCGCTGTTCGATGTTTTTACCCTCGATTTCTGGAAGATCGCCGAAGATAACCTGTTCGCGCCGCTACGGCGTCGGGGATATCTGGCGCCGAGTCGCGGTCACCATGTGTCGGATCTGAACAACAGCAGTCCGGGGATTGCCCCCTGATCCGGAGGGTGCCTGGGCCGTCTGCCGAACAGGCCAGGGGGCCGGGAATGTTACGACGTCTTCGCCCGCGCACCTGCCTGGCTGGAGACTCGGGATAGAGTGAAATCAGCAGAAAATGGATGATCCCGACAAAACCGTCGTCCCCCAGGTCCGGCAGTTGAGGTACTCCAAAAAAGGAGGGGAAGGGAAGGGCGGGACCGAGTTATTTTTTCTCCGGGCGGTAGAACTCCATCAAAAACTCGGAATCCCTGGGGGAGAGATTGAATTTGAAGATGGCCTCCTGGACCAGGGGCCTGGTTGGCTGTTCGGGGTTGTCCTGCAGGTTGCCGGACACCCATTTGACGGCGCGGCGCAAATCATCTCCATCCGGTAACAAGTCATGCATGGCTTTTCAGACTCCTTAAATATTCTTTCTCCATCACCAACTCCCGGGAACTCTCCACCCGGTCGATGAACACCAGCCCCTGCACATGGTCGAACTCGTGCTGGAACACCCTGGCCAGGAAATCCTCATACACCTCTTCTCTCACCTCTCCGGCGCGGGTGAGGTAACGCACGCCGATCCGCCGATGGCGGGGGACCAGGCCCCGCAGGCCGGGAATGCTCAGGCATCCTTCCCAGCCCTTTTCTTTTTCGTCCGATACCCAGAGAAGTTCGGGGTTGATCATCACCGTCGGTTCCATCGGCGGCGCGTTCGGGTAACGCGGGTTCGGCCGCGAGGCGACGATGAAGATGGCGCGCGGTTCAAACACCTGGGGCGCGGCAATCCCCACCCCTTCGGCCTCCGCCATCGTCACCTGCATGTCGTCGATGATTGCCCGAACGGCCGGGTCCGTCGGGTCGGCAACCTTCTCCGCTACTCCCCGCAACACCGGATGCCCGAGTTGGGCGATTTGTCTCAGGATCGGCATTTTAGACTCCGTGGTGAAATAGTCGCCCGACAGTTCAAAAAAGGCGGCATGAGAGAAACTATAGCTCAAGAAACGGGGGGAAGTCCCGCATTTTCCGATCGGGCAGAACCATTAACAGCGAATGGGCCGGGTCAATCCGCCAGGCGAGGTGGCAGAGCGCGGCCTCGGTACCAATCGGCCGTTTTTCCGCTATGCTGCGCAACACCGGATGCCCGAGTTGGGCGATTTGTCTCAGGATCGGCATTTTAGACTCCGTGGTGAAATAGTCGCCCGACAGTTCAAAAAAGGCGGCATGAGAGAAACTATAGCTCAAGAAACGGGGGGAAGTCCCGCATTTTCCGATCGGGCAGAACCATTAACAGCGAATGGGCCGGGTCAATCCGCCAGGCGAGGTGGCAGAGCGCGGCCTCGGTACCAATCGGCCGTTTTTCCGCTATGCTGTAAAATAGAAAACAAAAGAGAAATGTCCAGGACAACGATGTTCGAATCCCACCTTTTCCACTGGGCGTCGGCAGTCTGCCTGTCGGTCGGAAAGTCCGGCGGTGGTCTTTGACGAGGATGTCGCCAGGGTGGTCCGCAATCTGGAGACCTTGAAAGAAGCGCTGGAAAGAGGCGGATAAGTTACCATTCAACGGATAAGGAGAACAGCAAATGAAAAAGACCTATCTCGG
>MHXM01000193.1:3547-3829 GCA_001825565.1 Desulfuromonadaceae bacterium GWC2_58_13
GCTCAGCGACTACCAGTTCGGCGCCAAAAAAATCCATCATCAGTTCTGCCGCCAGTGCGGCGTCCATTCCTTCGGCTGGGCCGACAACCCGAAGGAGGGCAAGTTCTACGCCGTCAACGTCAACTGCCTCGACGGCCTGGAGGTGAACGAACTGGTCGGCGCGCCCATCAAATACGTTGACGGCCGCAACGACAACTGGAAATCGCCGCCGACCGAAACCCGGCACCTGTGAGGATTGATGGTAGCCGTGGGATTCATCCCACGGCTGCTTTGGACGTGAAA
>MHXM01000193.1:3855-5486 GCA_001825565.1 Desulfuromonadaceae bacterium GWC2_58_13
GCTCGCATCTGGTTGAATGCCACGTTCATTAAGCACTCTGACGAGAACAGCCCCCGCTTCAATCATTTTTTTTGTAAGGGTCATAGGCCCATTTATTTTATATAAGATGTTTTGTCATTTTTCCTGCTGTAATAGGCTCAAATGAGTCGAATTGAATGTCGCGGACATATTTGAGATTTTTCCAAATGAGTTCATAACCTTTGGTCTTTTTGACGCTCTTAACACGATTTTGCCAAACGGCAATTTCACTTTCTGTTGCTGGGCGGCGTTCACCTACTTTACCGTGAAGACGAATCCCAGGATGAGAAGAGAATCTTCCCGAATAAATCGATTTTATCCAAAACAAAAACCCACTATTAACCGCAAGGATAGAAATTCTCTGGTTATTTTTTAGATTCTCAGGCATTTGTATTGTATATTCCTCAAAATAATAACCCGTGCAATCGTCTCTGAGAATTAATGACCCAATTGGTGTTACATGTGGGTAACCATCTTCAGTCACAGTAGCAAAAGACAAGTGGTGAGAACTTTTCATTGCTACCTGTAAAGCGCTTTTAACCATGCCCCAGTTTTCAAAAACGTTCATAAATTCTCCTGTAGGAATTGTCGAACATTCGTCTTTACTAGGATGAAGTACGTCTCAAAAGCCGAACTCATTTTTGACCAGAAACACGCTACCCACCCTATGCTTCGCATGCATGAACAACTTTCGGATGTTCCATAAGTTGTCACCCTTCCGCGATAATTTTTTAACTTTCAAAAAGTAGACCAGTAAAAATTGCTCGTCAAAAAGAAAATGGCCTTCGGTCGGCCGATCCCGGCCCTGACGTTCTTGCTCCTCCCCGGTCAGCATTCCCCAAAATCCTCCAGGTAGATCAAGCCGAGCAGTTGCGGCATGAGGTCGAGGGCGATCCCGGTGTCCGGGAGGGAGAAGGTCATGGCGGTTGTTTCAGGGCACGACCGCACTGGCGTTGGCGAATTCGGGCCGAGATCGGCATGGAGGGGTTTCCTTCCGGTTTTTCCTGCGGGTAAACGTTAGCAGAAAAAAACATCCGCATTCCAAGTCCGGCAATTCCCATAACCATCCATGACTGTGGACTGTTCATACGATTCATACGACGAAGGCGACCGACCGGCCGCCTTTGTTTATGCTGATTCCAACGGGTTCCATCCCCCTCGACAAAAAAATGGCTGACGTAATTCCGATCCTTTTACGCTAGTCCGATCAGAAGAACCTGCACTTGGAGAAAAGTCATCCGAGAGGTGTCTGTTGAGATAACCTCTCTTCCCTGGCAGCAATTCTTCTCCAGGCAATCTGCCTGGTTCGGATGGGATGAAAAAACATCCTGCGCTGGACCGAATCACGCCAACCAGATTCGTCCGGGATGACGGGCGACTCATGAAGATTTCATCCGTTCCTGAAATCTTCCGCTCCCGAAAGCCACTTCAGGTCTCCCGCGTTTCAGCGGTCTGGCTCACCATGGCTTCTTTGGAACGATCTTCTCGTTTTGCTGATGAAGACATCCTGAATCGGCTCGCTCATCCCAGATTTCATCTTTCTATATTTGTCTTTATTATACCTCTTCCGACCTGGGATGTTAAGGGTAAGTCTGCGATGTATAAAAGAAATT
>MHXM01000193.1:5605-13137 GCA_001825565.1 Desulfuromonadaceae bacterium GWC2_58_13
CGGCGGGAAGAACTGTGCGCAGATTGAGCAGCAGCCGGTTTTCCTGGCAGCGGCCGATGATAGGGGGAGTCCCCTGGCGCAGGGCGACGGCCAGGGCGTCGACGGAAATGTCCCCGGGCGCCAGGGCGACGGCATAACCGGGAAGCTCGGTGAGGGGAAGGGCGCCGCCGCCGACGGCCGAGGGTTCGGAAATCACGTCCACCCGGGCACGCTCGCCCAGGGCTTTTTGCAGGAGGTCGGCAAGTGTTTGGCTGCGTTGCCGTAGTTCGGCGGCCGGCATGCTGAGCATGCGCAGCACGGGAATCTGGCGGATGGCCTGTTCACGGTCGAGGTAGAGGGCCAGGGTTGCCTCGAGGGCGGCTAGCGACAGCTTGTCGATGCGCATGGCCCGGGCCATGGGGTGATGACGAATTTTGTCGATGGCGGCGCGGCTGCCGACGATCAGTCCGGCCTGGGGACCGCCGAGCAGCTTGTCGCCGCTGAAGGTGACCACGTCGATGCCGGCTTCGACCGCCTCGCGCACGGTCGGTTCGCGGGGGAGGCCGAAAGGGGAGAGGTCCATCAGCATGCCGCTGCCGAGATCTTCCATCACCGGGATGCCGTGGCGATGGGCCAGTTCGACCATCTCGGCGGCCGGAACCTCTTTGGTGAAGCCGACGATCCGGTAGTTACTGGTGTGCACCTTGAGCAGCAGTCCGGTTTGTTCGCCGACGGCGCCGGCGTAATCCTTCAGGTGGGTTTTATTGGTGGTCCCGACTTCTTTCAGAGTAACGCCGCCGGCCTCCATCACGTCGGGGATGCGGAAGGCGCCGCCGATCTCGATCATCTCGCCTCGTGAAACGATGGCCTCTTTACCCTTGGCCAGAGCGGTCAGCGCCAGCAGCACCGCGCCGGCGTTGTTGTTGACCACCGCGGCGGCCTCGGCGCCGGTCAGCCGGCAGAGCAGCCGGTCGATGTGGGAGTAGCGGTGGCCGCGTCGTCCCGAATCGAGGTCGAACTCGAGATTGGAGTAGGAGCGGCTGACCCGGTCGATGGCGGCCAGGGCCGCCTCGCACAAGGGGGCGCGGCCGAGATTGGTGTGCAGCAGGGTGCCGGTGGCGTTGATGACGTGGCGCAGCGAGGCGGCCATTTTAGACTCAGCCAGCCGCATCGCTCGTTCGGCGACCGCATCGACCGATAGGTCCAGATCCGCCGCTTCCCGCAAAATCGCCTCACGCAGGGCCGCGACCGTCTCCTGGGCCGCTTCCAGCAGCAGCATGTGGGGGCAGTGTCGCGCCAGGTCCTGCATATTGGGGCATTTCAGCACACGGTCGACGGCGGGAAGCTGGCGCAGCAGGGTCTGTTTGTCAGTCATCGTCTCAGGGGTCCGGTCAAACGCGGTTGCGGGTGGAATTTATTAATGTAATCAAGTGCTTTTAACAAATTTTCGGGTCCGTTGCAAGACCCGGCCGATGGCCTGGGAGAGACCCCCGCCTAAGCAGACGGGGGGAAGCAAAGATGGGATCCGTGTTATTTGCGCTGGTCGATCTGCTGCACGCATTTCTGCACCAGGCGTTGGGCCACGTTGTCCAGGGTGATTCCCTGCCCCTGGTTACCGGAAACGCCGAGGATGCTGACGCCTTTCTTGCCGACTTCCATTTTGTCTTCAAAATAACCGGTGCTGACCTGTTCAGTGGTTGAGGCGTCGACGATCTTGTAGCGCATGCCGACAATCCAGACCCCGGCACTGTCGCCCATCTGCACCGACGAGGTGGCGACGTCGCCGACATATCCCCCGGTGCCGCTGGCCAGGGCGCCGACGATCGAACCGAGGGTCGAACCGTCGAATCCCGAGCCGGCCTTGCTGACCTGTTCGGCTTTGAGAATGTCGAAGGTGATGAACCAGTTGGTCGACTTGAACTTGCCCCGGCGAAACTTGGTCAGCGCCTGGGGGTCGCCCATGTTGACGGCCAGGGTGATCTCGTCCAGCATCGGTCCCAGATCGGCCCGCTCAAGGACGCGGAAGTTGGCATTGCCGAGCTCCAGTTCGGCGTAGTCGGCGATGTTGTTTTCATTGATTTGCTGGAGAAAGGTCGCGTTCATGCTCTTGATCGTGCCCGGCAGCACGATGAGATAGGGACCCGGTTTGGCGGCATTGGCATAGGTCACCGGCTGATACATCGAGCCGTCGGCCTGGCTGTTGGCCGTGCCGGACGCATTCATCAGCTCGACGCAGCCGCCGAGCAGGACGACCACCATTAAAACAGCAAAAAATCCCCCGATTCTCATTTTGCACCTCCTTCGCGAGTAAAACGCTCAAATGGCATGGATGGGTTAAAAACTCTCCGCCGCCTTGGCCCCGCCGGCGGCCACCGGTGGCGTACTGTCGAGCTGGGCAGCGAAATCTGGATCCAGTTCGCGCAGTTTCGCTCGGGTCGATTCGTCCTTGGCCAAGGCTTGCAGACGTCCGGGCGCCGCTTCGTAGAGAGCCGCCGGCGGCAGCCGGTTGAACGCCGTGGCGGTTTCTTCGCCAGCCGGCGGCGTAAAAGTCACCTGAACCGTATCCCCTCGGGCCGAATCGATGGCGAAGGTCTTGCCGCCGAACTTTTTGTTCAGCGGCGCAATCATGTACTCGTTGATGCTCTGGACGAAGTTTTCCCGCGACCCGCTGTAATCGACCTCGAACAGCGAGGCTTGCCCTGCCTGAAAATCCCGGAACTCGATATTGAGCATGTGGCGCAGACCAATCAGCTCTTTCTTGAGCAGGTTGCCGGTATCGTAGTCGGGCAGTCCGGATACCTGCAACTGGAAGATTTTGGACGGGCTCAGCAAGTGGTCTTCGAAGAAGTCTTTGGTGAATTCGGCGGCAATCAGTTTGCCGATGTCGGCCAAGGCGGCATCCTCGTCATTCCAGCTCTGTTTGCGCGGAATCTGGTTGTTGAAATAAATCTCCTCGCCGGTCAGGGGGTTCAGGCACTTGACCGTCCAGGAAGTCAGCACGTATTTGGAGACATCGAGGCCCGAGGCATTGAGATGAACGGAGACCTTTTTGAATTTGGCTTCACCGGAAATAGCGAAATCGGCCTGGCCGTCCTTGGCTTTGCCACTTTCCGGTTCGGACCAGACCCGGTAGCCGAAGGACGAAATCCCCTGTTTGAGAATATTTTCAGCGATTTCGCTGCGTTCCGGCGGGATTTCCGAGCCCCGCTCGGCGTCTTTAACGCGGACCGCGACTGAGATTTTCGGATTGCCGTGCTCCTTGATCAGCGAGATTCGCTGGGTGCGGGAGAGTTCCTTGAGACTGTCGCGGATATCCGAGAGGAAGACCTCGGCTTTGAGCAGAATATGCATGAAGCCGTCTTCGCCGCGCCAGGGGGCGCTTTCCTTGATCACATTCTTGATCAGCCCCTGCGAACGGGTCAGCACCCGATCCTCAATCAGGGCGAAATTCTCCACCAGGGTCGAACTCTCGACCAGGGTGCCGACCGCTTTTTCCACCACTTGGCGGCGGGCGTCGGCTCGCAGGTCGTCCAGGAGCAAGCCCTTGTCGTTGCGGTAGATGCCGGCATCCGGGTCGGCCAGGCCCTCGGCGGAAACGATGATGGTCTGCGCTTCGGCGGTTGCGCCACGGGCCGGGACGGCAACCAGAACCGTCGGGGCCAGCAATAGGAACATCGGTAACAGGAGATGAAAACGCATGACGGCTCCCCTCGAAAAATCAGTCATCGCCCTGGCGGCAATAGTCGTTGTACAGCTGGGCCAGCATCAGGTCGGCTTTATCCCTGACCAGTTGCAGCGCCGTTTGCAGCGCATCGTTGGCCACGTACGAATCGGCGGTGGCGGACACCGAAGAAATCTGCCGGCCCCGTTGATCGACCAGCGACAAGGTGAGGGTCAGAAAGACTTCTTCGATGTTGAGAATCGGGTTGCGCTGCGATTTCACCGCGATCAATCCCTGCAGCAGAAATTCGGCCTTGAGCCGCTGCGCGGCCGAAATCGCGGCATCCAGGTCGTTATTGAGAAACGCCGTTCGTTCCGCGTCGGCAATCTGTTCGTTGATCTGTTCCCGGGTGAGGGTTTTCAACCCGAGGGTGCGCAGCCGGCGGTTGATTTCGTCGAACAGGGGACCATGATTGATCCGTTCGGCGTGGGGATCCAGGCCGCTGTGGCGTTCGCCGATCATCAGGGCGATGCGCTTGTTTTTAAGGCGGTTGCCGCACTGGGTGGAAAGGAGTCGGTGGGTGTCCGTTGCAATCTGCCGAGTCTGCTCCTGGTCGGCCAATGCCTGATTGTTTTCGTAATCGCTGAAGGAAAAGCCGGAGGCAAGGCAGGGAGCGGTCTGGCTGATCAGCAGCAGCAACAGCAAGAAGGGGCGCAGCATGCAATACTCCCTGGGATGGAGGCGAAACTGGAAACGGCGGTGTACGGGGACCGGAAACCGAAAAGTATTAGAGCGTTTAAAATTACCTCTTGGGGCTTGCTATTGTCAATTTCTTAATTCCCATGAGGTATCAGGGTTTACGTCAAAGGGTAAGGTTCCGGGGGCGTCACCGCCTCGGGGACGGGATAGGATAGGGCCGGCTGCTGCATGAGAATCTATAGTCAAACTTGGTCGAGTTGTCAACCCTTCCAGTTTTCCTCTCCCGGCATATCGTCACCCCGACTTTTTCGTGCCCCATTTTAACCGAGTGTCCCAATAAGGTTCCAAATGCGTGGTTTATAAGATGAACAAAAACAGGCAGCCACGCCATGTGTAGCGTAACTGCCTGGCAGATGGGAATAAAACTATTCATCTAACATGTTGTTTTTTAAAGTTTTATATTGAAGGTATTTTGTTGTATATGCCAAAAAATATGCCTATAAATAGCCTGTAAAAGCTCATATCTCTTAAAATTTTTTCCCTGCCCTTGTTTGTAGCCATTCAAATACGTCAGTAATTTAGGGTGTGAAAACTTAAATCGGGCAAGAGCCGGGTGTTCTCTTGACGCCCCCGTAATCCTCCGATAGATTAGGCTGGTGTTATTTATAGGGGGGCTTTGTCTGTATCCATCTGGCCAGGGTATCAATCAACTGATAGTTGATTTTGGAGTATCTTTATTTCCTAATGGAATTAAAGTTAACAATGTGATTCACTGCCATTTTTAGATTAATTCAGGGGGAGGGGATTATGAATTTCAGATCAATAGCAAAGACGTCGCTTATAGCGTTTATTTATTTGGCTATGGTCTGTGGATGTGGGCCATTGAGGCCGATTAAATCTGGAATTCTTGCAATTGAGGCATCTGGGTGGGAAGAACGTTATGGTATAAAAACAGAAGATGACCTGGGAAAGCCATCATCTATTCCAAAATTAATACTGGCCCTTGAAGACGAAAATGAAAGAGTTAGATTTCAATCTGTCAATTTGTTAACAAAATTTGGTGAAAAGGCAAAATCCGCTATACCAAAATTAAAATTATTGTCTTTGACAGACAAAAATAGCCATATTCAGCTAAGTTCAATTTTAGCTATTACAAAAATTGCTGGTTCAGAAGATGAGACTTCTTTGTATGTCTATGAAAATGTTCTATCAGACAAGTCAAGAAGAAATAGAGGGATGCGACAAGGCGCACTTAGTATTATTTTAAGAGAAGAAATTTATGGCCCTAAATTGATTGATCTAATTAAAAAAGAAGAAGAAACCGAAAGATATCAAAAACAGAAAAAGGCCATGCTTGCAATCATCATAAAAAGTGAGAATAGGAAGTCTAATCCTCCATTAAACGGTGAAGATCAGACAGCCGATATATTTGATGAAAACCTTGAAGGTAATTCATTTATAACTACGGCCCAGTCAGTTGAAGAGGCAAATTCTTGGGTTGATAAAAGTTATAAAAGTATTCAAAAAAAACAATGGGCAGAGGTTATAAGAACAGCGTCGGTCGCAATATCACTCAATCCTGAAAACGATTTAGCATACAGTAACAGAGCCTCTGGTTATGCTGAAAAAGGGTTTTTTGAAGAGGCCCTAGAAGACAGCAATGCTGCAATTGATATAAACCCTGAAAATTTATATGCCTATAACAATCGGGGAGTTGTCTATAAAAAAACCGGGAAAGAAGATTTAGCACTAGCTGATTTTAGATTAGCATGTGAGGCTGGGTTTGATATTTCTTGTCAAAATTTTAAAGAAATAAAAGGTTATTTTCCATATGAAGAGGTTCAATATTTATTAAGTTTGAGCCACAATAAATTCAAAGAAAAAAATTATAAAGAAGTTGTAATAATAACCAAGAAGTTAATTGCTATAGATCCAAAAAATGAGACTGCTTTTTCAAACAGTTGTGCTGCAAAAGCAATGCTTGGTCTTTTAGATGAAGCAAAACAAGATTGTCTTAAATCAATAGAAATAAATCCAGACTATGGGACGGTTTATAATAATTATGGGTATGTTTTCGAAAAGCTAGGTAAGATTGATGAGGCAATTTTATATTATGAAATTAGCTGTGGGCTGAACTATTCACCAGCCTGTAAGGAATTGAAAATGTTGAAGGACTCCAAGCCGGTTGTTAAATCATTAGTTAATTAATAAGGGGTTTTAAAAACTGGGATTCAGTATCGCTTTATCAGAATTCTGAGATCTCCTTCCGCAAATTGTTCATGGAGTGTACAAAACCGCTCTTCGGTGCGCCGACTACTCCTTCGGGCTTCGGGGCTAAATCTCCCTGAGCATTCGCTTTGATTCCCGCACCAGTTCCGCAAACCGCCGCCGCATCTCCATTGCCTCTTTCGTTCGTCCGCCGTGCCTGTATCGTCCGTGTTCTTTACCGCTCTTGCTCTTGCCGCCATGCAAACGACAACGCCCGTTTTTCATGGCCGGCTGTCGGCAACTTCCACCCGCCCGGGTTCGTGCCCCGCATTTCGTCCTTGGCATGGGGTAACGGCTATTTTCCATCGTTACCCCTCCCCCCCCTGCTTATGTTCAACGTGGCCGACAATCGCCTGTCCCCCGGCGTTGACCGTAACGTGTTCAACCCTGACTGTCTGCTGCCCCTTGCCCCGCAACTTTTCCAAAGCGTCAATCTGCTGCAAGAAGGTCCGTTGCAGCTTAGTGGCAAGATTCATGTTCATTTGTTTCCCTTCAAACGTCTGGTCTGGCAACATGCCGCGTTGCATGATCTTTCCAATTGCAGTATTGACAGCCACCATTTGACTTATCAGCATCGCTTCAAGTGGGGTCTGGGGGGCCAGGTCTGCCATTTGCGAGAAGGCAACGGCAAGGCTAGTATCAGAATTGTCCCAGTATTGCCCGGCCGCAGCGTTCGCGACGAGTTGTAACGCCCCGGTCGGTTTGGTGGCCTTGCATGTTTCCATCATGAGGGCATAGGAAAAAATCTCGGGTTTCCCGTCCATTGCTGCGGGAGCACCATTTTTGAACGGGACCTGACGAGTCATCTTTTCCTGTAATCGGTCCGTTGTCCGACGCTCTTCGTTACTCAGTGCGCAATCCATTTTATTTGGACACCGAATCCGGTTTTGACTGGACACCCAAGCGAGAGAATTCCCACCTGCCC